>JBILHA010000001.1:0-509231 GCA_044350705.1 Kapaibacterium sp. (SeqCode) | reverse complement strand
GATGAGTGTCATCCGGAGGGAGCTTTATGTCGACTGAAGGATCTTTTGGAAGGGGTTTGAGGTAAGAAGCGAAAGGAGGGTGATTTTTTGTGCGAAGTGAATGTAAAGTGCGCTTTACATCTCACCCCTCATTTCATTGGTGTTTTTACGTGCAAAATGTAAAGCTGACTTTACATCCAAAAATAAATACAAAAGAAAGAGATGGCACCTCATCTTTTTCTTTTTTAATTCTTTTTACCACGTAAGCATACTTTACATTCTGCGTTTCACGACGCAATAAATAGGGGCATTTTTCAAAAACAGGTAAGTATACTTACGTCGATTTTTATTCAAAAAAAAGAAAAGGAACCCTACCCGGTCTAAGGAAAGTTTTTTGGTTCTCTCACTTTCTTATAAACCGACAATAGTTTTCAATTTTATAGTCTGCGTTTGAGACTCCTCCTATCGTCGGAGTCTTTATCTGCACTTTTTCTTAACTCGACAGGAGTTTCTCGCTTATTGACGCTGGATGCCGGGTCGGAGCCCGACATGACGGAAATTCTTACTTCTTCTGCAAGATCGGAGGAAAATCGTGAAACTGCGTACAAAATTGCGCTTTAAAACGAGAAAATCCTTTCCAGCTATCCGATTCGCCGGGTGTCCAGAACAGGCCAAAATCTGCAAAGCGATAATCTTTCGATTGCAGACGTTCAAGCCACCATGCCATGAGTCCGGTTCCTGCGTCTGCATCGCGTCCAAGGGGGGTGACGCAAGAAACGTGGTGCGTGGAAGTTTGAATCTCCGGAATATCAAGATAGGCAAATGCAGCCTCGTAGTGCGGACTGGCTTTTGGACGCGCGCCTACGATCCCGATGAGGTTTCCATGCCCTGCAATTTTTTGCGTGAGCAGGGCATTGAATGCGCGCTTGTGTGCTCCCTTGAGCGTTGAGCGAAAGGCGACATCCCAATACTCATGGACCGTAATGGGTTCAATAATCCAATCTTGTTTTTTCCACGCATGGAAACGGCGTTTCGCGTGGGCAGAAATACCCGAAAGCACGTCCCCGGATGCAGGAATATGAGCAATGCCGATACGGCTTTGATGGAGTGCGATTTTCGAAGAGCCCCATCCATCCGGAACATCTGTGCGAGAAATGCGTTGCCAGAAAAAGAAATGCGGCTTGGGAAGGGGAAAGTCCCATGACGGCTCGAGGTCGGTGAGAAATCGTGCAAAACGAAGCGGGCCATAATTCCAAGCGAGCCCCACGCACCCGTCTTTTTCAAGAAATTGAAAACGGTTTCCGTGGCCTCTTGCCTCGCGCACGAGAAAAGGGAGGCAGGCATCATGCGGAACGTATCCCCGAGGAAGTGGTCCGATGATGCGATCTGTTTGCCGGGAAGCATCAAATGCATGGCCCAAGAAAAGCCGTTTGATCCGCTCAACGAGCATACATGAATGAAAAGACCGCCTCGTTCATCCGTTCATGGAGAAGTGAAGAGGCGGTCTTGGAATTACTTAGCGCTAAATCCGCGATTGGTCATGGAGGCTGCAAGAGCGAGAGCTCCTCCGACAAGCGCAAGATCTTTGAGGGCGGACATCATACTCATCTGTGCGCCCGCGCCTCCTGCGAGCATGGCGGGAAGGTGAAGAGTAAGTACAAAAAGGCCGATCTCCACCGCAAGAAGAATTGCTGCAAGACGAGCAAAGCGATTCAGCATGAGCGCGATCGCGCCCAGAATAAGGCCCGCTCCAGAGACGTACACGAGGAAGAGGGCAAATGGCCATCCTGCAAGCATGCCAACCATGCTTTGACCATTGAGAAAATGGAAAACACCAAAGACCAACAAAGGAATTGCAAAGAGGAATCGGCCAACACAGTGAAGGGTATGCGCGGATTGTCCGCAGCTTTTTTTGTCACCACAGCAAGAGTCTTGCATAGGAAAAGAAAAAGAATATGACCGTAGGATAACATGGTATACTTTAAGAAGAAAAGTATGGAGGCAGAACGCCGTGAAAGAATGGAAGGGGGCGGGGAAAACCCCGAAATACGCGTGCAAACGAAGACTCTGGATCGCCAAGAGCGAACTTTGCCATCTGCAGAGGAAAACGTAGATGCGCAAGTCGCGGAGCGTCTGAAAGCAGCAGAAAAGGCCGCACGTGCCACGCGAGAAATGGAAGATCACCTCCTGGTTCGTATCGAGGAGCTCCTTTCGCACGGACTCGCAGATGAATACGCCGCGCTTACGCAGGAGAAAAAGCAAGAATTCAAGAGAGAGGGGGAGCAGTTGGCACGCTGGTTGCGAACAGCATGTGCACAAGGATCGGTAAAGTCGCACGAGGTACTCACGCGCCTTGAAACTTGGCTCTTGATTATCGAGGGGAAAGATCGTGCATCCCCTTGGCTTTTGCAAGAAGCATTTACGCGCGCGCGTCGCCTCATGAGAGAAATAGTATCTTCCAAAAAAGGGCACTAAAAACATTTTGTGGCAACTTCTCTTCCTCAAGCTCTTCCTGATCCTACGGCAGGCATTCCTCCGGAGCTTCTTCTTTTTCTCGGAGTAGGAATCCTGCTTTTGCTAGGATTGGGATTTGTAGCGGTGACCATCATTCGTAAGCGTGCCGAAGAAAAAATGCGACTTGGCGAAGGGGATCGTGCTCCCGTTACCTTGCAAATTACGTTGCCAAAGTTTCAGTCGGAAGAGGAGGGAAAGGCACGTGAGGCGCAACAGACGACAAAAGAGAAAATCGCGGTTGCGGAAACGCTTTTCGCCGCACTAGGAGGCATTTCTCAGGAGAAAGGATTTTCTGCATGGATAAGCGGATATCAGGATGTTATTGCTTTGGAAATTGTCGCCCTGGAAAAGGTGATCGCCTTTTACGCAACCGTACCAAGAAAGTATCAAGAATTTTTTGAACAGCAAGTCCATGCGCAGTGGAGTAGCGCCTATATTGAAGAAGTGGATGACTTTAACATTTTTTCACCTCGGGGAATTGCAATAGGAGGATATGTAACTCAGCGACGAGAGGCGGTGCTGCCGATAAAAACATATAAAGACCTGGAAACCGATCCACTCAATGCACTCACGAACGCGCTCTCCCAGGTGGCGCAGGGCGACGGAGTAGTGGTGCAGTTTGTGTTACGTCCCGCAGCAAACGGTTGGCGCGAGCGCGGACAGCGCATTGTACGCAACATGCATGAGGGCATGAGCTTTGCGCAGGCAAAAAAAGGAGGGAAGGTGGAGCGAGGCTGGTTAGAGAAAAAAGAAGATTTTGAAAAGCGTGAAGCAAAAATGAAAGAGCGCAAGCTTACTGCGCTTGAAACAAAGATGCTCGAAGGCATTGAACAAAAAATCTCAAAAGCGGGGTTAGAGGTAAATATCCGAGTGATTGCCTGCGCACAGCAAGCGGATGCTGCGCAGATGTATGTAAAAAATGCATTGAATGCTTTCGGACAATTCAGCATCTACGAGTACGGCAATGCATTTCAGGCATCAATTCCTTCTTCAAAAAAAGAGCTCATTCGAAAGTGTATTTACCGACAGTTCTCTGCAAAGCAAAGAATGATCCTCAATACAGAAGAGCTGGCCAGCTTGTGGCACCTTCCTTTGCATACCACCGAAACGCCGAATATTAAATGGCTCCTTGCAAAAGTAGCGCCTCCTCCGGTGAACATGCCGCAAGAAGGGCTCTTGCTTGGATTCAATCTGTTCCGCGGAAAACGTACAGAGGCGTTCATGAATGAGGGGGACCGCCGCCGCCACATGTACATCATTGGTAAAACCGGATCGGGTAAATCGGAATTTATCAAAAACCTTGTTGCGCAGGATATTAAAGACGGAAAAGGGGTTGCGGTGATTGATCCGCACGGTGATCTTGCGGATGGGGTGCTCGAACTTATTCCCAAAGAGCGGGTGGATGACGTGGTGTATTTCAATCCTTCAGACATGGATCGTCCCATGGGACTGAACATGCTCGAAGTTCCTATCTCTGAAGAAGAGCTCGAAACGATGAGTGAAGAAGAAAAGCGCAAAGTGCTTTCGAGCATGCGTGACTTTGCGGTGCAGGAAATGATCAACATTTTCTACATGCTCTTCCCGCCGGAGATGATCGGTCCGATGTTTGAGCACAACATGAGAAACTACATGCTCACGCTCATGGCTGATCCAAAAAACCCAGGAACGATCGTTGAAATCCCGCGCATGATCGCGGATGAAGCCTTTCAGAAGGAATGGGTGTCAAAGGTAACTGATCCGGTCGTGAAGTCATTCTGGGAAGATGAAATGGCAAAAACAAGTGATTACCATAAGAGCGAAATGATGGGGTACCTGGTTTCTAAGGTAGGCCGTTTCGTAGAAAACGAAATGATGCGCAATATCATTGGGCAAACGCACTCTGCATTTGACTTCCGCAAGATCATGGACGAGAAGAAAATTCTTCTCGTCAATCTCTCGAAGGGAAAGACGGGTGAAGTGAACGCATCGCTTCTTGGTCTCATTCTGGTAGCGAAAATGCAAATGGCCGCATTCCGACGCGCCGACATGGAAGAGAGTAAGCGAAATGACTTCTACCTCTATATCGACGAGTTCCAAAACTTCATTACGCCGACCATTGCAACCATTCTTTCTGAGGCGCGTAAATATCGTTTGAACCTCATCATGGCGCACCAATACATGGGGCAGCTTGTGAAAGATGGGAAGAGTGAAATTCGTGATGCGGTACTCGGAAACGTCGGAAGTATGTTTGTTGCGCGGGTGGGTCCTGAGGATATCGAGGTGCTCGGAAAGATTTTCGAGCCTACGCTCACTGGATCTGATCTCATGAATACCGATAAATACACGTGGAATGTAAAGCTCATTATCGATAACGCGCAGGAGCGTCCATTTACCATGAAGGCGTACCCGCCGGTAAAGGGAAATCCACGGGTAGGAGAACTCTTGAAAGATATTTCTCGACTGCAGTATGGACGCGCGCGTGAGGAGGTTGAGGAAGAAATCCTCGAGCGCGCAGGGCTGAAGAAAGGAAAAAAGACAGAAATGGTGCCTCCACCACCCGTTTTATAAGAAAAAGCCTCCGAACTCTCGGGGGTTTTTTACTTGTCCCGTTGAGCGCTTCTCGCTGGAGGGAATTTTCTATAGGATAGGTGCGTACTATGGCATCTCTTTTCCGTAAATATCGACCACAACGTTTTGCAGAAGTCGCTGAACAGGAACATGTGGTAAAAACTCTCACGCAACAAATTATCCAAGGCGCACTTGCGCAGGTATATCTTTTTTCTGGTCCACGAGGAGTAGGAAAGACGACGATTGCTCGATTACTTGCAAAATCGCTCCAATGCACCGGAAGGGAGGCGGCGAGCGCAGAAGCGTGCGGTACCTGTTCCTCATGTACGTATGCTGCCGAAGGAAAAATGATGGACACTCTTGAAATCGACGCGGCATCGCAAACAGGTGTTGATGCGGTGCGAGAAAATATTATCGAAGGCGTGCGCTTTGGCCCTTCGCTCGGGAAATACAAGGTGTTCATCATTGATGAGGTGCACATGCTTTCCACGGCTTCTTTCAATGCTCTCCTCAAAACGCTTGAAGAGCCTCCGAAGTACGCAGTATTCATCCTCGCGACTACGGAGTTGCACAAAATTCCTGCAACCGTCCTTTCGCGCTGCCAGCGATATGCGTTTACGCGTATTCCCGTACCGGCAATGGTGGATCGCCTGCGAGGCATTGCGCAGGCAGAGGGAAGAACGGTGGCTGAAGGAGTATTCCATCGTATTGCACGTCTGTCCGAGGGGTGTTTGCGTGACGCGGAGAGTCTGCTTGGACAAGTATTTGATAGCGTGCAAGGAGAGATAACGGAAGCAGCAGCGAAGACGGTTCTCCCTGACTCTTCGCTCGCGCTTCTCAATGTACTCGTTCGCTTGCTTGCCGAAGGAAATGTGGTGGAAGCTGCACGTGAAGTAAGGCGAGCGAGTGAAAATGGTGCATCGCTTCGTCATGTACATGATGACTTTTTGGAATATATACAGGCCGTGGTGTTTGCAAGTTGGGGAGATGATCCGCGGAAGAATTACGATGATGCCACTGCGGAGATCGTAGAACAGGCAGCGAAACAGTTGGGAGCACGAAGGGCGGTTGCGCTTTTGGATGAATTGCTTGCGTCGCGTTTACGGCAGGCGCCCGCGCTTTTACCCGAGTTACCCCTCCAGGTGGCATTTTTTAAGTGGATGGGAGTAGATAAAGGTGTCATTCCGACGGCGGGAGGAATCTCCCCCAAAGAAAGACCTTCGGAACTTGGTACATCCGATAGTAGTTCGAGCGCATCCACATCCGCTCCATCCTCATTTCCCCTCCACCCATCAACAGGTAAATCAGGTACATTGAAAGAACCCTCAGCCGAGGAGATCCCTCCTGCCGTCGGGATGACTTCTCCGCAGACTCCACCCCCTCAATTCCTTCCTCCCAAGTCTTCGGAACGAGAAGAGAGCATTCGTGGAAAATGGGGAAGATGTTTAGAAAAAGCAAAAGAAGCGGGACCGGGCTATGCGCTCATGGTAGGGTCAGCGCAATTTGCAGGTATGGAGGACGAACATACGCTGCTCGTCGAGTTCCCGTATCAAATGCATGCAGATCGCATGCAGGATCCAAAAAACGCCAAAATTCTCCTCGATGCTATTAAAGAAATTTGCCTACTTCCTCCCGAAACGATATTAAAAGCGAGCCGTGCGAAACGTGCAGAGGATGGTCAAGAGGAAGTGTCAGATCTTCTCTCCGCCTTTGGGGGAACCGTTGTCTAAAGACGAAAAAAATGAAAAAGGAAGGAAAATAAGAGCTCAAAAAGCTCTTATTTTATTGGGAAAATGCGCTCATGGGGTTGATTTTTTGGCTAAAATATGCCATAATATTGTTGCCCTATAAGCCCACAAGGGGGTGTAAAGATGGAGATGGCTCTCCTGGCTGCGGTGGCGGTTTTGGCCGTCATCGCGGTGATTCAGCAGAGGATGCTCTGGGACAAAACCAGAGTCATCCGGGGTCTGCAGCACGACCCCGTCACCGGCCTCGCATTCGAGGTTCTCGCGAAGGAGCAGATCCTTCGCGCCATGCGGCGCGCGAGTAACGGCTGGAAGACGGAGATCTTCGTGGTCGTGGTATTCACGGATGCGAAAGGACTGCGCGCGGTGAATACCGAATGCGGGCAGGCGGGGGGAGACCTCTACCTGCAGGCGCATGCGCGTCATCTCCAGGAGCTGGTCCGTCCGCCGGACGTGGTCTTCCGCCGAGGCGGCGGATCCCGCGCCGACGAGCTCATCGCCGTGCTCGTCATGCCGATTGCGGCGCGTGATGCGATGAAGGACCACCGCCTCTCTCGTCTCAAGGCGGCTCTCCGCGCTGGTCAGGTAACGATCCAGACGAAGAGTGGTGAAAGGAAGGATTTCCTCCTCAAGCCCCATGTGGGCATCGTGGAAACTTCCTACGCCCCTTCGCGTCTCGCGCACGCGGAGACCGATGCCGCTGATGAGCTCGAGGAGCTCCTCAAGAAGGCGGATCAAGAGATGGAGAAGTCCATCAAGGAGGAGAAAAAGTAAATTACGTTCGTGGAGGACGTCGGCGGTCAGGCTCGCAAGCCCGGCCGCCGCGTTTGTTTTTATAGGTTGCTTTTTCTGACAAGAGATGAGGTTCCGGATACGGATATTGTGAGCCGCATGATCGCGCAAGCTGATCTGCAACTCACGAAAATAACAAGCTCCGAGAAATGAGCGGGCGTAAGCGGTGGCTGACCAACGGGTCTTGGCCGCCGCGCTTTTATTTTCTTCGTCCACACGAACAAAGAAAGGGCGCTGCTTTCGCGGTAAAATAGAAGCAATTAATTTGCGCAAGCATATCGTATGGATGAGAGAAGAGAAAGAAAAGGCCGGGGTGAAGTGAACCCTGATGATTACTACGCCGTCCTTGGAGTATCGCGTTCGGCGACTAAAGCAGAGATCAAGAAAGCATTTCGAAAACTGGCTAATGAACTTCATCCTGATAAAACAAAGGGAAACCGAGCATTAGAAGAGCGTTTTAAAGGTGTAAAAGATGCTTACGAAACGCTCATGGATGACGCACGGCGCGCCACATATGACAGCGGAGGAAAGGGGGCCGTACGAGAACAGGAGAGACGAGAGAACGGCGCAAGAGAAGCTGAAGCAAGACGAGAAGGATTCATGAACTGGGCAAATGCGTGGTTTGACGGGAAGGAAGGAGACTCCTTGAGAGGAAGGATAATATTCGGTCTCAGAAGTGGGGAGAGCTTGAGCGCGGTAAAAAGGAGGGTGGATAGTCAATTAGACGTCTATCTCAACCTGATTCCCCCAAGTGAACACGAGGAGTGGAGGAGAAAGCAGGAGGATATCATGAGGCAGGTGGAGAGGGAGTATCACCAAAGAGGAAGGGGCGGATATGAAAGGAGAGACTCGGGAACAGAAAGAAGTACGGAGAGAAAGAGAAGGGAGTTCCGTGAGTGGTACAACGCCTGGATGAACATCGGAAATCCAAATGGCCTCTATCAAGAGGTCAGGCATCGTTTTCAGAACCGTCAGTCTTTTCGTGAAGTGCAGCAATGGGCTCGAGACGAGATTGAGCGCAAGTGTAGAGAGGGGGGAGAACCGGACGTAGCGTTCTATCGTGCCAATGTGGATCAGGTGCTTGAGCAAGCGCGAAATGTACAGGCAGAGCGAGAAAGAAAGGAACGTGAATTTAAGACATGGTTTGACGCTTGGATAAATACACAGGGCGACAACGGACTCTTTCAAGAAACGCTCAAAAAATTACGGCGAGGGGTGGATGAGGACGAGATAGAGCGTCTTGCGCGCGCAGAGCTCGCGAAGAGGATACGTGAGGCGAATATCGCTCCTCGCACCCGCGATCACTATTTTGCACAAATGCTCAGAATGCTCGGGAGTGCATTTGCCCTCCATGACGAAGAAGTGCGCCAAAGAAAAGCAGCGGAGGAGCGGAGAGAAAATCGCAAAAGAGAGCTTGATGCCTGGGTAAAGTCCGTAGGAACTTGGGCGTATGGAGAGATGAAAAATAACGTGCCCTATGCGGCGGTTTTAGGGAAGGCGGAAGAGGCGGTAAGGGGAAGTATTCAGCAGGAAGAGGGACTCGAAAGATACCTACAAGCCGTGAGAGACGAGTTGGTGCGAGCATGGGAAACGCTTGAGCAGGAAAAAAGAGCACAAGAAGAGCGCGCAAAACAAGAACGGCGCGCAAGGAAAGAACCCTCGCCTGAATTTATCTCCTGGTTCCAAGGAATGAAAGGAAGGGTAGAACAGCAGGTGAGAGTTTCGCATCAGCAAGAACTCACCCTTGAAGAGGCGCTTGAAGTACAGAGAGCAATTCTTGCCGCGCAGATGAACCGACAAGAAGTTCCTCAGGAGGGAAGACAAAAGTACATTGATGAATTAGAGGCGTCGGTTCGAGAAGCATACGTAAAAATCCAGCAAGAAAAGCGTTCAGCTGAGGCTGAGAAGAAGCGTGGTGAATTCGAAGGATTTTTCTACCCCTATCTCGCGAGACTTCCGGGAAACTGTATAAAATGGCTCGAGCAAGGGTATGGAGGAGAGAAGGTGCAGAGCGCGGTATTTGCAACGATTGATAGGGAACTAGAAAAATTGCCAAGAGAAGAGCGCACGATATATCGTGATGAGATAAGTAATACGGTTGAGAAAGTGATTGCAATGCATGACTGGATAGAAGGATTGCGCACACTGTGTGGGAATTGGTTCATCGAGGGAAAGAAGATTGAGGTCATGAAAAAAGCGGTAGACAGCCAGTTTAAACAGCGTGAGGAACATGTGCCGGTCGCAGTAAGGGAAGCGTTCACGAAGAAAAAAGATGAAATGATGCAAAAGATCGAAAAGGCATGTGAGGTAACGAGGGGAGAAGGGGGAGGACTGAATGAGTTCTTTGAGAACTACGCAAAGTCCCTGTAAACAAAAAACCGACCTCAAAGGTCGGTTTTTTGTGGTTCTGCGGCCCGGTCACGGACTGAGCCTTTCGGGAGACTTTAGATCGCCTTTCTGTATAGCCAAGAGCCCTGTCCCGATCGTATAGAACTTGGGCTTATATTTTCCGCGGTTTTTGCTTTGTGACGTGTGTTGCAATGATGTAAAATAAGCCGCTATAAAATGCTCCTGCTAGAAACGGCATCACTTGCATCATCGTGGAATACCAACCATACGAAATCAATCCATTATCAGATCCGTTTCCGGTCAGCATTGCCCCAAGAAGGAGAAAAGGCAATTCTAATAGAAGACCGAGGCCAAGCGGTAGAGCGGCAATACTTTGTTCCAAGGGAGTTTCATCCCAATGAATAAAATTTGTTGCAAATACCAAAATAACTACAGTAACGAAGATCGCAAAAGTGATAACTGTGATTCTTTTCATATTGAACTCATCGTGACTCAGGTATAAGAAAGCGGCAATATTGCAGGTTGCCAACACAGGTAAGTATCGCACACTTTCGTCGGTTCATCGAGCCGCATCTGTCTCGTGCTACACGAGGCTTCAAGGGAAAGATTCCTCGCTGGCGTACCTTTAATTACATCCTTTACGTACTCCACACCGGCATTCAGTGGAACCAACTCAAACCCCGACGGAATGTGTCGCTTTACGGCATGTTCTTCACGCTCGACAAAGGATTCGACAGTAAAGAAAACAAAGATGTCATCCGCAGTGTTGGTATGAAGCCCGTCACTTCAACCGAAAAGTCTACGGGCAACGCTTTGTGGTTGAGCGAGGTTACGCGTGGCAGGATGTCTACCGAAAACTGTCACCGTCTACGAACGGCTCAACGCAACGCGAGGTGGCTTGCGCAACCTCGCGTATGCTATGGTGAACATGGGGAGAATCTTGGGAAAGTCGCTATGAGCTCATAGACATTCTTACATCCCGGTGTTATTCGGTAATAATTCCTTTAGCATTTACGACATAAACATATGTCGGATCATATGAACCCATATTAATACTCACAGCAAGTAAGCCATCATCTGAAACATCAAGATCGATTAAGCTTCCGTGGTTGATGGCGGCAATTTCGATACCGTTGTATGTAAGAGTCTTGCATTGGATACCGAACATTCCAAGTGGTCCTGTGCTACCGTCGTGAGTGTCTGAGAGTTCTTCGAGAAGCTTCCCATCACAAGCAAATCCAGAAGGAATTTCGGCGTAAGCGCCCCCGTCACCCTTGGTTAAGCCCTCCAAGCCCGGCGAGGTTTCAATTGCTGTTACATCTTCTGGTGTTATCACGTAACTTAAACCGCCTCCCTGCATAACGGTTATTTTTTTATCGGTCAGGTAGGCCGCATAATCAACATTGATTCCATCGTCACGACGCATCAGCGATACCGCCCACGGATAGGTTATATTAAGCTGTTTCCTTTCCAGCATATCCCAATTCCAAACCAAAGGCGCTTTCCAAGTGACCTGTGGAATATCCTGTGGAACCATCGGTAAAATGAACGCAAGCGGAGCTAAAATACTTGCAGTAAACTGGAGAACAAGGGGTACTGGCTTTCGAAATACTAAACGCAACAATGGCAATATCACGCCAATACACAGAGCGAAAACGGTAGTTGTCCAGTAGGCAAAAATGACTGGTAATCCAATTGCATGAAAAAGAAATCCGATGACGTTTGTTCCCAGTCCCCAGAACAAATACAAAATAAACAGCGGCAAGGTAAACGGTATCCCAACGATTGCTAATGCTTCACGATGACTTCCAGGCGCATCGCTCGTCGTGATTAGTATCGTCACACCAGCAATCACCGCCATCGTGACGATCAACGGGACGCTTCGACGCAATCGAGAAAGGATACGATCAACATCGGCAATTCTTTGGGAGACAAGACGACCAGCAAGAAAGAATGATCCAAACAAAATGAACATCACAAAGGCAGAAGAAACAAATGGCCAGAGTACAGAAAAAGGAGCATCCGCCGTCAACGCATGAACAGAGACCGAGAGAGACTCTACACTCATGAATACAGCTGGAAGCACGAAGGCGACAGCGAGTAAGAATGTTCTTCGTATTGATTGTCCATACCGAATAAATAGGTGACGATGCAGTGCTAAGTAGATGTGCCAAGCGATACCGGTCCAAAATGTAACACCAATGATGCCTGCTATTACGGTGAAGAATTTATCTGGGAGGGATGTATTCGCGATATCGAGAGTTAAAAAGGATGAAAGCATTACGAATAACACAAGGGTGAAAATACCGCAGAGGACGCTTAATACAATATCTTTTCCAAACATGCCAGGCGTGGCGACAGCATTTGTCTGGTAGGTGAGCAGTGTTTTATTTCCAAAGACATGTTCTGGTTCGTCTGTCATAGATTGATTTTCACAATAATCCTCCCAGTGATCATTCAGCTCCTCACGAATTCGCGATTGCAATTGCGCGTCGGTGATCCTTGCAGAAACCGACTCTATATATTCCTGAAGTTTCATACAGTGGACCAATCGAAAACAGATTGCAGTCCCTGGAGAAAACCTTTGTACTCTTTACTGCGTGACGCCAATTGTGTTTTGCCGACGTCTGTTATGCGGTAGTATCGCCGCTCCTTACCGCTCAGAGCGGCTTTGCGCTTACTCGTCACTAAGCCATCGCGTTCCATTTTGTATAACAGCGGATACAAAGTGCCTTCTTGAAACGCGAAGAGGTTCTTGCTTTGTTCGCTGATGCGCTCAATGAGCTGGTATCCATACGACTCTCCATACTTATCGAGGATGCGAAGAATGATGAGATCAGTCATGCCCTTCATTAGGACGGTTGAAAATTGCATATGTAAGAATACTATTATCGTAATAGTAAGTTGTCAATAACGAGCCGAGCTTGTTCATATAAAGTTACCTCCAGTTCCGCACTAGGCACCCCGGACAGATGTGGCATTAATGTCCATGCCACATAACAAGGCAACATATGGAGAATATAGGGAGCTTCGAGGCACAGAAAGGGGTTTTACAAGGTGACCAACCAGTACCGCTCGGTCCAATCCGGTACTGCGTGTACTCACGTAAGAGTACGGAGCAAGACGAACTTCAGGCGTTTTCCATCGAATCTCAGGTTAAAGAGATGTTGGCGACGGCAGAAAGGGATGGATTGCTGGTCACCGAAGTCCGCCGTGAGAGTCACTCGGCAAAGGCATCAGGGCAACGACCTGAGTTCAATCGACTCATCGACGATATAAAGCTCAAGCGATTTGATGGCATCCTTGCTTGGGCACCAGATCGTTTGAGCCGTAACGCGGGAGACCTCGGCACCATCGTTGATATGATGGATCAGGGGTTTATCCGAGAGATACGAACGAATGGTTCTCGGTTCACCAACTCACCAAGCGACAAGTTCATGCTCATGATGCTCTGTAGCCAAGCCAAGCTCGAGAACGACAATAAAAGCATCAACATCAAACGGGGGTTAAAAGCGAAGGTGGAGATGGGCTACCGACCGAATATGTCGCCGCTGGGTTACCTCCATGACAAGAATTCAGATAAGGGAACACGTCGCATCTTCGTTGATCCAGTGAGGGCACCTATCGTTAAGGAAATGTTTGAGCGGGTGGGACTCAGGTGCTGGCCAGGAAGACAACTGAAGAAGTGGCTCGATGACGAAATCATGTTCCGTTCCCGCACGGGTAAAAAGGTTGCGCTCAGCAACATCTATGCGATCCTCGCAAATCCTTTCTACACTGGCAGATACGAATTCCCATTGAAGAGCGGGAAATGGTACAAAGGCAAGCACGATGCGATCATCTCGCAGGAGCTATTCGATCGGGTGCAAGAGAATCTCAGCTTGATTCCCAAGGGCGCGCACGGATCAAAGGAATTCTCATTCACCAGACTGTTCTCCTGCGGGGCATGTAACGCGGGGATCACGACAGAAGAGAAGGTAAAGAACTTGAGGGACGGAACGGTGAGACGCTACGTCTATTATCACTGCACAAGGCAGCTGGATAAAAACTGTCGGGAGACATTCTTACGTGAGGAGGCACTCGTCGCCCAGCTCATTCAGGTGGTCGATAAGCTCAATATCGACGAGCTCGGCACGACGGAAATAGTGAAGGAGAAAATGGAAAAGCTGCAAAGATTACTGGCCGTAGTATCCAGACTGGATTCGAACCAACAAAACGCCTTCATAATGCCAAAGCTCGACGTAAGGGCATGTGCGAGGTTAATCCTCCAAGACGGATCAAAAGAGGATAAGAGGAAATTATTGGAACAGTTGAAAAGCAAAATCGTGATACGGGGAGGCAAGCTCATCGTTGAAAAGACCAGGAAAACCTAAGGGTCGCCAAACAACCGGCCAAATCGAAAACCCGCTTCCATTGCTGGAGGCGGGTTTTCTTGGTCACCCCCTGTTCCGGTCTGGAGGAACAGGTCGTGATGGTTCTCTGGACGCTTCTCGAATCTACGAATTGCTTTATATTTTTGCTTCAAACCTTGATTACCGTTTTATAGATTCTTTGCGAATATCGCGTCGCTTCTTGATCCAGCTGACTACATCTCGCATGACAGTTCGTACTTGATACGCGATCCATCCAAAAATTGGCACGGTTAATAAAAATTGTAACATCGCTGAACCGGCGCTAATTTCATTTGGGATTTGCGCGGGATCGCCGCAAAGCATGCACATAGTTATCGTGCACACGCCTTACAGGTTCCAAAGAACTCCAGAGCGTGGTCAGTAATATTTTTAAATGATGACGCTTGCTTGAGAACCGAAGCGATTAATGCATCCATACCGCAGTCCTCGAACTCTTCAATTTTACCGCATCCTGTACACACTAAGTGGTGGTGATCATCATCACGCACCAATTCATAGTCCGTATGACCATGACGAAGATTCACGGGACGAATAAGTCCAGCGTCAGCAAATGACTGCACTGTACGGTACACAGAAACGTAGTTAGCTCCATTTTTCTCCATCATCTTATGTAGTTCGGGAATGCCAACCGGCTCGTGTGTGCTTTCAAGGAGTGTCAAGATCTCTAATCGAAGTGGCGTAGCCTTTAGTTGGAATTTACGCAAAAGTGTTTTTGCATCGTGGTGCTTCTTATCTTTCATATTGACAACAGAATACCATAAATGTAATTATATTACAACTGTAATAACATTACGTTTATGCGAATTGCATTTGTGGGGAAAGGCGGATCAGGAAAGAGCACGCTCTCTGCTTCATTTGCATCATATCTGTCAATCACAACTGACAAGCCGGTCATCGTGTTTGACGCCGATCTTAATATCCATATTCCAGAATTGATGGGCTTTAAAGCGATACCTGCAGAAAAGCATCTCTCTACGCCAGTACCATCAGATGAAATTAAAAAATGGCTCATTGGTCAAAATGATATAAAAAATCTCGAAGCATTTCGTAAATCAACGCCGCCAACAAGAAAATCAAATATCATAGAGATTTCATCTATCAAAAACGTTCCTATAGAAAAGTATGGTTTACACAGAGGGAATCTCTCTGTTTTTGCTGTTGGTACCTACCAAGAAGAAAGCATTGGAGCGAGTTGTTACCATAACAACCTCGCTATTTTCGAGAGTATTTTAAATCACACAGACGACAAAAATGGATATGTTGTAGCTGATATGGTGGCAGGGGTGGATTCTTTTGCTGGAACACTCCATGCTCAATTTGATCTAACATGCCTTATTGTTGAACCAACCATGCGAAGCCTTGAAGTGTATATAAAATACATGGAACTTGCCGTTGAGGCGGGCGTCGCAGAAAGCGTGCGAGTAGTTGGAAATAAGATGAGAGGACAAAAGGATATTGATTTTATTAAAAAAAATATACCGTTAGATAAAATAATAGGCTTTTTTTCTGATGATCAACATATTAGAGATATCGATCAAAGTGGCAATATACTTTCAATAGACAAGCTTGCGTCTGCAAATCAAAAGCTTTTAAAGACTATTAAAGACCTGTTAGATGCATTACCCGACAACAGACAAGGCCGCCTTGAGAAAATTTGGCAACTTCATAGGAAGTATGTTGCCCAGGCCTTCGTATCGAATCGTTTTGGTGACCTGACAACTCAGATTGATGCTGAATTTTCGTTTAGTAAATAATATGAGAGACAAACTACTAAACACATTTGAGGGAGATGATGCGGGATTAGATTTTCTTAATCCAGAGAATGCTCCTTATACTCCACTTGTGGAGATTCCTTCGTCACTCAATCCCTACAAAGTAAAGGGTGTGCGTATTTTTGCTAAACTCATGAATACTCTACCGCTTGCAAATGTGAAATCGCTGCCTGCATATAACATGCTTCTCGACAGAAAGGAGAATGGTGGACTAAATGGTATAGATACAGTTATTGAAAACTCATCAGGGAATACCGTATTTTCCCTTGCGGTAATTGCACGCCTTATGGGGATACCGAATACAAAAGCAGTCGTTTCTCATGAGGTAACCAAAGGCAAATTAAACCTTCTCAGGTTCCTTGGTACCGAGGTAATTGTAAACGAAGAACCTATCTGTCCAGATCCAAGTGATCCAACGAGCGGCATATATAAATCAAAAGTTTGGGCAAAAGAAAATAATTGGTTCAATCCTGGACAATATGATAACGAGGCAAATCCTGCCGCTCATTACAAATGGACTGGTCCTCAAATTTGGGAACAGACAAACGGCAAAGTGTCTTTACTGTCAGTTGGTCTTGGAACCACAGGATCAATTGTAGGTCTGGGCAGATTCCTAAAGGAACAGAATGAGAAAATAGAAATAGTGGGCGTCTCTCGGATTCCTAATAATCCCGTACCAGGTGTTCGCACGAGCAATCTTCTTAAAGAAATTGCTTTCGATTGGAGATCAAACATGAATCATCACGAGGAAGTTGGAACGGTTGAGTCTTTCAGAAAAAGTATGGAGCTATGTCGTGCAGGAATATTGGCTGGTCCTAGTTCTGGATTTGCACTCGTGGGTTTGCTCAATCATCTTTCAAAGCAAGACTTATCTTCTAAAGAAGAAAAAATTGCCGTGTTCATCTGTCCCGATAGTCCATTTCCGTATGTCGATGAATATTTTGAGTTTCTCGAAGAAAAAGAATTTCCCAAGATACAAAACGAGGAGTTATTAAAAGGCCATCAACCGTTAGCGTCAAAGCAAATTGAGAATCATTCAATGATTAAGGAAATGGAACCACAGGAAGTATTTAGCCTTGTTTTCTTTGAATCGCCTGAGGCTGTATGGAGTAAGGTGAGGGCAGAAGAAGATGTACTTATTAATGATGAGTATAGAATAATTGATGTGCGAACTGATAGCGAATATGAAGACCATCATATTCCAAACTCAGAGCACGTCGCGTTCCAGGATATCGACACTTTTTTAAAGGAGGATAAAGAGTTGAGGAAATCAAAAGGTGTAATATTCGTTTGCCGTAGAGGTAACACAAGTAGACTCGCGGCGTATAAGGCCGAACAATTAGGGATTAAGGCAATAAATTTGAAAGGCGGCGATACTGAATGGAGCAGACTTAATTTACCAAGAATAAGATCGGCTTCTTGTTTACTAAAATACAACCTCTAAATCTCAAGGTAGCGGCAGACTGAGTGACTTTCACCCAGTCCTAGATTCGAACCTAAAGAATGCCCTGTTCTCCTAAAAAGCTGCCTTATGTCAGTTTCGTTCGAGGCTTAGATTCGAACTGTCCGTCTTGTTGTTTTGGAACGCAAAAGCCCGGAGTCTTGCGACTTCGGGCTTATTGCTGGTCACTACCTGTCCCGGTCTGTAGGAACAGGTCGTGATGGTTCCGGGACATGGATTCGAACCATGATTAAGGGATTCAGAGTCCCTCGTCCTGCCGTTAGACGATCCCGGAATGACGGGGAGTAGTATGCCAAATCTACAACCTCTTGCCAAGCCCTTAGGTGTTTGTATAATACCCAGCACTTACTCTTTTGTTTAGCTATGTCAACGACATTCGCAGAAACGACTGAGCTCGAACTCGTCGTTTTGCCCGTCGCTTTTAGCGATGAGGACCCTGGGGAGGAAGAAGAAGGTTTGGAAGGTGAAGAAGACTTGGATGATGAAGATTTTAGTGAAGATTTGGATGAAGAAGACTTGGAAGGTGATGAAGAAGAAGCTGAATAAAAAAATCCCCCGCCTGAAAAAGCTGGGGGATTTTTTTAGGGAAGGAGCTGAGTGAGAATACTTCGGAGCTCTTCAGAAGTTCTTGCGGTCATCATCGGTTCCTTGTATGGCTTGAAATTCGGAATACCCTTGAAGTACCACGAAAGGTGTTTACGGAATGTACTCACCGCCTTTTCGCCATACTGCTCTAAATGTAGATCAAGATGGCGTCCAACAACCCGTACGCGCTCTTCAAGGGAAATAGGGGAAGGAGATTTGCCTGAAGCGATCTCCTGCTGATGCGCGAAGAACCAGGGGTTTCCCAGTGCGCCACGCGCAATAAGAACTCCATCAGCTCCTGACTGGACAAGCGCCTCCTGCACGAGTTCAGGCTTGTGAATGTCACCATTTACAAGTACGGGAATGCTCTTCACGCGCTTGCGTGCCTCTCCCACCATGCGCCAATCAGCAACGCCCGAGTAGCCTTGCGCCTTTGTGCGGCCGTGGATGGTGATCAGGTCCGCCCCCGCATCTTCGAGCACTTCAACGAAGGTAAGGCAGTCTGTCGGGTCAGACCAGCCTAAGCGAATTTTTACGGAAAGCGGAACGGTGATCACCTTTTTCATTTCCTTCACGATCTGTGCGGCAACGGCAGGGTCTTTCATGAGCGCGCACCCGTTAAAGTTGTGCACAATTTTATACACGGGACAACCCATGTTGATATCAAATCCTTCAGGATGATGTTCCGCCTCTATTTTTTGTGCGGCAGCGGCCATGGTTGCAGGATCGCTCCCGAAAATCTGCTGCACGAGGGGGCGCTCTGCCGGATGAATATCAGTCATGTCGAGCGTCTTTTCATTACCGCGAACCACCGCTTCAGCGGAGACCATTTCTCGAAAAACAATAAGGTGGTCATTTTTCTGACCTTTTTCTTCGGTAACTTCGCGCACGACTTGGCAAAAAGCGGAGTCGGTCATGTCGGCCATAGGAGAAAGGCAGACAATGGGCTTGGGGAGGGAGGACCAGTTGAGCATAAATGCGGATAAACCAAGGAATGCGCCATTTTAGCGTTTTTAAGAAAATTTTACAAATACGAAAAACCCCTCTTTTTCCCCGCTCTTCACTTTGCGCTCATGCGTATCCTCGGTATACTTTCCCTGTAATCACCTTATATGGATAATCTTACATTTTCTGAAGAAGAAATTTTCGAACGTATTGTTGAAGAAGGCATGATGCAGGGTATTGCTGGTGAAGAGCAGTATCACGCTCTTGTGGAAGAAGTTATTGACGACATGCTTCGTATGGGAGAATTAAATGAGGACCAGAATATTGAAGGTCATATTACTCATCTACGCGCTCGATATACCGAGTTCGAGCGACGTTGTCAGGAAGGCTAAATCTATGAAGCTGTCGTTTCACGGTGCCACAGAGGAGGTGACGGGATCGTGTTTCTTGCTTGAAACGGCAGCAGGGAACGTGCTTATTGATTGTGGTATGAAGCAGGGCGAGCGATTGTGCATATTGCGCACGCTCGACCCTTTTTCATTTGATGTCAAAAAGATCGTTGCAGTGGTAGTCACGCATGCGCACTTCGATCATACGGGACGTTTGCCTGAGCTTATCGCTCAAGGGTATACCGGACCTATTTTTATGACGCCTCCCACTAAGGCGCTTGCGGATATTGTGCTTGAAGATTCGCTCAATATCATGCGAGAGAATGCTGAGCGCTGCGGCGATGAAGTTCCCTATAGCAAAGAAGATAAAGACGCCATGCTGAGTCAGGTGCATGGCGTGAATTACCATACAGCGTTTGAACCTGCGCCAGGTATTTCAATCATGTTCCATGATGCCGGACACATTCTTGGTTCTGCGTACATTTCAATTGATGTCGAAGGAAAACGTTTTGTATTCTCGGGGGACATTGGAAACGATGATGTGCCCATTCTTCCGGATACCGAGCCCTTGCACCGCGCAAACTATGTCGTATGTGAGGCGACGTACGGAGATCGGGATCACGAACCGACCGCAGAGCGCGGAGAAAGACTCCTTTCTTTTGCAAAGAAGGTGCTTGGGAGAAGAGGAACGCTCCTTATTCCCGCATTCTCGGTGGAGCGCACCCAAGAGCTACTCTATGAGCTAGACCTGCTTATTACGCAGGGAAGACTGCCGCATGTACCGATTTATCTTGATAGTCCGCTCGCGATCCGTGCGACATCGATCTATCGCCACTTTGCGCATCATTTGCGCGTGGATCACCCCCTCATGCAGACTGACTTCTTTTCTTTCCCTTCGCTCCGCGAAACACTTTCTGCGGACGAAAGTAAAAAGATCAATGACGATCATGGGCCAAAAATTATTATTGCGGGGAATGGCATGATGACCGGAGGAAGGATTCTCCATCACCTCAAGCGCTATCTCGGTGACGCGCGTGCGGGGTTGCTCGTCATTGGATTCCAAGCTCCGGGAACCCTCGGGAGAAAGATCCTCAATAAAGCACCAACCGTAAAAATATTCGGCCAGGAAACCGAGGTACGTGCAGAGGTAGAAATGATCGGATCATTTTCGGCGCATGGGGATCGAGGGAAGCTCGCGCGGTGGCTGCACCCAGAAGAGGGAAGTGTGGAAAAAATCTTTCTCGTGCACGGAGAGGATGAGGCGAAGATGAGTTTTGCATCGTACCTCCAAGCAAGTACGCATGCAGAAGTGCTGATTCCTCGCATGCATCAGGTCTACGAACTGTAAAAAAAGAGCGGAATTACCGCTCTTTTTCCCTTGCTTCCTGCTGATCTAGGAAGGTATCAATCTTTTCAATGGCGTGCGCAATTTTCTGATCAAGCATCATTTCTTGTACGGCGAGAATGCTGCCCAAGTCTTGTACTTCCTCATCGGTCATTTTCGGAATATAAGCGAGCATGCGCGCCTTATCCTCTTCGGAAACAGGCGCTACGTAAATAAGCTCCTGTAATGCTTCTTTGTCGGTCATACGATTATTCTTTTTTATCGCCATTTCCCCACATGTACTCTTCGAAATGCTGACGAGCGGCAAAACGCTCGGCGGCTTCCCGGGCACGAGCGTGTTTTTGTCGCACTTCCTCTAAGAGCGCGCGTGCTCTCCGTGCGCCCTTGATCATGCGGGGAATGTCGTACCAAAGTTGGTTAAGGGTTTCAAAGGCATGGGTGGGAAAGGTGAAGAAAGAAAGCGCTTCAAGCGCTTCAGTGCTTGTTGCAAGGAGCAAATGTACATCAGGAGTGAGATTGTATTTTTTTCGTTGTATTTGAGAAACATCACCTCCTGCTTTCTCGACCTCGCGCTTTTTTTGACGATACTGTATCTCTTCTATGATCTTGAGAAGATCAGCGCCCCATGAAGCTACTTCTCCTGCGCCAGGGACGACATCAACGCATGAAATCGCGATGTTGAGTGCGCTGCGGAATGCCGCCTCACTCCCCGTGCGAACCTCAGGATCTTGATGAAGCGTCTTGCCGATTTCGTACGCTTCGCGAGCTTTTTGTATTGCCGCAAGCAGACTTTCCTTGGTCCGCTGTGCAGGATGAGTGAGAAATTCTTTTCTTTTTTCTGGGTGTTTGCCGCCTTCCATACGTTATTGAGATAAGCTCCATGTATAAAAAGATGATACCAAATTATTCTGCTCAAGGGAGAAATCGGTTGCCTCATGAGTGAGATCTGAAGGGAGTGTAGAGAAACGATAGGCGGGACTTTCGGGGGTAAGCGCGGTCGTCACGTCAGTGCCCTGGCTCACTACAGTACTCCCCTCGAGGGCTTTCACGATCACTTTGTCGAGCCAGGAATAATGCACAAGCGTCGCAGTCCCAGAAGTACTGATCTCCATTTCTCGGATGACAAAGGTGCAATCACCGTGAGCAACGATGCGTCCCGTGAGAAAACCAAAGACGTGAGAGGTTGTCCGACCATCCTGAAAAAGAAGGGAGGAATTTTCTGCAAGATCTACCGTGCAGCGGTTATGTACCTGATAGGAAGAAAAAGTGCGTGCATCGGTGGTAATCACTTCTCCTCGTTGCAGAGAGAGAGGGGAGGCGGGATCCGTGGTACGCACGAGAATGGCGTCGGCATGGGATCCCGCACCTGCACCGCCCGCGATCTTCCAGTCTAGTCGATTGCCGATAAGAAGAAAGAGGGTGAGGAAAAGGATGAAAAAGACGACGAGGGCTGGTGCGGATAACCGCATTGCGGGGTTGGGGGAGGGTTGCATACAGTAGAGCGCGTATGACGCACCAAGAGCGTATCACAGCCATGCGTGAAATGCTCCTTGCCTGGTATGAAAAAGCAAAGCGGGATTTGCCATGGAGAAAAACTCGTGATCCGTATGCGATCGTGCTTTCTGAAGTGATGCTTCAGCAAACACAGGTAGATCGGGTGCGTCCAAAGTGGGAAATGTGGTTGCAGCTGTTTCCTACGTGGCAGGCCCTTGCACGCGCAAAAACCGCTGATGTGCTGCGCGCATGGAGCGGACTCGGTTATAACCGCCGTGCACTCATGCTCCAGAAGCTCGCGACAACCGTAGAGGAGCGGGGTGCCTTCCCCGACGAAGAAGAAAAGATGCGCGAACTTCCAGGGATTGGTCCGTACACCGCTGCGGCAGTTGCGGCGTTTGCATTCAGAAAGAAGGGATCAGCGCCGGTAGATACGAATATCGATCGGGTACTTCGTCGGGTATTTAAATTTCATGGAAAAGATGCAAAAGCAATTGCAGTACTCGCAAAAGAAGTAGTGCCTGAAGATGTTGCCTCTTGGAATCATGCACTCATGGACTTGGGTGCGAGTAAATGCACCGCGAGGCGACCGCAGTGCGAGACCTGCCCCCTCCAAACGATCTGTGCCTCATATCCCTGCGGAGGAGATGATATCGTGAAGGTGAAGCAGAAGAAATTTGAAGGATCAGATCGGATGTATCGCGGCCGCATATTGCGAGCATTACACAAGTATGGAACGCTGCGTCGTCATGAAGTGGGAAGAGAAATCGATCTCTTTGATGAGGAACGCGTCGATCGTCTCGTCAAGGGATTACAAAAAGATGCATTTATTTCAGTGGATGAGAAAAAGTGTATTAAAATAAAAGAAGCTGACCAAACCTCTTAACATCTTTGTATGCTCATGGAATTTTACGGAGAAACGTGCCCACACTGCATTGAAATGATGCCGATGATAGAGAAACTCGAAAAAGAATTGGGAGTCGAAGTAAAGAAGATGGAAGTGTGGAATAACGAAGCAAATGCCATGCAGTTGCAGCTCATTGATCGCGGTCTCTGCGGAGGAGTCCCCTTTTTTTACAAT
Organism: Kapaibacterium sp. (SeqCode); assembly: GCA_044350705.1. Taxonomy (GTDB): domain Bacteria; phylum Patescibacteriota; class Patescibacteriia; order UBA9934; family UBA9934; genus JAGORL01. The sequence goes on along the minus strand of JBILHA010000001.1, from coordinate 485,820 downwards.
GATGAAAACGGAACCTATATTTGTGGATCGTGCGATGAAGATCGTTTGCGACGCTGGATGAAGGGGGAAGGGATGTAGATATTCTGCGAAAGAAGTAAAGGAGAGCGGGATTGACTGCTTTCTGGAGGTAAGAATGGGGGTTATTTTTTCATTGTTTCACTCTGTTTTGAAATGTGAAGTTTATTTCACATATGTGAATATTTTCCAATAAAAATGACCTTCTGAGATCCACCGCTTTCGCTATAAGAAAAGATCAATTTAAGTATCTGTTGGGTTTTTTAAATGAATGTGAAGTAAAGTTCTCATTTTGATACTTCATTCTTTACACAAAAATAAAGAAGGTGACTCCCTGAGCCCTGATCGGGAGCTCTCGACGATACGGCTTTATTTTCCATGATAATCTCAACGAAGCCCCCCCTATTCTCTCACTTCCTTAAACAGACCTCACACGGTTACTTTTATAACACTATGGGCACCCTCACTTCTCAATTACGCGCATATCGCGTACTGCAAAAAATGACGCAGGAAGAACTTGCGCAAAAGCTCGGAATTTCGCGAAGAACAATTGCGACACTTGAGCAATGCAATTGTTCCCCGAGCCTCTTATTGGCATATCGCATTGCGAAACTCTTTCACTGTGCAATTGAGGACATATTCATCTATCAGAAATAGGCGGTTTGCTATGATGCTTGCATATGCGTTCTCTCCCCGTTTTCTTTGCGAGCATGTGTCTATTTTTGGGCGTTGGTTGTACGAATCCTCTTGCGGCAACAGAAAAAGCCGCAACCGACGTTCTGGTTGGGCAAGACGCTCAATTGATCTTACGAGAGACTGTTGCGGGCTTTGACAATCCCTTTACTGATGAGCCGACGACGCAGGTTCGTATTACGAGTAAGGATACAGGAGCGGTAGAGATCGCCTGGACAAGAACTGAGCGACAGGAGACGCAAGCATCGCAAGAAGCGCGCGCGGCTGCGATGAATACTCCCGTGGGTTCAAAGGCTGAAATGCCCGAGCCGGTATACGAAGAGGTCGTGCGATCGGGAACGCTTCGTGCAGATGGCCTTGAAGAGGGAAGGCGCGTTGCCTTGCCGTCATTTTGGAGCGAAGGCGATCAAGACTTCAGCGGACAAGAAAATAGTCTTCTATGGCTATCGAAATCACAGTACGAGCAATTAGCAAATACGCGACAAGCGATCGTCATTTTCGGGGGAGCAGATAGCGTGCTCGAAGGATTGCTTTCGTACTATCAAAGTGCGGCGGCGTTTGCTGAAAAAATTCAAGGAAATGAAATTGTCCCTACACTGACCGATGGTTATAACGAGTATATTGCGATCACCGCAGAGCCGGAGTGGGGATCGTTTACGCTGCTGTATAACGATGAAAAGATAAAAGTCCCAACGATTGTTGCGGAAAACACCTTCGCACGATTTGAAATCCTCGCAAATCCAGAGAATCCCCTCATTCTTTCCGTTATTCCAAAGCCCACCTCGTGGCTCATGAATGCAATAGAGTCTCTTCATCCAGGAAGCAAAGTGAAGGGCTATAAGGTAACGAATATACAAACAAAATAAAACACCCACTTGGGTGTTTTATTTTGCCGCACGAGCAGCATTGTTCGTATCATCATCTTCTTCCCCTTCTCCTTGGAAAACCGATCGCGCAGCGTCATTTTCCGCACCTGCTGCTGCGAGAGGCTGAAGTGCATCGACGATATTTACATTATTCTGCTGGGGAGTGCTTGTTTCCTCAGTCTCGGGCTTTTTGAGGAGGTGTTCTCGAAGTACATCTTCGAAAGACTTAGATTTCATATTTTCCCATCCAACGCGGATCAACCGCTACTTCAAGTTCAATGTAATATTTCTTTCCGGTAACTCCTTCAAGTTCATTGCGTACAGACTGACTGATCTCTTTAATGCCTCGTGCGCCTTTCCCGATGATCATGGGTTTATAGCGTTCCGCATTGGTATACACGATACCATGTACGTACACCGATCCATTTTCCCGCTCAGCAATTTCATCAACTTCAACGTGCGTAGAATAAGGAACCTCTTTATCGAGGCGAAGGAAAAGTTTTTCACGAATGAGCTCGGACATCCAGTCGGTATTGCTCAAGTTCGTAAACTGGAATTCGGGATAAGGGAGTTCATCGGTTTCAGGCATCTGCTCAAAAAGCCAGCGGACGAGGGTATCAACGTCTTTCCCGGTCAATGCAGAAACTTCCGCGTATGCGTTGAATTCTTTTGCAAGATCGCGATAATAATCGATATAGTTGCGAGAAGTCCGGTCATCAATTTTATTAATGACGAGAATTTTCGGAACGGAAACATGTTCAAGTAATTTAAAGGCTTGTTTTTCCTCGTCGCCAATGGAGCGCGTAGGGTCGACCACGTACATGACCGCGTCAATATCGCGGAGAGAGTCTTTCGCAAAGTCGAGCAGCTTTTTCGTGAGCGCATCCTTGGCTTTTTGCATGACACCCGGCGTGTCTACGAAGACAATTTGTCCCTCTGGGCGAGTAATAACACCCTGAATAGGGCGGCGAGTAGTTTGAGGCTTGGGGGTGGTAATAGCCACCTTGGTGCCCACAAGGGTATTGAGAAGCGTGGACTTTCCCACGTTTGAACGGCCAATAATGGCCACAAAACCTGATTTCATAAGAGAGGTAGTCGTTCCCGGCTCAATAGCCGGAAACACCAAGATTCTTCATGAAAAGAGTAGCAAAAAAAGAGAAGAAAAGCAACCATTCGTTGCAAATATTCGCCAAATATGGCATGTTTTTTGATATGTTGAAAATCGTTTCACGGGCATTGCGACCCCTCTATGAGGTGTACGAGCAGATGGTTGAACGAGAAATACGGAAAGATGGCGTATTTCCAAAACATCTTGGAGTTATCCTCGACGGAAACCGTCGGTATGCAAAAGAACTCGGTCTTCACCCCGGTGAAGGGCACCGCCATGGCGCAGAAACGGTTAAAGCGCTCATCCGTTGGTGTCGATCGCTCGCTATCCCTGTTGTGACGATCTGGGTATTTAGCACGCAAAATTTCTCACGCAGTACAGACGAAGTTTCTGATCTCATGAAGCTCTTCGTGGACCAGGCAAAGGCGATGACAAAAGATCGTGACATGGAAAAGCATGGTATTCGTATTAAAGTCATCGGACGAAGAGATCTCTTAAGTAGCGAAGTACAAGAGGCATGGAAAGAGTTGGAAGAAAACACCGCTCATCGTACCGGAATGCTTTTGCAAGTAGCGCTCGCCTATGGAGGACGGGAGGAAATTGTTGATGCCGTAAAGAAGTATTTAAGAGAGAAAGAGGAAAAGGGATCGGCGCTTCGTGAAGCGCGCGAGCAATTCTCTGAAGCTGATGTATCGCGTTTCCTGTACTCTTCGGACGTTCCCGATCCCGATTTTATTATTCGTACGTCAGGAGAAGTGCGCCTTTCAGGATTTTTGCTCTGGCAAGCGGCGTACAGCGAGTACTATTTTGTAGATGTGCACTGGCCCGTGTTTCGAAAGATCGATTTTCTGCGAGCGCTTCGTTCGTACCAATCACGGCAACGAAGGTTTGGGGTCTAGTGCGTGCTATACTTTTGTATATGAAAAAAAACGGAGGACGCGCACCGGTACGTGCGCAGGAGACACAAGAGTCATGGAGAAAATGGGTACTTACGATGCTTGCGCTCGGTGTAGCGCTGCTCGTGATAACCATGCTCAATAATGAAAACAGCATGATGCGTGGCCGTATCGCGGATCTCGAAGCAAAAATGCGAGAAAGTGAAGCTGCGGTGGCGGGAGATGCTCGATAATCAGGGAAGGGGGAATTTCGTTCTCTCGCTTGACAGCTTTCTCAAAAATCGCGCATGGTAGATAAAACTTTTCTATGAATGAACCCCTTTCCGCGGCTCAGCAACCGCTTCAACCCTCATTTACCTTAAAAGAAATTAAGGATCGTGCGCTTGTGCTGACAAAAAAGCACTGGCCGAACTATGTTCTGATCGGTCTTGTAGGGCTCCTCGCAATCGCGCCATTTGAAGTGGCGCGAACCATCATTGAAATAAATGGTGCATTCGAGTTGCGCGACTCCATGAATGCGTTTGAGCAGAGTCTAGGGTCGGAAATTGCGGTAGTTCTTTTGGGAATAGTAAGTACGGTGATCCAGATGTATTTCGCGATCGTTATTACGCGGTATGCATTGCATGCGTCTGAAGATAAGACCGTGCCCTTTAAGCAATATTTTTTCTTTGACGGAAGAATGCTGCTCATGTTGCTCGGAGCGACCATGCTTTACGTGCTCGCCATATTAGGAGGGTTCGTGCTGCTGATCGTGCCGGGAATCATCCTCGGCGTTGCATTTTCCATGTACACCTATCCGATCGTTGAGAAAAACACAGGAGCAATTGATGCACTCAAGCAAAGCTGGAGAATGACGAAAGGGAACCGGTGGAATATTTTCCTGTTCGGCCTCATCGTCGCACTCGTAGGAATGGCGCTCGTGATCATCCCTTTAGCGGTAGCCTTCGTTCCGGTGGTTATGCAGATGGAATACGGATTGCTCATCACGGGTCTGATCGGTATCGTCGCGGCAGTATGGGCGATTGTGGTGAGTATCGCGCTCGGAGCGTTTAACATGATTGCTTCTGCGCTCATGTACAGAAAAATGCTCGCAACGCGAAAAATAACTGCATAAGAAAAATCCCCTCAGTCCTGAGGGGATTTTTTATTGCTGCTTTTTTACAAGATTCGCAATCACTTCAACGTGTGGCGTGTGGGGGAACATGTCGACAGCTTTGATTTCAAGGACGTCGTAGAAATCTTTTAGCGTCACCAGCTCTCGTGCAAGATTTTTATAGTTGCAGGAAACGTAGACCACGTGTTTGGGTCGGTTCTCTCGCGTAAGCTCTTCAAGCGTAGAAGGATGAAGTCCTGCGCGAGGTGGATCGAGAAGGACGACATCGGCGTTATAGGAAAGCCAGTTTACCTGCTCGGTAGGCTGGGCAATGTATTCCACGGTATCGGAGATTCCATTGAGTTCGGCATTTGCCTGCGCGTCCTTGATAGCGTCTTCAACAAGTTCAATGCCGATGGTGCTCTTTGCTTTTCCTGCGAGTGCGAGGGAAAAGAATCCCGTTCCGCAGTACAGGTCAAGAAATGTTTTGCCCGTAAGGTCTCCTAGGAAATCCGCGACGGTTTTGAGGAGAAGAGGTGCGGCGTGCGGATTTGTTTGAAAGAACGCATTGGGAGAAATGCGATAGCGCGTGCCGGAGATTTCTTCTTCGATGTATCCAGGACCATGGAGAACAATATTTTCTCCGCCATGAGAAACATCGGTCACCGTGTGATTGATTGCCCAGATGAGGGTGGTAGGGGAAGAATCTACAAGTTTTTGGAGTGCCTCAAGAATCGTTTTCTTCTCAGTCTCATCCGACGGTGCGCTCGTGACGATCGTAACCATCGTCTGTCCAATGGTCGTTGAGCGAATCACGGCATAGCGTAAAAGTCCGATATTGGCTTTACGGTCATAAAAAGAGAGTCCGCACGTTTTTGCCCAGTCTCGACATCGTGCAAAGAGTGCTTCTATTTTTTCATCTGCTAAAAAACACGGATGGTTATCAATCACCTTCCACCATTTTCCTTTTTCACGAAGTCCTACATTGCCCTGCCAATCAATGACAAAGTCCATGCGATTGCGATAGTGTTCGATTTTTGGGGAGGGAAGAATTTCAGAAACTTTATAGGGGAGTTCTTTCAAAGCAAAAGAGCCTTCAATATCAGAAAGTTTTTGTTTGAGCTGTTTTTCGTACGGAATATGGCTCCATCCGCAGCTTCCGCAGACATCAGGATTGGGGCAAGGTGAGTTGAGCATAGTGAAGATGGGTTTGAAAGTGGTGTTCCTATGAAGATTCGAACTTCAATTTCCGGCTTCGGAGGCCAGCGTTCTATCCATTGAACTATAGGAACATAACATGTCAGGCGTCGTCTATTGGTCCATTTTCGGCATGCGCAATGCATACATGGCGACTCCCGCTGCGACGGACACATTTAACGATCGTTTTGCGTGCATCGGAATAACCACGCTGCCATCACATACGGCCAGAACTTCAGGTTCAATGCCGGTGACCTCATTTCCGAGGATGAGCGCAATTTTTTCTCCCGAAACTGCTGAGAGAAACTTTGCCCCTGGCGTCTGTTCAAGGGCGAGCACAGTGTAGCCTGCTTTTTTACACTGCTCAATAACGGGAAGGATATCCCCCTGCTCCCAAGGGATGAGGCGTTCAGCGCCCAGGGCGACCTTGGCAATCTCTTTCCGAGGAGGGGTGGGGGAGTAGCCGGTAAGAAAGAGCTTTTCTACGCCAAAAGCGGCAGCACTGCGAAAAATTGCGCCAACGTTATGCAAACTTCGAATATTATGGGCGATGACCAACATATCTGCTATTATCACGGTTATATGCCGAAGGTTACGGTAGTTATCCCTGCGAAGAACGAAGAGCATACGCTTCCGCTCCTCCTCACTGCGCTCAGCAAGCAAACGCTGCAGTCGGAGGAGATTATTGTGGCAGATGCAAAGAGTACCGACAAGACGCGCGAGATTGCGAGGCGTTTTGGGGCTCGGGTCGTCGATGGCGGCATGCCGGGAGTAGGGAGAAATCGTGGAGCCGCAGTCGCAAAAAGCGAACTCATCCTTTTTCTGGATGCAGATGTCACGCTTCAAGAGAGGGATTTTATCAAAAAAGCCGTGCAAGAGTTTGAGGAGCGTGAACTGGATATTGCGAGTGCAAATCTTTACGTCACAGATGGAAAAATGTATGACAAAGTTTGTCACGATTTTTCCAATTTCTACGTACGGATGTGGGGAGAGGTCTGGCCACACGGCCACGGATGTTGCATGCTCGTAAGGAGAGTATTGCATGAGCGTATTGGCGGATTTGATGAACAGGCAAAACTCAGCGAAGACCGAGAGTACTCTATGCGTGCGGCAAAGGAGGGAAAATTCGGTTTCCTCAATTCGGTAAAAATAGGATTGAATACCCGTCGCTTTGATCAGGAGGGAAGAATGGGGCTTGCTATGAAATACGTCCTTGCAGAGATGCACCTGCTCTTCTTGGGACCCATTTACCATGATCGATTTAATTATCGATTTGATTACGATGAAAAGGTGATAAGGAAAATGAAAGAAAAAATGAAAGAGTGGCAAAAATTTTAAACACGCCCTATGCCGACGCTCACGGTGGTAATTCCCGCAAAAAATGAAGAAGCACTGCTCTCAACGCTGCTCACTTCTTTACAGGAACAGACTCGTCCCGCAGATGAAATGATCTTGGCGGATGCAAAGAGTACCGATAAGACAAGAGAAATCGCGACTGCATTTGGAGCACGCATTGTAGACGGTGGACTGCCTGGTCCGGGGAGAAATGCTGGCGCTCGTGCGGCAACCAGTGAGATGATCCTTTTTCTTGATGCAGATGTACGTTTACCGACGCGGGATTTTCTTGAACGTGCGATGCGGGAATGCGAAGAAAGAAATTTTGATGTTGCAACCGCAGATGTTTGGTTGGAAAACGGCGCGTGGTATGACAAGGCGGGGCATGCATTTTACAACGCTTACGCGCGTTTATGGGGGAGTATACGTCCTCATGCACCAGGGTTTTGTATTTTTGTACGAAAAAAACTGCATGAAAAAATAGGGGGTTTTGATGAGACGGTAACGTTTTGCGAAGATCATGAGTATGTTGGCCGAGCAGCAAAGCAGGGGAGATTTGGTTTTTTGGATACGGTACGTATTGCGGTAACCACGCGCCGACAAGAGCGGGACGGACGTATGCGTATGGCGTGTACGTATATTCTCGCCGAATTACACCTCCTTTTCCTTGGACCTATTCGTCACCATAAGTTCCACTACGGTTTCGGATATACTCAGAAAGATGAGGGAGCAGATGGTATCCTATAGCCAACTATGTCTTCTTTCTTCCACACCCTCTTAGCGCGGGTAGCGCGTAAGCAAATTGCAACGCATGCCCCGCACATCGTTGCGGTAACCGGCTCCGTAGGAAAAACGTCCACGCGCACCGCGATTGCTCAGGCGCTTTCTGCGCGATACCGGGTAAGAGCGGCAACAAAAAATTATAACAATGAGATCGGTGTTCCGTTGGCGATTTTGGGAGAGTCGAGCCCCGGAAGGAATGCATGGGAGTGGGCAAAGCTGCTGGTGCGAAACATGGGGAAAGAAGAAATGCCCGAGTATTTAGTATTGGAATACGGTGCAGATAAGCCCAAAGACATTGCCTACTTAGGAACGATTGCAAAACCGGAGGTGGCGGTGATTACCGCGGTATCTCCTGTGCATGTAGAAAATTATCCAAACTATGAGGCGCTGATCGAAGAAAAAGCATCCCTGGGTGATCAGGTTGATGATACAGGGCTTGTGGTGCTCAATATGGACAATGAGCACACGCGTGCGATGAAGGATCGCTACCGTGCGCGCGTGGTGACGTACGGTATTCACCACGAAGCGGATATCATGGCAAAAGATGTCGCATTCTTTACCAAGAAAGATGGCGATGGAAAATTCATGCCAGGCGAAGAATTTTCACGACTCACTGCAACCATCACTGCCCAGGGAGAGCAGGTGTCGCTCACGCTGGTAAACTGTATCTCGGAAACGGTGCTTTCCTCGATGCTTGCAGCGTGTGCGGTAGCACGGTTTTACGATATTCCGCTTGAAACTGCGGTACGCGCGCTAGAAAAACAAACAAAACCCGTCGTGGGCCGTCTCAATCCGATTTCAGGAATTCGCGGATCGCTCATCATCGATGATTCCTACAATGCTGCTCCTGCCTCAACGCTCGCGGCCCTTGATGTGCTCAGTGCATTTATCCCCGGAGAAACACAAGACCGTCATATTGCGGTATTGGGAGATATGGCAGAGCTGGGAACCATGACCGAACAAGAACACCGTAAAATGGGACGACGCGTAGCGGAAGTTGCTGATCTCTTTTTAGCAGTCGGACCAAATATGCGCATTGCGGCGGATGAAGCGATTGCTGCAGGAATGGACCGTCATTGTGTTGAGTGGTTTAAAGACAGTACAGAAGCAGGGCGTTACCTCGATCATCATGTGCAAGGAGGAGATATCGTACTCATCAAGGGTTCGCAAAGTATGCGCATGGAAAAGGCGGTAAAAGACATTATGGCCGAACCGCTGAAGGCAAGTGAGATGCTTGTGCGGCAAGAAACGAATTGGATAAAGAAATAGAAAAACCGCCTTATGTTAAGGCGGTTTTTCTTTGGAGATCGTTTATTTGGGGAAGGAGAGCGTCATCGATGAATCCGCAGATTTCGTGGATGACGCGGTTTTCGGATGCGGCAAGGGAAGAGGCGAGGAGAGATTGGGTATCGTGCATGATGTCGCGACGTTGTTGATCCATTGCGGCGAACATCTCTTTTCTTGTAGGAAAATCCTTAAGCTTTTCTGTAAATTTTTGCTCAAGCTTTTGCTCAAGCTTCTCTTCAAGCTTTTGCTCGAGTTTTTGCTCGAGCTTCTCATCAAGCATTTCCCCAATAAGGAGAAGATCTTTTTTACTCAACATAAGAAAAAAGAAGAATAAATTGGGGAGTAAATATACTTTACCACAAGAAAAAAAATGAGTTGTGCTTAAGTGAGAAGAGGGCTAATCAACGGTAACTGCTTTTGCAAGATTACGGGGTTTATCCGGATGAAGGCCTTTGATCACCGCAAGCTCGTACGCAATCATTTGAAGCGGAATGGTCGCAAGAAGCGCGGTGAGGGAACCGTCGCGAGGAATACATACGACATCATCCGCAACGCCTTCGGCGAGTTTCATATTGTTGGTAATCACGACGGTATGGGCCCCTCGTGCGCGAACTTCTTCGGCAGCGGTACGCATAAGATGCGCATGCGCGTCGTCAAGAATAATGAGAATAACGGGGGTGCCTTCAGTAATGAGCGCAAAGGGTCCATGTTTAAGCGCGCCACCGGGATAGCCTTCGGCATGGAGATAGGTAATCTCTTTGATTTTCAGCGCACCTTCGCGAGCGATACTCTCTCCCGGGCCTTTTCCGAGGATAAATGCATGATCAGCGCCTTGAAGATTCCGAGCGATCTCCTCGCATGCACTTCGGGTTTGCAGCGTCTTTTGTATGTTCATGGAAAGACGACGGAGATCTTCAATAACCGAAATACGGCGAGAAAGTTCTTCGTTGCGGTGTTGCGCGAACCAAACCGCAATCATCTCAAGGGCAGTCACTTGCGTGACAAATGCTTTGGTAGAAGCAACTGCATGTTCACGACCGGCATTGAGATACACGCCGCATTTTGTGGTACGCGCGATGAGTGAACCGACCGCGTTGATCACGGAAAAGACGGGAATGCCCATGCTTTGTGCGAGGACAGCGGCACGATGGGTATCCTTCGTTTCACCGGATTGCGACAATACGAGAAGCCCTGCGCCCTCTTTGGGAAAATGATGCGAGGTGATTTCCGAGGCATCAACGACCTGGACGGTGGTAAATGCTTTCATGGCGCGCATCGCCATGGCCCCATAGAGCCCCGCATGGTAACTCGTGCCGCACGCGGCAATAACGAGATGCTTGATGGTACAGAGTTCCTCCTGGCGCTGCTCAAGGCCGCCGAGTTTCACTTTGCTTTCACCTTCAAGACGAGCGCCATAGTTGAGCGTGCGATGTACGGCCTCAGGTTGTTCGAGAATTTCTTTAATCGTCCAGTGCGGATGAGGAGCAGGGGAGGTGGCGATAGTATCTTCGGGCGCTTTTTCTACGCGAGAAAGATCAAGGCCTGAGCGGTCCGCACGGACAATGGCCATTTCGCCATTTTCAAGACTAATGAAATCACGCGTGACCATGCCAAATGCGGCAGGTTCTGATGCGACAAATGCTTTATGTTCTCCAAGTCCAATGCAGATCGGACTTCCATTTTTTGCAACGATGATGGCGTCAGGAAGGAGCGGAGAGAGAACGGCGAGCCCCCACGTGCCTTCGAGTTGCTGAAGTGCATGCTTCACCGCATCCTGGAGGTCTCTTCCCTCATCAAGTGCAACGCCGATGAGCTGCGCGATCACCTCGGTATCGGTTTCAGACAAAAACGATACGCCCTTATCCATGAGTTGCTTTTTCAGCGGAGCGTAGTTTTCGATCACGCCGTTATGCACCACGCTTACCCGCTTTTTCTGATCCATATGCGGATGCGCATTTGCATCAGTTTTTCCGCCGTGGGTTGCCCAACGCGTATGACCGATGCCGAGGCCATGGCCAACATGGCGTGCGGCTTCTTTTCGCAGGCGCGCAATTGCATCGGCAGAGCTCGCGCTCTTACTAGCGAACTTTGAAACGGTCATGGTGCCATTTGCTCCGAGCGTTGCAACGCCCGCGGAATCATAACCACGATTTTCGAGAATGGAGAGGCCGTCCAAAAGATAGGAGACGCAGTCTTCATTTCCGACGAACCCAATAATTCCACACATAGGCTTCTGTTATAGCAGATAAGCGTATTTGGTCGAGAGAATCCTGTGGAGGATTATGGCTTGCGAAAACAAAGAAGAGATGGTATCTTGGCGCACGTCAGATGCCATTCGGGCTCCATCGTCTAACGGTTAGTCCGGCTACGTCCGGAAAGATAAAAACCGGACGGCCGGACCCGGCCTTCGGCAAAGACATGCGTGCCGAAGTAGCCGGGGACAAATCTCGATATGTATATCGTGTACATTCTCGAAAGTCAGAAGAATGGGCGATGGTACATTGGCCATACCGCAAATCTTGAAGAGAGACTCGCGATACATAACTCGGGAAAAGTCATTTCATCTGCACCGTATGCTCCTTATGGGGTAATACATAAAGAAGAGTTTGCAACAAAAAGCGAAGCAGCGAAACGTGAGCGTCAGATAAAAAGATCGGGAATAATCCGTAAGGCAATAAAGAATCGCATCAAACGCGAACGGCTCAATATATTTCAGGCTCCATCGTCTAACGGTTAGGACAGAGGCTTCTCAAGCCTTAAATCGGAGTTCGATTCTCCGTGGAGTCACCATCGCCGAGTTCGGCGTCCCACAGAGCTCCCTGAAAGGGGAGTTTTGTGTTATGTTAGTCACTTTTTGGTTGGTGACGGTGACGTTCATGAAGAGTTTTTTGATGATGAAATCCAACTCGGCCATGTTGTCCATTTTTGGTATGAGTTCAGCGATGTTTTGGAAGAGTTCATGAAACTCTGCGTAGGTGGCAATAGCGTCTTTCGCGTTCTCTTTCTGCGCTTTGAGTTTGGCTATCTTTTTGCCGAGTTCTTGCCCCTTTGCGATATGCATTTTGAGGTCGGCTTTGTATTCGCGTTCAAGCACCTTATCGCCCTTGTCCCTGCGGATGAGTTCCTTCATGTCTTCGACCCGCATTTCCGCCTGCCGCTTCTGCGCCATGAGTGAGCGGAGCGTGTTGTCGCACTCCTTTTCCTTCTCGGCCAACACTTTCGCCATTTCTGCCGTGTAGCGCTCGTATCCCTTCTCGGTGAGGAGTGGGTGGTGTTTGAGAAAGTCGAGGAGTGGAGCGAGGATGTCTTTTGCACGGATTGACTTGCCACCCATCGGGCAACCCTGCTTTTTGTAGTCGCAACGCAGATAGTAGAGGTTTTTGGTAATACCCGTGGACAGGAAGTGTCCACAATGGCCGCAGATGGCGAACTGCTGCATGAGGGCGGCCTGCGTTTCCTCGCGCGGTGTAAACACTTTGGCGAGGTTGATGCCCGTCTTGCCGCCGTCCTGCCCGTACAGCTTCTCGTAGTCGTCCATGGACACAGCGGGCACGAAGTCATACTTGTCAAAGAGATTTTCGTACTGGTCGCCGAACTTCATGGCACCGACATAAAAGGCATCATGCAAAATGCCCGACACGAACTTGTCGTCGATTTTCAATGCACGGTGCTTGGTATGGACAGTTGGGACAGGATAGCCGCGTTCTACGAGGTGGTCGGCTATCTCTTTGAGCGATTTGCCCTTAATGCGCATCCGAAACACGTCCTTGATGAGCTCGTGGTTCTCCCCGTCGGGGCGCAGGTAGTGCAGTTTATCTTTCCAGTAGCCATGTTTGAGGTGACTGCCTGCCCATTTGCCTTCTGCCGTCTTGTGGCGAATGGCGCGGGTGACGTTTTGCGAGTGTTGGTCGCTGTACTGCTTCGCCATGATGAACGCAATGCCAAGAAGCATTTTGCCCGAAGGGTCGTTGTTGTAGACGAAGTTGTTGGCGAACTTGATGTCTTGAATGTCCCCGTGGTCGAGCATGTCGATTATCTCGCCGCCTTCCTTCATGTTGCGGGCAAGGCGGTCAGGTGCCCACGCGATGATGCCCTCGTAGCTGTCGCCGTGTTTGAGCTCGTTGAGCATGGCGCAGAAAAGTGGGCGACCGTCGGACACCATGGCCGACTGTTCCTCGTGGATGACGTCCACCCACCGCAAGCCGAGGCGATCGGCAAGCTGTTTACACTCTGCCGTCTGGTCGGCAATGCTCCGCTCCTGCTTTTCCGCCGTGTCGGTGCTTTTACGGACGTATATGACGTACCGAATGGCTTTTGCCTCCTCGCCGTCACTTTCCCCGTCCTTCCTCCCAAATCGTGCCTGTAGACGCGTTACAAGCTCTGCCACGCGTTCGGATGGGCTGGGGAGGGTTTCGGAGGGCATACAGATTACGGCCAGTTTATCACGAAAACAACTGCCTTGCGATTGACGAAGCGGCCATTTTGTGGTATTCTGATGCGTCGTAAATCGACCCTTCCGTGAGTACCACGGATGTGCGAATGGAGGTGCCCATGCACCCGCTGGTTTCCATCGACGATTTTCTTCGTGAAGGTCTCGCGCAAGCCGTCAAGGATGCGCCCCGCAACGTGCTCTTCGCTACGTACAACAGTGTCCGCGGCATCGAGGCGGGCGCCTACTCTCCGAAGGACAACCTCACCATCCACGTGCAGAGCGGCTACTTCGAACCGCCGCCGCTGCTCGTGGTGATGGTGTCCCCCATCACGGTGGAGCAGATGGGCGAAGCGGCGGGCATCATGAAGGGCATCGCGGACGGGGTGGACGCGAACGGCTACGGGCTGGCCTTCGTCTACGTCGGGGTGTCGAGCTTCGACGTTCCGCTGGCGTTCGCGAAGCAGCTCGGGAAGCAGATGGCGGTGTACATCGTCTCGTGCGACTGCAACCTCGACCGCAACCATCGACCGCCCCTCGTGAACGCCATCGAGCGCGGCGAGGTGCGAGGCGTGGTCATCACGGAACGCTGCGGTGGAGAAGTCGCCTTGCGCCGCATCCACGACCGCCTCGTCGAGCTCTACTGACGCCACACACCCTCGCGCCCAAGCCGCAAGGAGACGCCCACCCACGGGTGCCCTCGGCTCGTGGGCGCGTCTTCTTTTTGCTCAAACAATCAAAAGACGGCTACCTTTCGGGCGGTCGTCTTTTGGTAGCGGAACGGTCAGAAAGTGGGAGATAACCTAACAACCTACGCCTGCCATTCTGCCGTCGGTGCGAGGTCGGCAAAATCGAAGTCAGCACCGATTTTTTTCTGCTTGAAGGTCATGGGCGGGTTGATGCCAATCTCGCGTCCGAGTTTCAAGAGCATGTCAAAGAGGCGTTCTGTCGGGATGGTTGCCATGTCGCGTTTCGTAAGTTCTCCCTCCACCGCATCGAGCTGCTTGGCAAAGAGCTCTACCCGCCGCTCTGCTCCAATGCGGTATTTCTCTCGTAGTGCCTCCGCGTAGATTTGTCGCAGGTTGCCGATGTCATTCTCCGCCTCCTTGCTCCATGCGATGAGGGTGGACTTTGCAACGCCAAGACGCTCCGCAATAGCCGCAAAGCTCATGCCTTGGGCACGAAGCTCTACGAACTGCTCTTTTATTGCAGGGTTGGTCATATCTTGGCTTTCTTTGGCTCTGTTCTACTTCTCCGTGAGGTTCATGCCCTGTTGAGGGGAGGAGATAGCGGCGTTGTGATGCCCTTCCTCCCCCAAGGTCACGCGCTGGCCGTTCGCCGTCACCACGGTGCCTGCGGGTGCATCTGCGGGGCGTTGCGCTGCTTGGGGCAAGTTCTGTACTACGTCGCTGATGTTGCTTTCGCCGTCGAGGGTCATACTGTTTTGTTGAGGGTTACTGTCTCCATTCTACGCCCGTTCAGTACGTCACCGCAACACGCTGCAATGCGCGGGGACGCTGTAAAAACCGAGAAACGTCCCCATTCCATGCCATGATAAACGGCACGAGCTCCTCTAACTTGGCGACGTAGTTCATGCTGGCTCGCTTCGGGGTCACCAAAAAAGACCCATCCATGTGATGGGCCTTTTTTATTGTGTACAAAAAGGCGTCTCAAACCATGGATCTGGAAATATTCCGACAAATTCAAAAAAAGTGCTTTTTGCGGTTGTTGTTTTTCGCGCGGATCAGCTATACTCCATAGTCGCTGAAAAGCGATAAAGGAGAGGTGCCGTGTATCGATCTATACGTTGGCAAGCTTTTGCAGATGCATTGGGGGATTGTAGAGGAGAGGGGGAGCGAGCATTACTGTATGAGCTGATGTTGATTGATCTTGGGAGTGACCTAGGGCAAGACATCGCCGGGCGATTTCCTGAGCTTTTCTCTCGGACCCCTCCGCGAGGAGAGGAAAGGGTGCGACTCTCGGTGCTGCGGGCAGGATCCGCCGAGTTCCCATGTACTGCGGGCGCGGACAGGCGGCTAGGTGTTCCTTGTATTGGATACGCGCTCGATGCCGGGGCAGAAAAGCAGTGGGGAGTGCCACCGCTTCCCGCAGCGTTGCGAGGCGTGTCGAAGCAAGGGGAAGAGCGTGAGTACCGAGGCAAGCGCCTCGTGCTCATTGAATACAATCTGGACGTCGCTCTGGCATGGTTTGCGCTCAGCGACCGAGTTGACAAAAAAAGCTGAAGTGCAACCAGCCGTACGCTCGGATGAGGTGTCCCACGTGGGGACTACCTTGTCCGAGCGTTTTCGTGACAAGAAGAAGGTGAAAGAGTGTGATATAGATTGAAGACGATGTTTCATGAAGTTTGTTTTGATGTGAAGGACCTGTACCTCATGAAAAAAATATCCGCCTATCAGGGCGGATATTTCGTAGATGCGGATGACGAGGTGAGGGGAATGCTAAGGGATGAGTGCATGAATAAGGATTGAATTGACAAAAAATGCTCGAGTCAGTGCACCGAAGAAGCCAAGTGATGGCGAAACGCCATGATCTTCCTGGAATTGAGCAAGTGCCTGCGCGGTTTGTGGGCCGAAATACGCGGTAGCACCTGCAGGAATAACGTAGTCGTTCGCAATGAGCGTGCGCTGGAGAATGGCAACATCTTCTCCCATAGAGCCAAGCGTTAAATCGCGCGTAAAGAATGATGATGATACCGGCGAAGGAGAAGCGGGAGTCGGAGATGTCGTCGTTCCCGCGCAAACGAGTGCGGTCGTGCGAGGGCCGAACGTGCCAGCGCCTTGCGAAAGAGCAATGCCGTTACTTGCTTGGTAGCGAATAAGTGCGGCACGCGTTGCGGGACCAAAATACAATGTTTCTAAACCAGGTGATCCGGCACCGATTGCCGCGACAGGGAACCCGTGAGCATTGAGGAACACTTGCAGTGCACGAACGTCCTCACCTTCCATGCCGAGAACAAGGGTTCGGGTGTAGGGGCAGGGGGTGGTGGGTGTAGGGAGTGAGGGGAGTGAGGGGAGTGAGGCATTGGATGTTGGGGGTAGGATAATAGGCGCGGGACTGGGGGATGCGTAGGTGCAGAGCTTCTTTCCTCCATGACGTGCGGTGGGATCGAAATTTTCAGCACGAGGATCTTGGCATCCGCCCGTAGGCTTTTGAGGAGATTGACGCCACGAATATCGACGAGCATTACTTGAGCGTGGCGCGGGAGTGTCATCGCTTTCTCCCTCGCCGTATGCCGAAAAAGCACTGAAATGTTTTGTCCAAACAACCAAGTCCTCACCAACGGTTATGGCGCAATCACCCTCTTCAGGAAGAGTGTCTGCAAAGTCTTGGGTATCAGCATCGCAAACAGTGGAAATAGGGGTAAAGACTCCAAGATGTTGCGTTCCCGCAAGGCGATTGCCCTGTCCGGGGAAGAGGATGCGAATACCTCGATCAAAGACGAGAGAGCTTTCCGAGAGTCCAATTTCAAATGCGGCATGAAGCGGTGCGCCCGAAGGAAGGGCGAGATCTTCTTCGGTAAGTGCACGGGGAAGCATCATGGAGCCATCGAAATCACCACTTGGGGTAACCGTCATGTCGCTTGGCATGACAATTTCAAGTACACCGATAGCTGACTGTGCAGTGATCATCGTAATACCAGGGGTGATAAACGAAGGATCGCCTTCGTTCCAAAGATCGGTAAATTGCACGGAAGAAGTTGAGGTTTGAGAAACATGAATACGCGTTTCATCGTTATATCCAATAAAGAAATCGGAAGAATCTTCAGGAAGAACGATGATATCTCGAGTGACAATTTCGGAAATTATTCCACGTGAATTCTCAACGAAATAACTGAGGGGATAATTTGCAACGCGAGAGGTATCTGCCGAGCCTGTAATAAGTACATCATGAGAAATATTACCATCCACAGCGTCTTCTGCGTACACGCCGAGTTCTTCGTAAGTCTCTCCAAGGGTTATATACACATCATCTCCTCCAATGAGAGAAAGAGTGGGGAAGATGTCATCTTCCGTCATGTACACTCGGAAGCGTTCGTCATCGCTTTCAAGATAATTTCCCGCATTGTCTTGAAGTACTGCATAGAGCTCAAAATATTCCCATTCCGCAAGAAGGGGAATGTCATAAAGATCTTCCGCGGTGAGAGTAACTACTTTATCGGTACCAAGATCTTCAGCGGAAAGATCTTCAACCGCAATCCAGCGATCATCTTCGTCGTTATCAGAGAAGATATAGAGATTGCCGCCAATAAGACTGTTATCTTCAGGAATGGTTACGGTAATCTCAATGCTCGTATTTGTTGCATTCCATTCTTCTTCATTGACAGTGCCACCAAGAACCTCAATGTCCGAAACAGAAAAGTCATCGGGAATGTACGTATCGATATTATAGGTTTCACTCCAAATTTCAGAGACGGTATCGGAAATATCAGTAACTCGTATAAAAAAGAGTGCATCATCTTGATCTTGCGCGAGAAGGTCTTCACTCAGTTCAGCTTCATAGTAACCAGTTTCGTCGTTAAACCCTGCCGCAGTAATCATTTCTTCACCATAAAATTCGGAAACAACGAACTGAACCGAATAAATTTCTCGAGGAAAATCACTCGGATCCCATCGCCCAAGAAGAACATCGCCAGAGCGAACGTAATTAGGGACAGCAATTGGAGTAAAGCGAACAGCATCATGTGTAAGAGCTGTGGAGAGTACCGAGTTACGCTCGGGAGTGAGAACCGCCTGTGTGCCTTGGCTATCGATAACGCCTTGCACCATAAGGTGGTCAGGTGAGACATCGGATTCATCAATGTACATTTCTATAACATGTGTAGATTCGTGCAAATGAAGTTGCATGGTGACGCGGTTGATATCCTGATCGCAGCATTCTTCAAAGTCGCGATATTCAAGAACGAACACGCGATTGGGCGCGGTACCAAAGACTTCGTACGCAAGTTGACTGTCTTGTCCAAAGTACAAGTCTGTCCAGTTGAGCGCGATAACGTTATGTGTTTCATTTTCTATGCCAAAATCTGGCTGTGCAGGTGGATCGTAGGTAGCGCTTTGATCGCCGGTAAAGGTGACGAATCCATTCGTAGAAGCGTACAGCGATTCGTACACGTTCCCGTAGAAGGTAAACGGAAAGGGGAGGCGAATCGCTTCCGACATCCGGTCATCATCATCTGTTTCAAAGCCTACAGACGTTGCAGCATCGGTAAAATCTTGCCAGTCAAAAGCAATTTCTGAAGAGGTATAGGCAAAACCCGTTCCTGTTGCGCCAAGAAGATGCGGGCGTTCAAGATCGGCGAACGTAAAGGTCACTTCCTCGTATGCCTCGTTGTCTGCGTCATCAGCACCGAGAATGTAGAGCGTGTAGTCACCGGAGGTTTCCGGGGAAGGAATGTTAGAGCCTTCAAGAGAACAGTCGATGAGCGTATAGACTTCATCGTCATACGAGTATGAGCACGCCGCAGAATCGCCCCAATCTACCGACGGATCCCAGTCAACGACAATGGTATCGCTCAAGGGACGAATGAGTGAGAGGGTTGGAGGAGTGATATCTCCCATTTCTTCTGAACTTGCGCGCAAAGTAGGGAGTTGATCTGGATTTTCACGCCAAACTATAGAAAAATCCCAGGAACTCAAGAAGGAATAATCGCTTTGATAAAAGTACGACGCATCATCAACGGAGGTACATCCGTCCAAATCTCCCCCTCCCGATCCCGAGTAGCTTCCTGCAACGTATTCAGTATTTTCGATAAATATTTCCGTGCCCATGCTTCCCACGCACATACCAAGTTGTGTTGCGCCGGTAAGGGCGTCGACTACGGGTGAGGTAGTAAATGCATTGCGGAGAGTGATAAAGGTATTGTCGGTATATCCAAAGAGTCCGCCGAGTGCATAAGAATTTAACTCAGACGACGCGACCATTCCCGAGCTATATACACGCTCGATAGACATACCGTCGTAAGCTTCCTGTACAACGCCAGCAAATCCTCCCACGTGCTGATATCCTGAAATATCGCCTTGTGCATAGGAATCACGAAGAGTGATAGAGTCAGAAAGCGCTCCAAAAAATCCACCAACATTCCAGCTTCCTCCAAGAAGGTTTCCCGTAACGTCACCGGAGGCATACGACTCATGTATTTCGCAAACCTTTTGCCCTTCACGGATATCGCTTGAAGTGCAGTAGAGGGATCCGGCAAAGCCGCCCACGAAGTAGACATCGTCACTGTCGAGAGATCCTACAACGTCACCGGTTGCATACGTATTGGTGAATGTAACGCTGCGTTCAGTGCCTGCAACGAAGATGTCATTGTGCTCATCGTACGATCCTCCGAGAAATCCTCCAATGAATCCCGATCCCGTAACCGCGCCTGTAGCAAATGAGTTTGTGATATCAAGTGTATTTGAAGCTCCACTATTTTGGATGTTGATATCAATGGTTCCAAGGAGTCCTCCAGCGAAAATTCCCCCGGTTACATTTCCAGTTGCACTTGTATCATCAAAAGAAATGGCTTGATCAGAAACGCCCTCGTTGTACATGTGCACATAACCTATGAGTCCACCGCCACGACTCGAACTAACCTGAATAGGCATGCTCGATGAAGAGGAGAGAATGGAAATCGTTGAAGGTGAACGTTCACGAGTAAATGACGAGGTGTAGTTTTCGCTCACCAGCCGACCCACAAGACCACCGGCAGAAAAGTAAGCAGAAATGCCAGAACCAGAAGTTGAACTGTTTTGAATCGTGAAATGATGATCGCCGTCGTTATCTTTATAGATTTGTACATAACCAATGAGTCCACCAACTTCGGTGAGCTGATACCCGCCTTCATTGTCGCCAGATATTGATCCGACAAACTGCGCGTTATCGAGCGTGACAGAAATCTCGGTTCCATCAATGCCTTCACCAAGATAGCCAAAAATACCACCGATCGACGATCCATGGAGTGGAAGATAGATGTCTGCTTCTACGGAGAGATTAGTAAGTGTATAGGTTCCATCAGTATCGTAATGTGCAAAGCCGGCAATACCGCCAACATGGTTTGCGCCCGCATAAATTTCTACGGTACTCGTAATATTTGAAAACGAAGTATTGTACGCCTCCCCAACTAACGCACCGGTATAGTGGCCGGTACTGGCTACCGAGCCAGAAAGTGTCAGGTCAAAAAATTCAGCGCCGTCGGAGTTGGAGAAAAGCGCGGTATTATCTCCGCCGGAAAGAGAGATACCAGAAATAGTGTACTCGTCTCCATCAAAAACTCCAGAAAATCCAGAGGGCCACAAAGGGTCCATTTCAACTCCGGTACAGTCAATGCTATTGGCGAGTCGATACACGTCGCTTGGGAGCCCATGAAGACCATCGTCAGATGCCTGAAGTTCTTCACAGGTAGAAATGAGGTGTACTTCGGTAATGGGAGCAGTTGGTTCAGCAGTTCTTCCAGAGGGCCCAGACTCAGGATCGAAAGAGACAACTTCAACGGTAATGGCTACTCCGGCATCATCAGGTGTAAGAAGGTATTGCTGGCTTGTAGCTCCAGAAATTTCATCCCATGTACTCGTGTCATTGTTATAGCGAAGCCATTGATAGGAAAAATCAAGAGGAGCATCGCTGTAAGACCATGTACCCGTTGAAGCGGTGAGGATGTAGTCCTCACTTGTTCGTCCGCGAATCTCGGGATCGAGGACGCTCCCATTACAGCCTGCATGATGTCCAACATGAAGGTCGAAATAGGATTCGCCTTCATAAAACACTGCTTCATAAACAATGTCAGGAAGGCCAATATCGCCAATGGTACTTGCGGTACCTTCATAGCGAACGCGAACATTGTTAGTTCCCACCTCCGTACGATAGAGCAGTCGCTGATAGGAATGATCGTTTGCGCAAAGAGAAATACCAGCGCGAGCAGGATTATCAAACGTAAGGCTCTCGTATTCAGTAGACCCTCCATCAAAAAAAATATAACTATTCGAGCCGAACCATACGGTGTCGGTAGAAGATCCATTAAAAAAGATACTCTCAGGAAGAGGAACGGGGAAAAAGCCATCATCAATACTTTCGGAAATACCTTCTGTCCAGCCCTCGGTACTTAAAACGCCGGTATCACTTGGGCCAACAAAGTCGGGAGAGATGCTCGTAATCGTTGCACTACCCGTGGTACTTGTATCTATTCTCCAGGAAGTTTCAGGTTCGAGGAATGAATAGGGGAAAAGAAGTTCCGAGCCATCGGTAAGGTAGTCGGGAGCAGCAAGCGTAGTGGCAGGGAAGAGGAGCGTGCACAAGGCGGAGAAGAAACCAAGAAAGAACGCTGATAAAAAGGTTTGTTTTTGCACAGAAAAGATAATAAAGCGTAGAGAAAGTGTAGCATGAAAAAAAGGGCATTTTTTTGAAAAAAAGAGAGATTGGGTATACTTTCTTCTGTATAAAAAGACGAACATATTCGTCGGATATAACGTCACACTTCTTGTCCGGCCTTGCGCCGGACGTTGGTGCAAGTGTGGAGAAGATATCTGATGAAAAAAAACGTCGTTTTTATACGATGTTTTATTTTTCATTTTTTCTATGTCGGAACAGTTAGAAATTGTGTGCGAACAAACAGGAACTCCACTCGGGTACAGCTTGCCTCGTCATGAAGCGATTGCGCAGGGTGCATGGTGCCAGTCAACAAATGTCTACGTGGTAAATAGCGCAGGTCAGATACTGTGTCATCAGCGTTCGTTGCAGAAGGAGCGTTTGCCGGGAGGATGGTCCACGCATTTGGGGGGTCATGTGGGCGCGGGAGAGTATTTTTTGAGTAACGCACAGAAAGAATTGGAAGAAGAAGCAGGTGTTGCGTTGGCAGAGCACGCATTTTTACCATGGAGAACAAGTAAGCTCACGCGTGCACGGTTGTGGGTTATGGATGTTGTGGTACACCACGATGCGCCGCTAGATGCATTTACGCCGCAGCCAGGTGAAGTAGAAACATTTGCATGGATGCATCCGCAGGAAATTATGAGCGCCTATGCGCAGGCGCCAGAAACGTGGTTTGCGGGCACGCATCATTTCCCGGAAGATTACGCATGTATTCGTGCAGTGCTTGCCGCCGCGCATCATAAGGGCATGATTCGCCCAACACACGACATCCGCCGTTGGCACCCGCTGTCAGCGGCAATGTCGGCGTAACGGTATAAAAAAAGAATCCCGCCTAGAGATTAGGCGGGTCAGGCGCACGAGCGATCCTCAGGGGGTTCCTGAGGCGCTTCTCGCTATTTCTGCATAGCGACGCTCGAGGCCCCTGAGTCGGATGCCTTGTTCGGTAACGAAACAGACTTCCGACTTGGCTTCATTTTGGCTGGTGAGCAGTATAGCGCTACCTCGGTTCACTTGTTCCTCGCGACCGCCGAACTGCCTCACGACGATTATGAGCGGCGGGGTGAGCGCAGAATCTGGGCGCCGTCGGAGTTGGTATCCAAACTCCTGAAGGACTTCGATGATGCTCTGCAGGTTGTGCGACATGAAGGCTCCCATGGCAAGAAGCGGAAGCGGTAAACAAGAGAACGAGTCCCAAGAGAACGAGTCCAAGGAAGCATGCGGCCTCACCCGCAAGGCCGTTGAAGATGATGCCCTCAACTACGAGCATTCTCGCCAGAAAGGCCATGTGATCTCCGGGAAACATGGGGAATAGATGATAGCAAAAAAAAGAAAAGAAATCAAATAAAAATGCTGATTTCTGAGTGCTTGCTATACTTCTGCATAGCTATGTTCTCAGAACTCTTTCTTGAAATCGCGGCAGTCATGATGACGGCCGGCGCGCTCTCGCTGATTGCTTACGTATTTCGGCAGCCGCTCGTCATTGCATACATTCTCACCGGCATCATTGTGGGGCCTGCGGCGCTCGGATTCGCACAATCTGCAGAAGTTTTTGAAACGCTTTCGCGCGTGGGAGTCGCCTTTCTGTTGTTTATCGTGGGACTGAATCTCAATTGGAAGAACATTAAAGATGTCGGATTTGTTGCGGTTGCTGCTGGTGTTGCGCAGATGCTCATGACTTCGGCAATAGGGTGGGGCATGGGACGATTACTTGGATTTGATGGATGGACGAGCGCGTTTATTGCCGTAGGCTTCGCGTTTTCTTCAACGATTATTATCGTGAAGATGCTCACCGATAAGGAAGATATTGATCGTTTGTACGGACGCATTGCGGTAGGCGCGCTTATCGTACAAGACCTCATGGCCATGGTGCTGCTGCTCATTCTCTCAGCATATGCGGATGGAGGTACGATCTCTGCGATGATCACGACTTCTCTAACGAAGGCAATTGCCGCAGTGGCTGTATTGTGGTTCTTTGCGAAGTTTGCGGTTCCCCGACTGTTCACCTTTGCGGCGAAAAACCAAGAGCTCCTTTTCCTGATAGCCATTTCGTGGTGTTTTGCGGTAGCGGGTGGATTGCAGCTCTTGGGGTTCGGTGTTGAAATCGGTGCGCTCATGGCAGGCATTGCGCTTGCAGGTTCGGGATTTCAACACGAGATCGAATCAAAGATCCGTTTTGTTCGCGATTTCTTCCTCGTCATTTTCTTTATTGTATTAGGCACGCACCTGGGCTTTGATTCGCTCGGATCACTCATCGTGCCCGGCATCATCTTCTCGGCATTTGTGCTTGTGGGAAATCCGCTGATTGTCATGCTGATCATGAAGCTCATGGGGTACCACCCAAGAACCGGATTCTTGTCTGGAACGACGGTCGCGCAGATCAGTGAATTCTCATTTATCCTCATTGCGGGAGGAATCGCGGCAGGCTTGGTGGCAGAAACAGCGTTGCCTCTGGCGACGATCGTGGGACTGTTCACGATTGCCATTTCCTCATACCTCATTACCTACAACGAACGCATCTTTGAATTCCTCGCGCGTCATATTGCTTTTTTGCGTCACGGCCATCACGATGAAGAGCCGATGAGCGAACATGCGGCGCAGATCATTCTGCTCGGCTTCGATCGCATGGGGCGAGAAATTTTCCCGATGGTTGAGGAAGTAACCTCGCGTTACAAAGTAATCGACTTTAATCCAAGTATCGTAGAAGATCTCAAGCATCGAGATATTCCGGTGCTCTATGGCGATGCAGGAAGTGAAGAGGTACTCAAACTTGCGCGGGTAGATGAAGCAAAAATGATCATCTCCACCATTCCGGACATGGCGGTGAATGCGGATATTCTCGATTATGTGCGGGCACGAAAATCTAAAGCGCTCGTCGTGGTCACCGCAAAGCATTCCGATGACGCCGCACGATGTTATGCTTTAGGAGCAAGTTTCGTCATCATCCCTTCGATTCTTGGCGGTGCGCATTTCGCAGGACTCTTGAAGAAGGCGAAACTCACCAAGCGCGGTTGGCAGGAGATGGCAAAAAAATATCAAACTTGAGAAGCATAATATGGTCATGGATGGAATGCCGAAATGGGGACCGGTTCATCGCGGTCGATCACAAGAAACGCAGCCGCAAATGGGCGTTGCACGAGAGAACCCTCGGGTACGTGCTGAACGTGAAGCACGTGAAGCGCAAGCGCGAGCGGAGGAGCGGAGAGAGGCGGGACGAGAAGAAGAGGTGCAAGATCCGTGGGAAGCACGCCGACAAGAGCTTGCCGAGCGAGGCGATATTTTTGACGAACAGGGAAATATCACTGAAGAAGGTGAGGCGGTGTTGCGAAATGCGGGATGGTCGAATGAACAGATGATTCAGATGGAGCGTATGCAGAAGAATCATGCGGGAGAAGTGCGGGTCATACAGGGAGCATCTCGCATGCCTCGTCAGGAAGGGAGAGTATCGAGCGTTGATCGGATGAAAAAACTCACGGAAGCAAAACAGCGCGCTCAAGAGGAGCTTGATGAACGTGGAAAGAGTGAGCAAGAGGCACGTTGGAGCGAGGGCGAACGGCGTATGGAAGGTGTACGCGCCTTTAGTGAAGCGTATCGCAGAACCGGATCTGAAGCGGAGGCACGGCGTGCGCAGGAGCGCGCAGAGCGCCAATATGATCTAAAAAAGGCGAGTAAGAGAGCTGTCTAGACGTGCGTAAAACCGTCTTGACAGGTGTGATTAGCACTCTATAATAATGAGTGCTAATTTCTTTTTATGCCAGGGATAGCACCGTCATTCCCAGTGGGAGATTCCTCCTATCGTCGGAATGACACGGGTATTTCTTCACTATGCTCGAACCTCGCTTAGCGCAATTGCTCAAGCTCATCGTGGAGCGGTACGTACAAACGGCCCAACCGGTGAGCTCGAAAGAACTGTGCGACACCTTCGGTCTCACGGTTTCTTCGGCGACGGTGCGGAATTACATGGCAGAGCTTGAGGCGCAGGCATTTATCGTGCAGCCGCATACCTCGGCCGGACGTATTCCTACAGAGAAAGCATATCGCTATTACATCGCAAACCTTTCCAAAGAAGCACAAAAGCGGACGGTCATGAACGTCACCATTACCATCCAGCGCATTACGCGCGCGCCGACGATGGAAGAGCGTCTTCATGCGCTCGCAAAAGATGTTGCCCAAGCATCAGGTGAAGCAGTGATGGTGGCAACGTCACGCCCCTGGAGCGCAACCGTAGGCGTAGGAAACTTGCTGCGTAAGCCGGACTTTCGCACCGATGAAGCGATTGAAGGGCTGGCAAAAGCCTTTGAACGCTTCGACGGAGCGCTCCAAAAAATGCTCAGAGTAGCGGGCGACGATGTAAAGGTGGTGCTCGGTATGGAAAATCCGCTCGGCCCTGATCTTGCCTCGGTGGTAGTGCGTCATCGATTGCCCGACGGAACGCAAGGTGTGATGTCCATTATCGGGCCGATGCGCATGGACTACCCAAAAAATATGGCGATCCTTTCCCAGGCAAAAAAGATTATTGAGGGAGATAAAAAATTATTGACATAACATGCTATGTCCGACGAACAGCAAAACCCCACTCCCGGCCTTTCCATGGAAGACGCCCTCGAACAAATAAAAAAAGAACGCGACGAATATCTTCTTGGCTGGCAACGCGCACGCGCTGATTACGAAAACATGCAGAAGCGCCTCGCGGAACAACGTGATGAAGATCGTCGGCGTGTACGTGCAAATCTTGCGGAACATCTTCTCGCGGTCGTCGACAACTTCGGATACGTGACAAAGCATATTCCCGACGTCACGACATGCGGAGAGGAATTCCAGAAAAAATTCACCGCATGGGCAAGTGGCATTACGCATATCGATCGGCAATTCACGGAGGCGCTCAAAAACATGGGCGTCGAACCGATCGAAGCCGTAGGAAAGCCGTTCGATGCAAAACTCCACGAAGCCGCTTCTGCTCGCCATGAGGAGGGGGTCGCCGAGGGAACGGTGCTCGAAGAACTCATCAAGGGGTGGAGGCTCGGCGATGTAGTCCTTCGACCAAGCAAAGTCGTCGTAAGTGAATAACTATGGCGCAAGAAGAAGAGAGGCAGAGGAAGACGGTCATGCTTGCGCTTGCAAGCACGGTATGTGCAGTTGTTGCGGTACTTGCGTTCACGGCAACACCAAGTTATCCGGAAGACTACACGTGCCCACCCGCGGCAAAATGCTTCCCACCGGTCCTCACGGTGGAAACGCTCATAGGAACGTTTGAAAAAGAAATGATGAGCATGACCGCATTCGAAGATGCGCGTTGGGCAGTGATCGCCATCGCACTCTCGCTCGACCTTGCGTGTGTCATAAAAATTATGCTCTTGTGGGCACCTAAAAAAGAAGAATCTTTCACTCAATCAAGTTCATAACATCATATGTCTAAAATTCTCGGAATCGACCTTGGTACAACAAACTCTTGCATGGCCGTGATGGAAGGTGGTCAGCCAAAAGTATTGGAAAATAAGGAAGGCATGCGCACCACGCCTTCCATGGTGGGTGTCACCAAGGCAGGTGAGCGCGTCGTGGGTGTACCTGCAAAGCGCCAAGCAGTAACAAATCCAAAGAATACCTTGTATTCCATCAAGCGTTTGATTGGGCGTCGCTTTACCGATGAGGAAGTACAGCGCGATATCAAGCTCATGCCGTTTGAAATTTTGAAGCGCGGTGAGGGTGTTGCGGTGAAGCTTGGCGACCAAGAATATACGCCACAAGAAATCTCTGCGATGGTACTGCAGAAGCTCAAGGCAGACGCAGAAGAAAAGCTTGGTGAAAAAGTAACCGAAGCCGTCATTACGGTTCCTGCATACTTTGACGATGCACAGCGTCAGGCTACGAAAGACGCAGGTGAAATCGCGGGGCTTAAAGTGCTCCGTATTATCAACGAGCCAACCGCCGCAGCGCTTGCATATGGCTTTGATAAGAAAGTCGGACAAAAGATCGTCGTCTACGATTTGGGCGGAGGAACGTTCGACGTTTCGGTACTCGATGTAAGCGAAGGAACCGTAGAAGTACTCGCAACTAACGGTGATACCCACCTCGGTGGTGATGACTTTGATCTTACGATCATGCGCTACATCTTGGATGAGTTTAAGAAACAGGAAGGCGTTGATCTTTCCGGAGATCCGCTTGCCATGCAGCGTATTAAAGATGCCGCAGAGCGCGCAAAGATTGAGCTCTCTACCG
Organism: Kapaibacterium sp. (SeqCode); assembly: GCA_044350705.1. GTDB lineage: Bacteria > Patescibacteriota > Patescibacteriia > UBA9934 > UBA9934 > JAGORL01. The sequence goes on along the minus strand of JBILHA010000001.1, from coordinate 457,538 downwards.
CTCAGCAAACAGAAGTAAATCAACCATTCATTACGTCTGGAGCAGAAGGTCCAAAGCACCTCACGCTCACGATTTCTCGTGCAAAGCTCGAAGAGCTCGTTTCGCCTCTTGTTGAAAAGACCCTCGAACCAGTAAAGAAGGCACTCGCCGATGCAAAAATGAGCGCGGGAGATATTGGTGAGATTGTTATGGTGGGTGGTATGACCCGCATGCCACTTGTATTGAAGAAGGTGGAAGACTTTTTCGGTAAGAAACCAAACGTATCGGTAAACCCTGATGAAGTAGTAGCAATTGGTGCGGCAGTACAGGCAGGTGTGCTTCAGGGAGACGTAAAGGACGTGCTGCTCTTGGACGTTGCACCGCTTTCGCTGGGTATCGAAACGATGGGAAGCGTGTTTACAAAGCTCATTGAGCGCAATACCACGATCCCGACATCAAAGTCGCAAATTTTCTCCACGGCTTCTGATAATCAGCCCGCAGTAACCATTCGCGTGGCACAGGGTGAGCGTCCGATGTTCAGTGACAACAAGCTCCTTGGACAATTCGATCTTCAAGGCATCCCTCCTGCACCTCGCGGCGTTCCTCAGATCGAAGTAACGTTCGACATCGACGCAAACGGTATTCTCAAAGTAAAAGCAACCGATAAAGCATCCGGTAAGTCGCAAGACATCACGATTACGTCATCTTCAGGTCTTTCAAAGGAAGAAATTGAAAAGATGAAGAAAGACGCAGAAGACCACGCAACCGAAGACAAGAAGAAGCAGGAACTTATTGAAGCACGCAACATTGCAGATGCAACCATCTACACCGTTGAAAAGATGCTCGTTGATTACAAAGACAAAGTAAGCGATGACGAAAAGAAAGATCTTGAAGCGAAGATGACGGCACTCAAGGAAGTGAAAGACAAGGAAGACCTCGACGCAATCAAGAACGCCGCGGAAGAGCTGAACAAAGCAGCGCAGGCCATTGGATCAAAGATGTATCAACAGAATCCTCAAGCAGACGCAGCGGCTGGCGCTTCTGCAGACGCAGGTGCAGCTGACGCAAAGGCAGAAGATGCAGGGCAAGGTCCAAAGGATGCTGACTTCAAGGATGCATCTGGAGCGTAATACGCGGTCTCCTTCCAATTCACGTTCAACTTCTTGCTTCACACCCCTAATCCCCCCCTCACATCCTCTATGCACCTCGATTACGCGCTTCTGTGTGAATTTGCAACCATGTCTACCAACGGTCTTCATAGCTTCATGCACGTGTTTGATAAAACCACCTTCCAGAAAGGCACACCTATGGGTGTACGAGGATTCCTCGCCGCAAAGTTCTCTGATGTTCCCGCAGAAGGAGAGTTAGAAATCTACATCACGGACGCAAATAACGTGGTCCTCGAAAAAGGACGCCTCATGAAGGGGAAAGTAAAAGGCCCTGCAACGCAAGTCGTGCTCCGCTTTGCAATTCCCGTATCCGCAGCAGGAACCTATACGTTTTGGTCGCGTATGGAGGGAGGGGAGCCGGTACGCTTGGTGCAGTGGATGGCGGAAGAGAAATAAAGGCAGGGTGATTTCCGTGAAAATGACAATCTATTATAGTGAGTGGGTGACCTTGCTCTGAAATTAACTTGTTGACAAGCGCGTATGGCCTTCTTTGGAAACATTGCAAAACTCGCAAAAAAGAACTGGACGTTTGTTGCTGTCGTGGTCGTGCCCATGCTTCGTTTCTTGTGGCGATTGTTTACGCGTCCAAAGAAGAGCGCATCAGTGAAGGGCGCTCCTGGGAATGTAATCACGGGAGAGACCTACAAAAAAGGTGACGTCATCGATGTGCAGGTAAAGAAACAATAAGCGTATGTCGTACCAGGCGATGATCTTTGATTTAGACGGAACGCTGCTTGATTCCGAACGGGTCTGGTTTACGACATACCTTGAAGCCTGCGCAAAGTACGGAAAAGAATATACAGGAGAGCACCATGCGCTCATGATGGGAAGGTCAAAAGAGGTAAATTTGCAGATCTTAGAAGAGCAGGTGGGCGTGCGCATGACGCTCGAAGAGCTCAATATGATCCGCGCCGAGGCGAAGCGGAGATTGTTCGAGAGAGGAGCGCTCGTGACAAAAGTGGGAGTGCAATCATTTCTTTCAGCGCTCGTCGATCGCGGCTATCGTCTCGGAGTCGCGACCGCGAGCGGAAAAGAGTATCGCGAGAAGGCGCTCAAGATGACGGGCCTCCTGCAATACTTCGAAGGATGTGTATCGGGAGAAGAGGTGAAAAATCCAAAGCCTGCTCCTGATGTTTTTCTTGCGATCGCGGACCGTATGGGAGTAGATCCTGCAAAGTGCCTCGCCTTCGAAGATGCTCCCGCAGGAGTGGAGAGCGCCTTAGCTGCCGGCATGCAGGTAGTGGGCGTACGAGACCGGCTCTTTCTGCGCGAACTTCCTGGTGTAGAAGGGCTCATCGATGACTTTACCGAGATTACCGCAACTGATGTTGAAAGAATGGGAGTGTAATGAGCATGACATGCAGGCTTCCCCCACTCCCCTCACTCCCCTCACTCCCCTCACTCCCCTCACTCCCCTCACTCCCCAACCCCTGCGTTCCCACACCCTATGTCCAAAGACTATTACAAAATATTAGGTGTCGATAAATCTGCTTCGCAAGATGATGTGAAGCGCGCTTTTCGTAAACTTGCACACGAACATCATCCCGACAAAGGGGGAAATGCCGACAAGTTTAAAGAGGTAAACGAGGCATATCAGGTGCTTGGTGATGCTGAAAAGCGGAAGCGCTACGATCAATTCGGAAGTGCGGAAGGTCCGCAGGGCTTCGGGGGATTTGGCGGCTTCGGAGGAGCGCAGGGATTCCCGGGAGGATTTGATCCTTCCATGTTTGAAGAATTTGGAGATATTTTTGGCAGCATGTTTGGAGGAGGGGGAGGTCGAGGTCGTCGCGCGCGTCACGGTGAAGACCTTGTGGTATCTCTCACGCTTTCATTTAAAGAAGCCGTGTTTGGAATAACCAAAGAAATTCCTCTTGCAAAAACCGCGCATTGCGAACGCTGTGGCGGCGTAGGTGCGGAGCCTGGAAGCGCCATGAAAACATGCGCGACCTGTAAAGGAAAAGGAACAACGGTACAGGTGCATCAAACGATTCTCGGCGCCATGCAAATGCGCACGGCGTGTACAGATTGTGATGGCCGAGGAGAAAAGCCGGAAAAAACCTGCACTGCGTGTCAGGGGGCGGGAACCGCGCACGCAAGAAAAACAATTACCGTTGATATTCCTCCCGGTGTAGATGATGGCGTACAGCTCCGGGTACGCGGAGAGGGAGAGGCGGTGCAAGGGGGAGATGCAGGAGATCTATACGTGCAATTGCGCGTCACCCCTGATCCGCGTTTCCGTCGAGAGGGTACGGCGATTTATTCAGAAAAAATCATCGGCTTCACGCAAGCGGCACTGGGAGATAAAGTAACGGTAGATGTCGTTGATGGAAAAGTGGAGCTCACCATTCCGCAAGGCACGCAAAGCGGCGATCAGTTGCGCCTGAAAGGAAAAGGCGTTCCTGCGGCACGCGGTGGTCGCGGTGATCATATCGTGATGATCAAAGTGCAAACCCCGACAAAGCTCGGAAAGAAGGAAGCTGAGTTACTGAAAGAACTGGATCATCGTATTGCGTGAGGTGAAAATAAAAACGAAAAGCCCCGCACCATGCGTGATGTGTTCTCAACCGCATGGAGGTCTTTCCTGAGCGCATGGGACCGGTCGGCATGACGAGACGGTGCTGATGCTTCTCGAGGACCTTGGGGATCTCCTGCAGGTGAGCGCGTGAGAATGATGTATACTCTTCCTACCGAGCGATTCTGTCGAATCCTCGTTGCATAATTTACACAAAACATCCTCCAACGAACGCACGGAGGATGTTTTGTTTTTTGGAGCAAAAAAAGAAAACCCCACGCATCGAACGGTTCATGCGAGGGGAAGGGAGGAGGGACGAGGATCGTCGGGCTCCTCTAGTCGTCTAGTCTCTCGCGAAGGCGAAAAAGGTGAGGGCGCAGGCTCCGCCGGCGAGGGCCGAGAGCGCCCACCACTCGCCGCCCAGCGTCGCCGTTAGTATCATCGCGAAGACGACGAAGACGACAAGGCCGACGCCGACGGACAAGAGTACAAGTCGTCGCATCTGGACATCCTTAATCGGCGGAGCGAGATGTGCCGATTGAAAAGGAGTGTACCATATTTGACTATGGGCGATAGTAAGAGGGTGTTTTTGCGCACAATTTATACGTAGATGAAAGGGATATAAAGAAAAAACAAACTCCCACCGCAGAGTACGGTGGGAGAAGACGAGAGGGGGGGGTGCTTACCACTCCAGGAGAAAATCATCCCCCAAGAGCCAAAGGGCTCGGGAGGCAAGCTCCTGAGCAACGAGCGTCACAGTAACGCCCGCGATCCAGAGGGAGGTGATCAGGATGGGGGCGAGGTAGTACACGTGCATCGTGCGCTCCAGCGTGGGGTGTGCAAAAAAGAATGCACAAAAAAGAAAAATATATCAAGAAAAAACTCCGCCGATGAGACGGGGGGGGTGACGAGGCGCGGATTCATTACAGTTCCTCGCGCTCCCGCCAGAGGGTGTGGAGCCGGCTGACCCCATACTTGATAAGCCGCCACGCCGTCGCGAGGGCGGCGGTGATGGTGAGGGAGACCAGCAGGGCGGCCTCCACATCAAGGGCGCCCTCCCCGCGAAGGGAGTGGGCCGCGCCGAGACCGAGCGTCACGGCGAGGAGGAGGGGGAGGTAGCGAGAAGCTACCTCAAAAAAAATCTTGATCACGATTAGCTGGATGCCCACGGGCACCCAGAAGAAAATTGCGAAAAAGTTGAAGAATCGAGAAATAAACTTACCCATGGCTACCTCCAGGCAAGGGTGCGCATTGAGCGTATGCAAAAAGACCCCAAAAATCAACCCCATCAAACCAACGGGGCGATAACGAATAACCCACTTCTCCTCGGAATAAATTTCCGATACGATGCGGGAAGCTATGATTTCCCTCTACAACACGCTTACGCGCTCCCAGGGTCCATTTACTCCCGCAAAACCTAACACGGTCGGCATGTACGTGTGTGGCCCTACGGTGTACGGTCGCGCCTCCATTGGTAACCTCCGAAGTTACGTTTTTGCCGACACCCTGCGCCGCATGTTTGAAGTTGAGGGATACAAAGTAACCCACGTCATGAACATCACCGACGTCGGCCACCTTACTGACGATGCATCGGAGGGCGATGACAAAATGGAAGTCGCCGCAAAGAAAACCGGAGAGACCGCGTGGGATATCGCCAAAAAGTACACCGATCTCTTCGTGCAAGACTTGGGTAAGCTCAACATCCAGCTTCCGCATGTCATGCCGCGCGCAACCGACCACATCGCCGAGCAAATCACCATGATTCAAGATATCGAGAAGAACGGGTTCGCATACGTCATTTCTGATGGCGTCTATTTTGATACGTCCAAGCTTCCTTCCTACGGGCAACTTTCTCGTCAGCCACTGTCTGAAAAAGAAGAAGGCGCACGCATCGGCGTAAACGAAGAGAAAAAGAACCCTGCAGATTTCGCACTCTGGAAATTTAGCGAGCCTTGTCATCCTGAGGGAGATAAAAAGTCGACCGAAGGATCCTTCCTTTCGTCAGGATCGCCTCAGCCAAAGCGTCACATGGAATGGGAATCACCTTGGGGCAAGGGCTTCCCCGGATGGCATATTGAATGTTCTGCGATGGGGGAAAAGTACCTTGGCGTTCCATTTGATATTCATACGGGAGGCATTGACCACATTGCGGTACACCACGAAAACGAACTCGCACAAACCGATGCCGCACGCGGATGCCTTGAAGCGAACGTTTGGATGCATAACGAATTCTTGCTTGTCGATGGCGGAAAAATGAGTAAGTCGCTTGGCAATACGTACGCGCTCGACGAACTTGCCGAAAAGGGAATTAGCGCACGCGCATTCCGCCTCTTCCTTTTGGGAGCACACTACCGCACGCATCTCAATTTCACCTTCGATGCCGCGCAAGCCGCACAAAACGCGATCAACAACCTCATCGACGAAGTCCGTGACTGGGCAAAGCCGGGCGACCTGCACGCCGACGAAATAAGCATGACCGCATTCATGGATCGTATACGCGACGACCTCGACACCCCGGGTGCCCTCGCGATTTTTTGGGGAGTCGTGCATAACGATACCCTTGCTCCGGGTGTGAAATCCGCAACCGTGCTTAAAATGGATGAAGTGCTCGGTCTTGCCCTCGAAGACGTCGTTGCTCGCCCTATAAAAATCACCGATGAAGCGCAAAAGCTCCTCGACGACCGCGCAAAAGCCCGCGCCGCCAAAGAGTGGCAAAAGTCCGACGAACTCCGCGATCAGTTGGCAGAATTAGGCTACGCCGTCGAAGACACTGCCAAGGGGCAGAGAGTGAGGGAGAGTCGCATGTCATCCTGAGGGAGATATATGCAAAAAAAAGATATCTCAGAATTTTTTGAATGCCTGGGGGAGGTAGTAAGGGATATCGCCGCGATAGAATTCATTATGAGGTGTGCAATTGCGAAAAAAGATGGGGAAGAATCGAAATTTCCCAAGCCCCCTTATGCGAAAGGAAAAGTATATAAAGTTTATCCAAAAGCCTTTTCTATCATTCGGCTCGAAGAAATAATAGAAGAATTCAATGACAAATTTCCAAAAATAAAAATTCCAGAGGAGTTTAAGCAATTAAGACATGCATTTGCACATGGAATTATGGCAGAAATAGATGGAGATGGCATGATGCAGTTGGTAAAATTTAAAACACAGAAGAATAGAGATCTTGAGGTTGAATTTAGTATGATTCTTACGTTGGAAAAAATGAAAGAATTGAGAATTGTATTAAATAATTTAAGAAAAAAGATAGCGATTGATGCAGGGATTTCAAAATAAAAATCTGCCGAAGATCAAAGAAGGTTAGTAGAGAAATATAGAAAGTTAAAAATAAAGACGAGTTAAAAAAAACTCCGGGAATAATCCTGGAGTTTTTTGTATGCTCCAATCATGTGCAGAAAAAAGACTCTGATGTAAAGAAAGACCCTGACGTAAGGAAGGGTCTCACAGCCTTTTTGAAAAATATTGATGGTACGAATCGAGGGTATTTTTAATTGCCCACCTCGATTGACGAGTATATGACTGAAAGGTATTCTCAAAATAAATGAGAAAAACTTATAAGTTTTTTTGAAAGATAGGTAAAAAAAATACTGCAATGGAAGCTATAAAAAATACAAGTATCGCCATTGCAGCTAGATATGATGGATATTAATTCTTTGACTCAGCGCATTATCGCCTTCCGCAATGCTCGCGACTGGAAACAATTTCATAACCCAAAAGACCTCGCGGTCTCTTTAGTACTTGAAGCTACTGAAGTCATGGAACATTTTCAGTGGAAGAATGCAGAAGAAATGAAAATGTATCTTGAACGTGAGGATAAAAAGAAGGCGGTGGGGGAGGAACTCGCAGATACGCTTTATTGGATTTTACTTATGGCGCATGATTTTGATATTGATGTCTTTACGGCACTAGAAGAAAAGATGCGGAAGAATGAAGAGAAATACCCTGTAGAAAAAGCGAAAGGAGTGCATACGAAATATACTGATCTTTAGAATATGTTTTTATATCGCAGTACGCTTGAAGAATTTCGTGAATACGTTGATAGAAATATTATTGCCGATGTTGTAGAAAAGGCATTCGAAGATGGATTGGGGCGAAGGGTTTCACCTTCGGAAAAACGTGCAATGACAAACTCTTTGCAGTATATGGAGCGTATTGTCCGGCGTGCAGATCTTAATCCTACATGTGGCATTTTAATTGAATACGTCATTCCTGCGACTTCAAATCGCATCGATTTTTTTATAGCAGGACATGATGACGAAGGAAATAGACACTTCGTCATTGTTGAGCTTAAACAATGGGATAAAGCTGAGGCGACCGAAAAGGATGGTTTGGTAAAAACATTTCTCGGAGGTGCTGTACGCGAAACAACACACCCTTCATATCAGGCGAGCTCATATCAGATGTATCTCGAAGACTACAATGAAAATATTGAAACAAAGCAACTTAATGCACATGCGTGCGCCTATCTTCACAATTACATAAGACAAAATCCGGAACCATTAGAAGCAGAGATATATAAAGAGCATACAGATCTTGCACCGCTCTATCTTAAGGATGATCAGGAGAAGTTGGAGAAGTTTTTGAAAAAGTATGTAGGAAAGGGAAACGGAGACGATATTCTATACGAAGTTGAATATGGTCGTATTCGTCCAAGTAAAAAACTTATTGACCATGTTTCAGGAATGCTTGAAGGAAATCAAGAGTTTGTGCTTTTGGATGAGCAAAAGATTGCATATGAGACCGCAAAGCATGTTGCGCTAAAGCATGTATCAAAGTCCGTAGTACTTATTAAGGGCGGACCGGGAACGGGAAAATCGGTCGTTTCGGTAAATCTTCTCGGGGGATTATTAAAAGAAGAAAAAAATGCAGTTTTTGTAGCGCCGAATGCTTCATTTAGAACAGTTCTCATGCACAAACTTGCACAAGAGCATGCAAAGAACCGCATCCAGTCACTTTTTAGAGGTTCAGGAAGTTTTGTGGATACAGAAGCGAATGCATTTGATGTAGTGATCGTAGATGAAGCTCATCGCTTGAAGAAAGCAGGAGCCTATATGTATCAGGGAGAAAATCAGGTGGAAGATATAGTTCGCGCGGCAAAGGTGAGTATATTTTTCGTTGATGATAATCAGGTAATTCGTCCGGATGATGTGGGATCGGTGGAGGAGATAAAGCGAGTAGTAAAACAAGAGGGTGCTGAAGTATTTGAAGTGGAGTTACAGGCGCAATTTCGTTGCGCTGGTGCTCAAGGATATTTGAATTGGCTTGATAACACACTTCATATTCGCGAGACTGCAAACTACGACGGATGGGATAGGGAAAAATTTGATTTCCGCATCTTTGATGATCCGAAAGAATTAGTTGCAGAGATAAAAAAGAAGCAAACGGCAGGTAAAAGTGCGCGTGTTCTTGCAGGATATGCATGGAAATGGACGGCCGCAAATGCGGGAAATCCCGATGCAAATCATCACGATATTGTTATTCCAGAGTACGATTTCAGTATGCCGTGGAATTCTCGTCGCATCGGTACGACGTGGGCAATTGATGGAGACGGTATTGACCAAGCAGGATGTGTGCATACATCGCAAGGTCTTGAGTTCGATTATGTGGGAGTTATTGTGGGGAAAGACCTCCAGTTTGATGCTGAAAAAATGGAGTATTTTACAAAATGGAATGAGTACAAAGATGCGAATGGAAAGAAGGGATTAAAAAACAATCCCGAGCGTATGAACCAGCTTGTGAGAAATATTTACAAAGTCCTCATGTCACGTGGAATGAAGGGGTGTTATGTGTATTTTGTGGATGAAAACGTAAAGGAGTATGTGAGAAAAAGAATAAAAATCAAAACAATGAATCATGAATCAAGATAGAGACATTCCTGTTAAAAGGCTCATTCCGCAATCCAGTGTTTTTAATATATTTCATGAGATTTATTCAAAAGAGAAGCATAAAGATATTTTTTTAAATAATCATAAATATTTAAAAATAAGAGAGGCATATTTTTCCTTATTTGCCTGCAGACTTTTTGACGACATTGAGGGATGCTCTCATTTACTCTTCTTTCCTGAGGAAGAAAGAGGGGATGTAATCTTTGCGTGCGGAGATTCTAATGGAATGAGAGGTATTGTTTTTGACGTTAAAGAATTTCATGAAAAAGATAAAAATACTTTCAGTGAATTTTTGAAAGAAATTTTAAACAAGAAAAAAGTACAAACAAATGCATATGGTTTAATTATTGTTTTTCATAAAAATACAAATCTTTTAGAAGATGAAGTTGGGAAGCTTCTGGAGGCCTCAAAAAAGCTTACAAGAGGGATATTTTTAGTATCAAATCCTCACGAAGAAATAAATGAAGTTAATAATGCACGGTGTAGATATCTTTTGAATGGAAAAATATTAAAAAATGAGATTGTTAAAATTGGGAATGATGGAATTGAGAAGATCGTCATATACGAAGATGAGATAAATTTCATCGAGACCTAGCATCTTCACCCAAGACCACCTCTTCTCCTCTCCGAGTGCCGCCGCCGCAATTGTCCTCGCACGTTCCGCAAATGGCTGGACGGAGTGGAAGACCGGAGAAGGGGTGGTACTGAAAGATCTTGAACAGAAGTAAAGGTAAACAAATTGAGGTTTTACAATTGAGAGAAAATCTGAAAAAATGGGGCGTTGTCTATGAATCAAACTCCCCCCACAAAAATTCTCAAAGGAACACAATTAGGAAACGTCAGTGCAATTCTCGTGGGGGTACACGGAAACGAGCTTGCCGGTATACGCGCAATAGAAGAAATGAACTTGCAGACTATCGAAAAAGGCGAGGTGCGTATTATTGTGGGAAATCCAAAGGCGGTCGAAGAAGGGGTTCGCTTTGTCGAATATAATCTCAATCGCTTGTTCTGTTCCGAAGATGCGGTTTCCGATGAGGTGAAGCGTACATACGAGTACGCGCGCTCCCGAGAAATCCTTTCCGACCTTGAAGGCGTCGATGCACTCCTCGACATTCACGCAAGCAACTCCCCCGAAAGCGAACCATTCTGTATATGCGAGCCACACGCATTTGCATATGCGGCAACGTTCCCCGCAAAGCGCATGGTGAGCGGATTTGATGCGCTCGAACCGGGTGGTTCTGACGGGTACATCAACATGCAGGGCGGCGTGGGAATTTGCTTTGAAGCAGGGTACATCAACGATCCGGAAAGCGTAGCGCGTGCAAAAGAAGCGATGAATGCATTCCTCATAGTGCGCGGCCATATTTCAGGAAATGCCCCCGTGCAATCTCCCAAAGAATGGATACACATGGAATCGCTCTATCACACAAAAACAAATACCTTCAACCCAGAAAAAATCTTCGCTGACTTTGAAGAGGTTACGCGCGGCCAATGTATAGGAAAAGATGGGGGAGAGGAGGTTGGTGTGGAAGATGATGGTGTAGTGCTCTTCGTTCGTCCAAGAAAAAAAGTTGGCGATGAAGCATTTTTGTTTGGAAAGAAGAAGGGGGAAATTGTATGATGATGGAGCTTGAGATATTTTTTGAAAATGAAGCGTATGGAATCAGTGGGAGAGCGAAGAGAAAAACGAGAGCGTGATGCAAATATCGTAGATTTTGGAGAGGGCGTGAGCCGGGTAGCAAAAAATACTGAAGAAAAGCTGAGAGAAAAGAACCTGGTAACGTTCATAGTGTATGGTTTGCCGAATGCAGGGAAGTCATATTTCGCGGATCAAATAATGAAGGAACTGCGGAAAAAAGATGTAGCGATACAGGGCGGAGAAATAAAAGGATACGAAGAGATTCCCTCCGAGTTTGCAGAGAAAGAAGCGTGGGAGAAGTGGGTGATGCTCGTGCAATACCCCATGTTTCCCGGAGATCGGGAAATCGAAAGGGTGTATAGAGAGGAAAAGGCGCGCACATGGGGAATGCCGGAACCTGACGGGATTCTTTGGATTACCAAAAGAGAAACGGGAGAAAGAAATCTCGCCCTTATGAAAGACTGGGTAGATTTGGTGATTCTCAATGACCAGGCAAGAGCTTAAAAGGACATGGAGGAAGGGATCGTATTCACGAAAAAGCGAAATGCAAAGTATCTGCGCATTCGCATCAAAGGCGACGGCACCTGCATGGTGACCGTCCCTTTTCGTGTACCTATGAAATGGGCAGAAAAGTTTGTGGAGGAGAAAAAGGAATGGATTGAGAAGGCGAGAGCGAAGCTTCCACATATCCGTCCCGTCCGTTCATATCCGTCTTACCAAGACGTCAAACACTCCTCACTTCATTTCACGACGCAACGAGTAGCCGAGCTAAATCAGCACTACGGATTCTCCTACGGAAAGATCTCGGTTCGCAATCAACAAACCCGCTGGGGCAGTTGCTCAAAGCGTGGCAATCTCAATTTCAACTACCGCATTCTGTTTCTCCCCCCGCACCTTGCCGAATACCTCATCGTTCACGAGCTCTGCCATCTTAAGGAATTCAATCACTCACCAAGGTTCTGGGCGCTCGTGGCGCAAACCATCCCGGAGTACCGCGAATGCCGAAGAGAGCTCAGGGTATGGCAATGAAAGAGGGGAGGACTGTTCACAGTGGAGAAAAAAGCGAGGCAATAAAAATGGTATGCTTTTCCGGTAGAAAAAACTTTATGAAACGCACACTCCACACCCCGAAAAAATACGGAAAATCTCTGCTCGTCCTGAGCGCCTTCATTCTTGCAGGCTCACTCAGCATTGCTGCAGTCGTGAAGGGCGCGGGGCTGACGTCAACCAACGTCCAGCCTATGAACATGGAAACAGGAAGAACGAGTCAGAACACCATTTCTTTTACTACGGTGGGCGCGATTCCTGCTGATGGAAAGATTAAGGTCACCTATCCTTCCGGATTTAACGTTTCCGGCGCATCGGGCGGAACGTGCGCAACCATGGATGGGACGTTTGTGACGAGCGTTTCCGGCCAAACGGTGACGCTCACCCGTCAAAACGATGGAACCTCGCAAAGTAGCGGAAGCGAAACGTGTACGATCAACGGCATTCAAAACCCGGCGGTTGCAGGTTCGGCCGGAACGTACACCATTGAAACGACGAACGCCGCTGATGTCCAGATCGACATCGATCCCTCGGTAGCCGCAGACAGTATTGTTGCGGCACTCATGACGAGTACCAACGTCGAGCCGGCATCGCTCGTCGCAGGAACGACCAATACGGTGACCGTAACGTTTACCACGGTGAACGCTATTCCAAACAACGGCCGTATCCGCGTGACATTCCCAGGAGGATTTAACGTTTCCGGCGCATCGGGCGGTACCTGTTCATCCATGGATGGAGGATTTACCACATCGGTGACCGGACAGGAAGTTACTATTGCAAGAAATAGTGCCGGAACAAGTGAACCGGCAGGCGCGCAAACGTGTACCATGAACGGTATTACCAACCCAGGAAGCGCGGGATCGACCGGAACATATTCCTTACAATCAACAAATAGCTCGGGACAGCTCATTGATACCGCGACGGTATCGGCTGATACGATCACCGCCGCAACGCCAACACTCACGAGCACCAACGTGCAGCCGGCCTCATTGAATACGGGAGCAACAAGCGTGGTCACCTTGTCGTTTACCACAACGAATAACATTCCCGCAAACGGAAAAATCGCCGTACAATTTCCTTCCGGCTTCGTGGTTACCGGTGCAACAGGCGGAACCTGTTCATCGATGGACGGTACGTTTGTCACGAGTATCTCCGGACAACGGGTAACGATTACACGTCAAAACGACGGGTCGTTGCAGGCGGGAGGAAGCGCGGAAACCTGTACGGTGAGCGGCATTCAAAATCCAACTACCGCTAGCTCGACCGGCACCTATTCGTTGGCAACGCTGACGAGTACCGATAGTGTCATCGACACCGATACAGGGGTTACCGCAGACACGATTGTCGCGTCAACGCTCACGAGCACGAACGTTGAACCTACGTCGCTTGTCGCAAGCGCAAACGGAACCGTGACGGTAACGTTTACCACCATCAACAGCTTGCCTAATAACGGCCGCGTCCGCGTAACATTTCCAGCAGGATTTAACGTTTCCGGAGCATCCGGCGCAACCTGTTCATCCATGGATGGAGGGTTTACCACGTCGGTGAGCGGACAAGAGGTTACCATTACAAGAAATGGCGCAGGAAGTCCTGAGGCGCCGGGTCCGCAAACGTGTACCATCAACAGCATCACCAACCCGGGAAGTGCAGGATCGACCGGAACATACACAATCACAACGCTCACGGGAGCAAGTCAGACGATCGATAATGATAGTGCGGTATCGGCAGATACCATCACGAGTGCAACGGGTGCACTCGCAAGTACCAACGTGCAGCCAGCATCGCTTGCGGCAGGAGCAACGGGCGCGGTGACCGCATCATTCACCACACAAAACGCCATTCCTGCAAACGGAAAAATCGCCATAGAATTTCCTGCAGGATTCGACATCACGGGTGCAACGGGCGGAACCTGTTCATCGATGGACGGTACGTTTGTGACGAGTATCTCCGGACAACGGGTAACGATTACACGTCAAAACGACGGGTCGTTGCAGGCGGGAGGAAGCGCGGAAACCTGTACGGTGAGCGGCATTAAAAATCCTTCCACTGCGGGAACGACAGGAACGTATTCCTTGGCAACGTTTACCAGCGCAGACAGCATGATCGACAGCGAACTTGCCGTGAGCGCCGATACCCTTGTTGCGGCAACGCTGACCTCTCCTGCGGTAACGCCGTCACTGGTGCGTCCCCGGGTAAGCACGCTCGTCACGATCGCGTTTACCACGCAAAACAGCATCGCGAACAATGGAAAAATCAAAGTAACATTCCCTTCCGGATTCACGGTATCCGGAGCAACAAGCGGCACGTGTTCCACCATGGATGGTGCATTTGCAACCAGTGTGAGCGGACAAACCGTCACCCTGACGCGAAGCGGCGGATCATCTGAGGTACCGGGAGCACAGGTGTGTACGGTTTCAGGGATCACCAATCCCACCACGCGGGGAACCACCGGAACTTACGCCATTCAAACGACCACGGCGGCTGATGTGCTCCACGATGAAGCAACGGCTGTAGCGGGAACGGTAATAACGGGAGGTGATGACAGCGGAGGGGGAACGCAAACGCCGCAAGTCTATGCCATGAGCATTACCGCGCCTCTGGGAGGATCATTCACCGCGGGAGAAATCATTCCGATTACCTGGACCACGCAAGGCAGCACGACAACGCCAGGTTTTGTGACGCTTTCTTACAGCATAGACGCGGGAACCTTCTGGAAAACGATTGCGCAAAATACGCCAAACGACGGTGAATATCGCTGGAGTGCGCCTGAAGAACAGGCAGACGCGGTCATCATTAAGGCGGAAGCGACCGACCTGGCCAGCGTTCTCGCGAGCGATCTTTCCGAAGCGCTGAGTATTGCAACGGAAAATGACGAACAGGAAGTGCAAGATGGCGCAGAGGAAGGTGAAGGAGAGGATGAGCAGCAAGACGAAGAAGGTGATCAGGAACAGGCGATAGAAGAAATGGTAGAAAAGAAGAGCGATGACGTGATCACGACACGAGCCGAGCTGGAGCCGGGCATGATTGTGCGCGAACAGTCCGAACGAGGGGTGTTCTATCTTGATACGCTTGGTACGAAGCGCCCGTTCCTCAATGAGCAAATTTTCTTCACGTATCTTTCGTCATTTGACGATGTACAAGTCGTAGCTGATGGCTTGCTCGCCGCATACCCAGAAGGAACGTTGGTACCGCCAAAGGCAGGAACGGTACTCGTGAAATTGCAAACCCAGCCTGAAGTATATGCCTTGGAGAATCGAGACGGCATCGTGCGTCTCCGGTGGATTGCGTCAGAATCCGTTGCGCGCGTGATCTATGGAGCGTCATGGGGAGAATACGTGCTCGATATCGTTGAAAGCATCTTCATGAATCTCGGCCAAGGAGAAGTGATTGATGATGCAGGCGATGTGACAGAGCCACAAAACGACATGATGAAACGCAGCGAATTGGGAGGATAATCTCGTTTGATAGAACATGTGCACGCCATTCCGATTGAAGTTATTCCCTCGCACATCCATTTAAGTACCGCAGACTATGCGGTGCTTTTTGGTGACCAGACAAGTACGGTTGCGCACCGCCTTTCCCAGCAAGGACAGCACGCGAGCGATATGAGCGTAGAAGTACGAGGAAAGCTCTTAAAGCGTGCGGTTGTCGTCCGGTATGTGGGTCCTGAGCGGAAAGAAACGCAAGTAGAGCTCACGCCTACGGAAGCGAAATACCTCGGGATTGAAGCGCCGGTTGCCCGATCAGGAGAATTGGCCGAAGCTGGAGAATGCACCCTGATAGGCCTCAACGGCAAACTGCAACGAAAAGCCGCAGTGATCATTCCTCGTCCCCATCTGCACTGCTCCCCCGATGAAGCGAGTGTGTTACGCTTGTCCCATGGACAAGAAGTGAGTGTAGAGCTCCATCTTGATGTCCCTCGGATGCTTGAAGGAGTGGTGGTGCGTGTGCACCCTTCGTACACGCTGCGTCTGCACATCCATGCAGATATCGCCCGAGAACATTGGATCGCGGGACCCACATACGCTTCACTTGAAAAAACGTCCTCAGTATTTGTATGAAGTTTGGAAAGAAATTCGCTATCGTCGTGGGAGCAGGAGTCATGTGCATGCCGCGCATGCTCTTTGCCGCAACGGCTGATTTGAGTATTTCCGCGGGGAACATCCGTTTCTCGGAAGAGGTGCTGTATGCGGGTGAGACCGTGCGTCTCTACGCAACGGTGAAAAACTATAGCGAAACGGATATTGCCGCAAAAGTGGTCTTTTATCAGGGAGCGGTATTAATCGGTGGATCGCAGACGGTATCGGTGCTCGCGGGAGGAGGAAGCGATGATGTTTACGTTGATTACATGGTTCCCAAGGGAACGTTCAATATTCGCGCGGTCATTCAAGGACAAACGCCTGAAGATACCAATGCCGCAAATGATGAAGCGATTACGGGATTGTTCACGAGTGTCAGCGACAGCGATCAAGACGGGGTCATCGATGAGGAAGATAATTGTCCCGAAACGCAGAATGCTGACCAGCAAGATCGTGATAACGATGGGAGAGGGGATGTCTGTGATGATGACCGTGATGGAGATGGGGTAACAAATGACCGAGATGCCTATCCTGATGACGATACACGAACCACGCGACCCATCGCACAAGAAGAAGTGAAAGAAGAAGTGACTCAGCCTGCGCAAGCGATCGAGCCAGAACCGGCAGCAGTGCAGCAAACTCCTGAGCCAGTGAACGACGAGCAGCCGGTTGCGCGAGAGGAAACCGTCGTTACTGATACGCAGCTCCCCGCGCCTCCGCAGGGAAGCCCGGGCATCTTTGGATTTGGGACACTCAGTATCTCGCCGTATGCACAGTTCTCCTATCGCAGGATAGACTGGAGAACGTATGAATTTACCGCACTGCCAAGTGTGGGACAGGGGGAGGTAACGTACGCATGGGATTTTGGTGATGGAGCAACTTCGGTACAGTCCACGCTCGTCCATGCATTTCCTGATGCGGGGCAATACACCGTAACGCTTGCGGTCATTGATGAAGCGGGAACGATGGTCAGCGATGCACAGGTATTTGATATCTCGTTTTTCCATCTCCATAATCCTTGGATCCAGGCAACCCTTGCGGCGCTCTTCTTCATTTTATTGGGACTGATTTGGTTTCTGGTACGATTAAAGGAGTCAAAAGAAGAAGAGCGAGAAGAAGTATGATGAAACGCCTCATCACCGCTACGACAACTTCCGTTGCCAGTGCCGCGGTGCTGGTAGGCTTTTTTTCGGTTGTCTCCCGTTTTCTCGGATTAGTTCGAGACAGAGTATTGGTACAGGCGGTAGGAGTAGGGGATACCCTTGATGCGTATTACGCGGCATTTCGCGTTCCCGATATTCTGTTTCAGCTCTTGATCATGGGGACGCTTTCCGCAAGCTTCATTCCGATTTTCCTGAAGTATTGGGAGAAGAGCCAAGAAAAGGCGTGGCGGTACACGAATGCCATGCTGACGTTCGCGGGAGGAGCTTTTTTTGTTGTTTCAGTGTTCTGTGCGATCTTTGCGCCATGGATTGCGTCGGTGGTTGGTTGGGGATTTTCTGAAGGGAAACAAATACTTACCGCGGACATGCTCCGGGTCATTCTCGTCTCGCAATGCTTTTTTGCGGTGAGCATGGTATTTGGATCGGTGCTCCAAGCAACGCGAAGGTTTTTCATCTACTCACTTGCGCCTATTGTTTATAACGTTGGCATTATTTTAGGAGCCATTTTTTTGGTGCCGATCATGGGGCCGTGGGGAATTGCCTGGGGAACGGTCCTCGGTGCCGCAATGCATGCCATGCTGCAATCGGTAGGGGTCTATGCCCTTGGCTATGCACCTCGTCCTGTCGTCACGCTCGAGAGCGATGTTCGCAACACGTTTCTCCACATGGGGCCGCGCACGCTCAGCCTTGCGGTCGCACAACTCAATTTTCTGTTCATGACCACGCTCGCTTCAACGCTTACTGAGGGATCGGTCACCATGCTCCAGTTTGCTTACAACCTCAACTATTTTCCTATCGGGATTATCGCCGTTTCCTATGCGATCGCAGCATTTCCCGCGTTGTGTGATGCGGTACGTACGCCCGGAGAAGCGACACGGAGCTTTAAAGAAGTGTTTAGCGGCACGGTTCGTCAGCTGATGTTCCTCATGATTCCCGCAACCGTGGTATTCCTGCTCCTCCGCGCGCAAATTGTCCGCTTGGTACTCGGGGCGCAAAATTTCTCGTGGGAGGCAACCGTTCTCACCGCAGATGCACTAGCGGTATTTGCGCTCAGTTTCTGTGCGCAAGGACTTATTTACGTGCTTGTGCGGGGATTTTTTGCCATGGAAAAGACCGCAGCCCCGGTGCTTGCAGCCCTGCTTGGCGCAGCGTGTAATGTCGTGCTTGCACTTATCCTCACGCCGCAGGCAGGACTCATTGGCCTTGTGGGAGCGTTTAGTATCTCTGCAATCCTCCAGTGTGCGCTCTTGTGGGCGCTTTTGCGGGTACAGGCGGGACATCTAGGGGGACGAGCACTCGTAAAATCGCTCATGAAAACGAGCGCAGCAGCCATGGGAATGGCGGTAGGGGTACAGACGGCAAAATATATGTTGGCAAGCATGTTTCCGCTCACCACGTTTACGGGCGTGCTGATTCAAGTGCTCGGTGCGAGTGCCGTGGGTGGACTGGTGTACGTCGGAATGTCGGTGCTCATGAAAAACGAAGAGTGCATGGCGATGATTACAAGCGTCCGCGCAAAGATGCTTCGTGCCGCAACGCCAAAAGAAGTTCCTGCGATCGACAGTAGTACAAGTGCATAATATTCCTCTAAAATGCGCGAAGGGCGCCTGGACCCGAGTGGTCCTGGCGCCCTTTGAAGTAAGACGAACGGGATGCTGCCTACCAGTTGAAACGGAGCTGATGCCCCTCCCTCATCCCTGGGGTGAGGGCCAGATCCGTCGACTGCGCAACCCGCATGATGCGGATCTGCTCCCGGACCTCTGGCGGCAGGGAAGCGTGCGCGATGGCGGCGCTGGTCTCCATGATGCCCTCCTTGAGGAGCGCATCGGCGACCGCCTGCACGCCTTCGTACTCAGGCCGGTTGAGGAAGTTGATGACGACGATGAGACGGAGCCGAACCCCTTCCTTGGCGAGAAAGAGGCGCTTTCCGCACACTTCTGCCGCCCACACGATGGTGGGCGAATGAGGGGTTGCCCGTTGCCGAGCAAACAGCTGCTCATCATCTGACGATCCTTCGCCGATGATGTCGCTGAGGGCGTGCCCGATGTGAGATTCGAGCAGTCTCATCTCCACCTCCCGTGGTTGAGTGGCGCCAAAATGATAACTGAAACAAATAAAAAAACAACCGCAGTGTATGCGGTTGTTTTTTGATGTTTTTACGCCTGTGAACCCTTGAGGTATGCGAGCATGGTTCCTGCATCGCTGACTTCAAACGGGTCGGTAGGACAGTCGTCAGAGAAGCCTGGCTCGCTGAAAAGCTTCTTGATTTCTCCATCTTCAACGAACATGCTGTAGCGCCATGAGCGCTCACCGAAACCGAGATTGTTTTTCTTTACGAGCATTTCCATGCCACGAGTAAATTCGGCATTTCCATCAGGAAGGAGCCTTACTTTCTTTGCGCCAAGCTTTTGGCCCCACTGGTACATGACGAACGCATCGTTGACCGAGAGGCAGTACACCTCATCAATTCCGAGCGCCTTGAATTCGTCGTATGCAGCTTCGTAGCCAGGAAGATGGGTAGAAGAACAGGTAGGAGTGAATGCGCCAGGGAGCGCGAAGACGACAACTTTCTTTCCCTTGAAAACTTCATCCGTGGTGACATCTTGCCAGCGGAAAGGATTCTCGCCGCCAATGCTTTCATCACGAACGCGTGTTTTGAAGGTAACCTGAGGAACGTGAGTAATCATAGAGGTTGGGTTTAGATGGATTAGATGGTTTAGTTGGTTGAGTGCCAGAAACTAAACGTACCAAAATACTAACGCATCACAACTTCTTCGCGCAACCCACTATTTTACCATCGGCATGACCACGCCGTTATCCACGCTTGCCTGTGCTTCCGCGATATCTTTCACGAGCGGGATGGTAATAACCCCGCTGGTCCATGGGATCTGAGCAGGATCTTGCATGGTAAAGCGCAGGGCAGGAATAAAGAGCGTGCGTGACTGGCCGTTTTCGTAGAGAGAGTATTCCATGAGCACGCGTTCAGGGGCGTTGAGCGCAACCGTCACCTCATCGTATGCGATACCTTCCACCGAGGTGATAGGCGCACTCCCACCGCCGGCAATGAGCTTCTTCACGAGGGCGGTATCCTGCGTGAGTGCATATGAAGAGGCGTTGTAGCTTTGATTGAGTGCATCGTAGGCATTGGTTACAGAAAGATCACGGAGGTTCACACTCACACGAAGGCCGGTCGGCGCCGCGCTCCAGGAAGGGTAAACCTGCTGTCCATCAATGAGCATGGGGAAGACCACGGTCGCAGACTCGGGAATATAGACGCTCGTGTCACCGGAACGTGCGAGGGAAACCTCGGGCTCGGCAATGAGGGGATCGCCGTAGCCATCGAGTTGAATGTCCCACGTGTTCACAAAGTCCCGTGCCGCAGAAATGATCGCATCATCGGCGGGAATGTCAGATGCGGCAAGGGGAGTCCAGTTATCGATCATGCCGTACGACATCCAGTCTTTATAGATGCTCCACATATTTCCCGTGGTATCTACAGAAAGGAAGTGATTGTCAGCCTTCAAGACAAAGGAGGTGAGCGTACCGCCCAGAAAAGAGCGCAGGTTCAATGGTGAGAAAAAAGAAGAGATTTCATCAAGCACCGTTCCGTCGAATCCTGAAAATCCTTGGCGTTCATAGACGGTAGCCGTTGCATCTCCTAAGTACGATGCAAGGTCCCCGTCAAAGGTATAGGTGTAGATGGTAGGTTCGTACGGAAACGGTTCGATAAACATGCCGTCTTCTGCCATGCGCTTGTCCTCAGCGACCAGTGCGGAAGAGGATGCTGCAGATCCCATCATGGGACTACCGCCTTTACCGTCCGCACTCCCAAATGACGTAGCTTCGGAAAGATTTCCGAATGCTCCAGATTCAAGCATGGTGATTTTCGCGGCATTTTTACTGACGAGCGTACTGCCGCCATCGTTGATTTTCCAAAGGGCGTATCCTGCGGGAAGGAGAAGGGCGATAGCGATTGCGGCACCGGCAAGTGCAAATGTTTTCTGTTGCATAGAAGAGAAGAATGAATGAAGGGGAGAGGCGGGTTCGGGCATCGTGAGCAGCTGTCGACGGAGTTGGTCAACGAATGCTTTATCAAGTGCAGGAGGAGGGCCAGAACGCTCCATGGCGGAAAGAATACGAGCAAGCTCGTCTTTCTTGGGAGCAAGATCCGGAAACTCCCTGAGCAGGTCGTCGAGGAGAGGCATAGGGGGAGTGAGGGGAGTAAAGGGAGTGGGGGGAGTGTTGATCGCTAGCCATGAACCGTCAACCATTCCCATAGCACCACAAACGCTGCAAATTCTTTTGGCATGAGTGTCTGTAACGTAACAAGCCCGCGTTTCATGAGCATCTTGGTCGATGCCTCGCTCTTTCCAAGAATCTCACCGATCTCTTGAAACGAGCAGTCATGCCACACGCGCAGAATAATCGTTTCTCGTTGTGCATCGCTGAGCTCTCGAAGCGCTTTCATGAGCGTTTCGTGGAGAAGAACGTTTTCTGTATCGTGGGCAGGGGAGTGTGGGGCCTGAGGTTCGGCAGTTGCCTCAAGCGGCATTTCATAACGCTTTCCCGAGCGCGTGCTATCGAGAAAGTTTCGATGGGCGATCGTGAAGAGCCAGGCGCGAAAAGAGGCATTTCGCTTGGGCGAGAAAGAGGTGATGTTTTGGAGAGCCTTGATAAAGGTAGTGCTCGTGAGGTCTTGCGCTTCTTCTTTATTCCGGGTTTTCGAAAGAAGGAAACGATAGACATCCTGAACATACCGGTCATAAAGCAATCCAAAGCTGACGCGGTCGCCCTGTCGGGCACGGGTAGCTAAATCCATGATCTCGTCCATAGGGTGAAGCGCTTCACCAAGTATAACGAATCAACGAGAACAAAAGTAACGCGTCACCCCGAAAAGCAAAAGAGCTCCTGGGGAGGCTTTTGTTTTTTCCTTATGTATAAACTCTTGGAAGAGAGGGTGCTAAAGACGGAAAGCGTGGGGAGAGAAAAGATAATCCACGGTGCGTACCTCCTGCGTGAGGATTTCATGCTCCTTCCCAAAGACAAAACTTCCTTGGACAAGGTTGCCTTCAAGAACGAGGGGAAGCCAAAAACGATCATCAGGCCACATGTCATCCCATGGGAGAGTATCAAGAGAAAACCATTGCGGTCGCATCTCTTCAGTTTCTTGCGGTTCGCCTTTCCATTGTTTGCAAACAAAAACATGGACCACTTGATCCCAGGCAGGTTGATGAGAGAAGGTGAAGGTGAGTTCGGCGATTTTACAAGGAAGATGAACGACAACATCGATTTCTTCTTGTGTTTCTCGGAGTGCTGCCTGAGCAGGGGATTCGCCTGACTCCACCTTTCCTCCCACGCCATTCCATTTCCCTACGCCAAAACCGCGCTTTTTGAGCGCGAGGCAGACTTCCTTTTTTCCCCTCTTTTTCTCGAACGAGAAAAACGAGCGTGGTAGCGGGAACGAAGGGCATACGCACCGCAGCATAGGTGCATGGACAAAAAGGGGCAAGGCCAATGAGGTAGGGTATACTTCTGCTATATGCATGGAGGAAGGCATCATGGGCCGTCAGTGGTGACGCATTTTTTCCCAGGAATACTTGCAGGATTTGTGCTAGGCGGCATTGTCGGGGCGATCGTCGTCACGCACATTGCAAGTACGTCGCTCAATTTTTTTTGGCAGTCCGCGCAGGATGAACGCCGTGCTGAACAGGAAGTGTGTAGTGATATTTCAGGGGTGCGTATAACGGAAGAGCGGACCGATACGGGGAGTGTCATGTCAGCGGTAACCATAGGTGACGGGGGAGAGACCTTGCTGACGGTCGCCAAGGTCCAGCTCCGATATGTGCCAAGTACCGACAGCGGCGAGGCCTATGTAACTGCGGTTGCAAACGTTGAGCAGCAAGAAGCATTTCCCGCGCTCTCGCTTTACCGGTTGGATTACTGCACAAAAACGCTCACCCATATTTTAGGGGGTGGCACGGAAGAGCGAACGATACTCAGCTTAAGCGAAGGCGGGATGTGGGTTGCTTATATGGCGGAAGGTGAATTCATGCTTATGCACACCGATGAAGGACGGGCATGGGCCTCGGGCCTTGACGTGCGCCCGGACGAAATCCGCTTCTCCCCTCGGGAGCATGCACTCGCCGTGCGCTATGGGGGAGGAACGCGCGAGGTGTGGTATATGGAAGAAAAAATAGGAGGGATACAAAAAATCAGAGGTATTTCAGGGGCGACGCTTCCCTCATGGAATATGAGCGATAAAGATGAATATAGCGCGGAGATACAATAATTTCCCTTTTTTCGTCTTTTCTGCTAGACTCTTTCCCTTATGCTGAAGAAAACATCTTGGATTCTTGGAGGAATTGGGGCGGTTGCGCTCCTGATCGGAGGTATTGCGCTCTTTTCTCGAGGAGATGAAAACGTCACCGTAACGACCGAGGCGGTTCGCAGGGGAGACCTGATCCAAACGGTCGATGTCACGGGAGAGGTAGAATCCTTGCAGGATATCGACCTTTCGTTTTCCACATCCGGGGTGATTGGATCCCTGCCTTTTGCGGTAGGTGATCGTGTGGCCGCGGGAACGGTGATTGCCTCGCTTTCGGCGGGGGAACTTGGTGCCGATGTTGCACGTGCGCAAGCGCTTCTTGAACAGCGACTTGCGGGAGCGACCGATGAAGAGATTGCCGTGAGCGAATCCCAAGTCGCGGTTGCTGAAGCGGCTCTTGCATCCGCCGAGGCAGATTTGGCTATAAAAGAAGCGGACGTGATGCGCGTAACCGCGCGAGCCGCGGCATCGGTAACGAGCGCCTCACTTGCGGCTGATAAAGCGCAAGACGATCTTTCGCGCGCGCAAACCGAAAATAGCCTCAAAGTAGCACAGGCACGGGAAGACTATATTATCAGCTTGGAAGGCGCATTGGTTACGGTACGTGGCGGACTTGCCGATGCCGATCAGGTGCTTGGACGAGAGAATGCACTGCAAAACAATGACTGCGAGCCAGTGCTTGGACGCCAAGATCCTACCACCGTATCTGCGGCGAATTTTGCATTCGATAACGCCGCGAATGCGCGCGATGTTGCTGAAGATGCGGTGTACGCGCTCACCTCGCTTTCTACAAATGCGGAAATTGAGGCCGCACAATTACTGGTAGAAGATGCGCTCGCACGAACGAGTACCACGCTCTTTCACGTTGCGCGCGTACTGGACATGACCGTTTCCGACACGGTTTCTTGTTCATTGGCCGATATCAATGCGTACAAAGCAACCATTGAAGCCGCACGTGACGCCGTACAAACGGATGAAGCGAGCGTTGCAAATGGTGAGCAGGCGTATGCATTGGCACAGGTAACTGCGGAAACTGCAGAACTTGCTGCGCAAAACGCTGCTCAGGCGGCAACGCAAAGTTTTGCAGCCGCGCAGATTGCGGAAGAGAATGATATTGCCGCAGCGCAGTCCGCAGTTACTATTGCGCAAGCAGGTATTGCTGCGCGACAAGCTGATCTTGCAGTAGCAAAGGCGCAACTTGCGCAAGTGCAGGCAACGCCGCGCGCGGTAGATCTCGCCTCTTTGCGCGCCGATCTTGCGGCAGCGCAAGCGCGTTATGCAAAATCACTCATTACCTCGCCGATTAACGGTATTCTTACCGATCTTGCCCTTGATGTCGGCGAACAGGCAGGCGCTGGTGTTGTGGTAGCGACGATTCAGGCAGACGCCGGACAATTCAAGATCCCGGTTGATATTTCCGAATCTGATATTGCGAAGGTTGCAACCGGCGACAAGGCGACCGTGACTTTCGATGCGTTTGGCGACGATCGCGTTTTCCATGCGACGGTAGCCGCAATCAATCCTGCAGAAAAAAACATTGAAGGTGTGGTGTTCTATGAAGCAACCGTCGTGCTCACCGATACGGACATTGCAGAGGAAATCCGTTCCGGGATGTCTGCCGACGTAACGATCGTAACCGGCGAAGCGCAGAGTGCGCTCTATGTTTCTCAGCGCGCCGTACTTGAAGCGGATGGCGTAAAGTATGTACGCATTCCTTTGGAAAAAGCGGGAGAATTTGAGAAGCGAACGGTGACCGTAGGCATGCGTGCTGATGATGGCTATCTTGAAATACGCAGTGGTGTCGAAGAGGGGGAAACGGTCATTCTCTCGATAAAGGAAGAATAGCGAAGAAACAGCTGGCTCATGGTGAGACCTTATTTAAGGGTTGACCCGGTGCCTGCAAACACGCTTATGTCTCACACGCCAATCATGAAATTACGCGGCATCACGAAAGACTACGTGAATGGCGATATTACAACGCACGTCCTTCGTGGCGTTGATCTCGATGTGTATCCAGGGGATTTTGTTGCACTCATGGGACCTTCAGGAAGCGGAAAATCAACACTCATGCACATTCTTGGTTTTCTTGATCGAGTTTCGGGAGGAAGTTACGAGTTTAAAGGAAAAGAAGTTGCGCAGTTAGGTGAAGACGAACTCGCGCTCATGCGTCGAAACGAAGTGGGTTTCGTGTTTCAAGCGTTCCACTTGCTTCCCAAAGCGCGCGTGATCGATAACGTCATCCTCCCCATGATGTACGCACATGTTTCGCAAAAAGACCGCCGTCCTCGTGCAGAGAAAGCGTTGCGATCAGTTGGTCTTGGGGAGCGTATGGACCATTTGCCGAACCAGCTTTCCGGTGGTCAACGTCAACGCGTGGCAATCGCCCGCGCACTCGTGAATGAACCTGACGTTATCTTCGCCGACGAACCAACCGGAAACCTCGACTCCGTCTCATCGGAGCAGGTCATGGAATTGTTGACGGAGTTAAACAAGCAAGGGAAAACGATCGTTATGGTGACGCACGAGCCAGACATCGCGGCATACGCCAAAAAGACCATTAGAATGAAAGACGGCAGAATTGGAGCGTAGCTATGCAAACCAACGATCTCGTACAGTCAGCATTTCAATCACTCGCACGAAATAAATCTCGTGCAGTGCTTACGGTACTCGGTATCGTTATTGGTATCGCCGCAGTGATTCTCATGCTTTCCATCGGTCAAGGCGCGCAACAGCTTATTTTAAGCCAAGTTGCCGATTTAGGATCGGATCAAATTTTCGTTGAATCTGGTGCAGGAGATACCGAGGGTGGACCGCCGAGTCCATTCGTCGAACAAACCATTACGCTCGATGACGTTGAAGCAATGCGTCGTCGCGGACCTTTTTCATTCGTTTCCGCACAAACGATTACCAATACTACGGTAGGAAGTGGAGAGAGCAGTTTCTTCACCAACGTTGCAGGAGTTGATCAATTTCAGCTTGAGGTATTTCCTGCGACCATAGCGCAAGGACGATTCATCGACGAGCAAGACGTTGATAGTTACGCGATGAACGTCGTGCTCGGTTCTGAAGCTGCAGACGATTTATTTGGCGATGGAGATCCGCTGGGAGAAAAAGTATCCATTAAAAATGGAACATACAAAGTAATCGGCGTACTCGACGAACAGGGCAGTCGATTCTTCACCAACCTCGATAAACAGGTGTACATTCCGGTGACGACGGCACTCAGAAACGTGGTTGGTACGGATTACCTCTCCTACATTGCCGCGCGTGCAACGGGCGACCTCGAAGTTGCAAAAGATGAAGCACGTTGGATTTTGCGAGATACGCATAATCTCGATAATCCAGAAGGTGATTTAGCAAAAGACGATTTCGCAGTTTCAAGCCAAGAAGACGCCGCGCAAACCATTGGCATTGTAGGTTCGACACTCACCATTCTTCTCGCTTCAATTGCGGCCATTTCGCTCGTTGTAGGAGGAATCGGAATTATGAACATCATGCTGGTGTCGGTAACTGAGCGCACAAAAGAAATTGGTTTGCGAAAAGCAATCGGCGCAACTTCACAAGAAGTGCTTCGTCAATTCTTGCTCGAAGCGGTGGTGCTTACGCTGGCAGGGGGAGTGCTCGGTATGTTGCTTGGCGTGCTCGCGTCGGTGCTCGTTGCCGCAATTCTCACGCGCGCGGTCGATGGCTGGGGGCTCATTATTCCCCCGGAAGCCATTGTCGCTTCGGTACTCGTTTCAACGATCGTGGGTCTTGCATTCGGATGGTATCCTGCAAAACGTGCGGCAAAACTCGACCCGATCGAAGCATTGCGTTACGAATAAAAAAATCTCCGACCATGGTCGGAGATTTTTGATAAAATGCAAAAAAGTATGGAGAAAGAAAAGAAGTCACTCACGAAGAATATCTTGAATCATGGTAAAAAAATAGGAATATACGCAGGAATCGTTGGCATTCTTGGAGGCATCATGTTGATTGGAGCGTCATTGTACGTGTATGTAAAGGGAAAGGAATTCATTGTTGATGCGCAAAGTGCAGCAGCGCCGGTGGTGATCGTTCCGGGCGCAGGATTGAAGCATGATGGAACGCCGTCCGATGTTCTGCGGGATCGCCTTATGGTTGCCCTGGCGATTTATCAAGATGGACGTACGGAAAAGATTCTCTGTTCCGGAGATAACGGACAGGTGCAGTACGATGAAGTAAACGCCATGCGCGAATGGTTGCTTGCGCGAGGAGTTGCTCCGGAAGATCTTTTCCTTGATCACGCGGGGTTTGATACCTACGACACCATGGTACGGGCGGCAGAAGTATTTGGCGTGACCGAAGCAATGATCGTCACGCAAGATTTCCATCTTCCTCGTGCATTGTATGTTGCAGATGCACAGGGGATTTCTGTTCAAGGGGTTTCTGCCTCGCTTGAGTCGTATGTCAAAGAAACCCAATTTATCACCCGAGAAATCCCCGCACGTATAAAGGCATTCTATGAAGTAGTCACCAGAGCGGAGCCTCGCTACGGCGGGGAACCAATTGAAATAACAGGAGACGGCAGGGTAACGTGGGATGAAGGAAGCGAGGGGCTTTGACGTTAATGCTTGTGAAGCTGAGTGAGAAGCATGCGGAAGCGCGGATTCTTCTCAAGAAGCGTGCGATGCTTTTTGAGAAACACCCAAAAGGCATCATCGAACGCCTTATCCCATACGCCATCACGACGATAGTCACTCATGCGTAAAATATAATTTGCCGCAGCGATATACGGCTTCGTGGCAAAAATACCTCCATCAGCAAACTGACTCATGCCGTATACATTGGGAACCATCACCCAGTCGTACGCATCGATAAACATGGCCATGAACCATGCGTACACTTCATCGGGGTGTGTTTCGTTGAGGAGGAGATAGTTCCCGAGCACCATGAGGCGTTCGATGTGATGGCAGTATGCATGTTGCAGAACGCGGGCAATGCTCGTATCAAGCACGATATTTCCCGTAGTAGCATCCCAAAAACCAGAAGGAAGGTGTTTGGTAGCGTGGAGGGCATTGCTTGTACGCATGCGGTTGCCGTGGGGGGTATACATGGCGCGAATAAATTCTCTCCATCCGATGAGCTGACGAAGAAATCCTTCAAGGCTATTGAGAGGAATGGTGTGAGTTTCTGCATGATCAAGGGTTGCCCGAAGAACCTCGTGAGGCGTAAGAAGGCCTGAGTTGAGGTAGGGCGAGAGCGTGCTGTGATGAAGCACGGTCTGTGTTGAAGAAATGGCATCTTCATACGCGCCAAAGTCCGCCAAGTGATGGGTAAGAAAATGATGAAGCACCTTGCGTGCTCCGTGGTGATCGGTGGCGTAAGAAAAGGTGTCGAGCTCTCCGTAGTGTTGTGCAAAGTGGGCGTTGGTATATGCAATAGCCTCTGCAACGTCAGGCGACGACGGAAGCGAAAGCGGAGGGGGAATGCGATGATTTTTGGGAAGGCGTTTTCGATTTTCAGTATCGAAAGAAAACTTTCCTCCCACAGGAGTGCCGTTGGCATGCATGAGAACGCCAAGACGCTTGCGCTGCGCCTCGTAAAACGTTTTCATGAACGGTTTTTTCTTGAGGGGGAGAAGCGCGGCATTTTCCTCAGGGGAATTGAGAAATTGGGGAGTGGGCAAAAACGTGAGCTCGGCACCAAGATGCTTTGCCGCACGGCGAATATCTTGCGCAAGCCACGTATCAACGACGTCGTAGCAAACAAGGGTGTGAGGTTTGTGTTTTTTGAGAAAAGACGCCCAAGCGCCGCGCGTGCGCAGGTCGTGACTTTCAAGATACGTCACCTTGATGCCTTGTGCTTCAAGTGCGCGTGCATAGGCGCGCATGCTTGCCCGATGAAAAGCAATTTTTTGCTTGTGAAAAGGAAATTGGCGAAAAAAGAGAAAGTCTTCAATGAGAAAAATATGGTCGCATTGCGACGGGAGGGCGCTTTTTTCAAAAAGCTGATGGGGAAAAATGAGACCAAGAGAAGACACTCGCAGAGCATAACAAATCTTGCTATGCTTTTGCCATGAAAACCATCCACCTTTACTGGTCGCGGAGAGATTTTCGTCTCACCGATAATCCGGCACTTACGGCCGCAATCGCGGGATCAACGCACGGCGACGGATTCTTTCTCCCGATATTTATTCTCGAAGACTACATGACGCGCGCAGAGCCGAGCATGCAGTTTGGTTATCCGCAACGGCAGTTTCTTGCGCGCGCACTCCCTAAATTTGCGGAGCACTTTACGCATTTTGTTATTGCGCAAGGAAAGGGTGCAAAAACGCTCCAGACATTTGCAAAAAAAGCATTCGCAGAAGGCTATGCTCTGCGCGTGCATGTAAACGAAGACGTCTATCCTGATTTTTATTCTCAGGTAGAAAAGCTCAAACAAGCGCACGTGGAAATCGTGGTGTATCCCGACCAGCTCACCGTTGCAAAAGAAACACGTTCTGGGAGTGGAACGATCTATTCGGTATTTACGCCATTTAAAAAAGCGGTGTGGAAATCATTCCTTACGGCACCCGTACTTCCACGTGCGCCACTTGAGCATGCAAAATATGTCCCAACGGCAATACTCGCGCTGTTTGTAAAGCAGGTACAAGCACGAGAGCAAGACATCATGCATGTTTTTTCACAGGAGCGAACATGTGAGGTGCAGGGAGAAAAGAAACACATCTTGCACCTTGAAGAGCTTGCAGGTGCGGCACCAAGCATGGAAGGTTGGTACGCAAGCGAAGCAGAGGCGCAACATCGTTTTACGCATTTCTTACGCGCTGGGTTACACGCATACGCCGATACCCGAGATTCGCTTGCCATCGATGCTGAAGAAGACGGAACCTCGCGAATGTCGCTTGCGCTTGCATGGGGGCTTCTTTCCGCACGCTGGATGTGCGCAAAAATTTTAGAAAAGTCTGAAGGGCACCTTCTCGGAGTGAATTGGTTTTCCGTGCCAGAGAATCTTCAGGGAGAAGTACACTACGTTTCTGAACTCATATGGAGAGAATTTTATAAGTACCTTCTTTTCCATAAGCCAGAATTATTGCACGAGGAATTTCAAGCGCAGTATAGAAATACCATTCGCTGGGAAGAAGACGACGAGGCACTGCGAAGATTTACGGCATGGATAGCGGGAAAAACCGGGTACCCTATTGTTGATGCCGCCATGATGCAGCTTGCACGCACCGGATGGATGCACAACCGTGCACGCATGATCGTTGCATCGGTGCTCACAAAAAATCTTGGCGTTGATTGGCGATGGGGACAGGAATATTTCCGAGCGCAACTCATCGACCTCGACGAAGCATCGAACAATGGTGGATGGCAATGGGGTGCATCGGTGGGTGCCGATCCAAAGCCTATTCGTATTTTCAATCCCTACCTTCAAGCAAAGAATTACGATCCGCAAGGGGCGTATCAAAAAAAGTGGCTCTCACCTGAGCGGTATGCAATGAGTGCGCTCGAGCATCCGCTTGTTCCTCACGAAAGAGCACGGAAAGATGCACTCAAGCGCTACGGCATTCCCGAGCGTGGACCGGTGCGCGACTTCTAAATATTTTATGCAGTACAAACATCCACTCATCGTTCGTATCGTTGCGGCACTCACGTTAATCTCAGTCATTGCAACAACCGCAATTTATTTGTTCTTATAAAAACAATTCCGCCACCCCTTGCGCGGAAGGGGTGGCGGCGCGCGGACTGTTTAGCAAAGTAAATATCGAATAGGTTCCATGTCTCTCCAGGCATTGCCAAGTCCGTTGACGAGAAACCAGGTTTTTCCGAGCTGGTCTCGTGGAAGATCCGAGATACCATATCCCGCGACCCAGTCGTCCATTTCTCCGAAAAGTGGAGAATCGTCTGGTAAGGCAAGAAGTTCGGTTGAGTATCCAGAGACTTTTGAAAGTGAACTGACGATGACAAGCGGAATTTGATCTCTGGAAGTGAGGCCGTATAGGGCGGGGCCACACTGTGAGGGGTTGGACTTGTTCGTGATCAAGCCCGTAATTACGAGTGCGGGACGTCTTTGTTCCAAAAGAACTTTGGCCTCGAAAAAGTTCTGAACTGTTATGATTTCACGGACAGGACCAGTGGAATCATGATAAAGAAAAAAATTCTCCACATGAAAGGCGAGTCGCGGCGCAGATCGCGCGTTGCCGTGAATGAGAATGTAGCTCATGTCGAAGTACCTCCGACAAAAAAGTAGCAGAAATTCGCAAAAAAAGAAAGCTCCCACGGGCCAAGGGAATGGCGGGGGAGCTTTTTGGGTACAATAGTAACTATACCATATTTTTTGTATTTTGTCAATGAATATGGCTAATTTTAGCCAAATAAAAATGCATTTTTGGGATTTCATGGCAAAAAAAGGGGGGGTGGGGTATACTCGGCCCAGTTCTTCAACGACTATGGCGCGAAATACGGAAAAAACCCTCGTAAAAGTGCTCCCTGCGGCCTTGGCTGCAGAAACGCTTTTTACCATTGCAGGTTTTCCGATTACCAATGCCATGGTGAATGCGTGGATCGCGGTGTTCTTCTTTGGAGCGGTTGCGCTCGTTGCATCCCAACGAAAAAGGGCTTTGGTGCCGCGGGGTATTCATAATGTCCTCGAGGCTGGGATTGTATGGTATCTCGACCAAATGGATAGCGTCACCGGAGATCGAAAAAAGTCACGCGCCTTTTTCCCGCTTGTGGCAACGATCTTTTTCTTTTTGCTCTTTAGCAATTGGATCGGATTGTTGCCGGGTACGGGGACGATTGGCGTATGGGGTGAAGGAGCACACGGTTTAGAAATGCTTCCTTTGCTGCGACCGGTGGGTGCTGATGTGAATATGACATTGGCGCTCGCGGTGCTCTCCTTGGTATATGTGCAGTGGGTGGGAATAAGCACGCAGGGATTGCTCAACCACGTCAGCAAGTTTGTGAATATTCGCGGGATCATCCGTGCGATTCCGAGGGGCCCCATGGCGATCGTCACGGCGGTCATTGAATTTTTCGTCGGGATCATTGAGATCGCAAGTGAATTCGCAAAGGTTGCATCATTGTCCCTGCGTTTATTTGGAAACGTGTTCGCAGGCGAGGTGCTTATTGGAGTCATGCTGGGTCTGGCATCGTTTGTGGTGCCGGTTCCGTTCATGTTCCTCGAAATCCTCGTAGGATTCATTCAGGCGACCGTTTTCGCGACGCTTGTCTTGGTGTTTCTCGTTATGGCTACGGAGTCGCACGACGACCATGGCCATGCTGACGAGGAGCCTCAAGACGGCGGTGCGAAGGCGCACGCTACACATTAATTCTTTTATTTTGTTCCGTATGGATGCAGAAATGATGACACTTCTTATGAAGGGTTTAACGATCGCTGTTGGAGGTATCGTGCCCGCACTCTCTATTGGATTAGTTGGTAAGGCTGCGATGGAAGGTATCGCTCGTAACCCAGAAGCAAAGAAGGAGATGAACACCCCGATGCTTCTTGCGATGGCATTTGCGGAAGCAATTGCGATCTACGCGCTGATTATCGCGTTCTCTCTCTAATACAAGGAAGTTCTTCTCCTCTTTCGGTGATTTCACCGGAAGAGGGAAGAGTATCTTTGACCCTTTGCTATGGCAACTGAACCTATTACCACAGAAGAAATCGCAACCGGAGAAGCGGTACAAGAAACCGCTGTACATGCTGAAGAGGCATCGGGCATTGCAGGTGTCGCAGGAACCTTTGGACTGCGAGGTGATTTATTTGTTGCACAGCTTGTCAACTTTCTGCTCATTCTCTTGGTACTTTGGCGGTTTGCATATAGGCCGATTCTCGCGGCATTGGATGAACGGGAAAAGAAGATCGCAAAAAGCATCCATGATGCAGAAGAAGTAACCAAGCGGCTGGCGGAAGCAGAGAAAGAAAAGGGAGAAATCCTGCGGCTTGCTCGTGAAGAAGCTGATGCATTTGCGCGAAAGTCGCTCGAAGAAACACAAGCGCGTAAAACAGAAATGGTTGCAGCGGCAAAGCAGGAGGTAGAACGGGTGATCGCGCAAGGAAAGGTGCAGCTTGCTGAAGAGCATGAGGTGATGATGGTCGCGATGCGCAAAGAGATCGTAGAGATTACCATTGCTGCGGCAACGAAAGTGCTCGGAGAGGCGATTACCGAGAAAAAATCACAGTCTCTTGCAGAAGAAGTGGTAAGAAAGATGACGTAGCGTATGAAGAAGAAAGAAGTAATATCGGGAGCGCGGGCACTCCTGCAGGCACTCATGCAAATACCAGAAAAAGAACAGGCAGATGCAGTCAAGGTATTTCTCAAAGAGCTTGAGAAAACAGGAAGGTTGACTGATCGTGCCGCCTTCAAAAGAGCGGTAGAAAAGGTAGGAGGCGAGATGTTTGGTCCGAAGACAATATGTTTAACAACAGCGCACCGTATTCCTGTTGCGCTCAAAGAAAAACTCGCTCAGGCCTTTCCTCACACGGAACTAAAAACGGTCATTGATCCTCGGTTGATCGGAGGAGCGGTACTGAGCGTCAACGATCGTATTATTGATAGCTCGGTAACAGGTACCCTGGAGCGCATGAAAAGAGCCCTTTTGAACCACTAAACGTATGGCTACAAAGAAAACAGACATCTTAGATATTCTGCGCGCAGAACTCGCCGCATTCTCAGGTGGTGCTCATGAGGAACACGTGGGAACGGTTGTTTCTGTTGCTGATGGCGTTGCGCGTATTAGCGGCCTTGCAACGGTCATGAGCCAGGAAATGGTAGTCTTTCCAGGAGAGGTGATGGGTGTTGCGCTCAACCTCGAAGAAGGAGTGGTAGGCGCCATGATTTTGGACGATGCTGCAGCGGTAAAGGCAGGAGATACGGTGAAAAGCACAGGGCGTATTCTCTCGATTCCCGTTTCAGATGCCTGCGTAGGACGGGTAATCAATCCCCTTGGCCAGGCAATTGATGGCAAAGGAGATTTGCTCAGTAAAACATTTGCGCCGGTAGAAAAAATCGCACCAGGAGTCATGTCGCGCAAGGCGGTAAGCGTGCCGTTGCAAACGGGTATCAAAGCCATTGATGCGCTTATTCCTGTAGGGCGAGGGCAGCGCGAGCTCATTATCGGAGACCGTCAGACGGGAAAAACAGCGATCGCGGTAGATACCATGCTCAACCAAAAGGGAGAGAACATGAAGTGTATTTATGTTGCGATCGGTCAAAAAGAATCAAAAGTCGCACAGCTCATGCAGCGTCTGCAAGATGCGGGAGCAATGGAATACACGACCATTGTGGTTGCGGGAGCGTCTGATCCTGCAGCAATGCAGTACCTTGCGCCATATGCAGGATGTGCGCTCGCAGAGTACTTCATGGCAAAGGGTGAAGATGTGCTCATTGTCTACGATGATCTTTCAAAGCACGCGTGGGCATATCGAGAAATCTCGCTGCTCCTCCGCCGTCCCCCAGGACGCGAAGCATATCCAGGTGATGTGTTCTACTTGCATTCACGTCTTCTTGAACGTAGCGCCCGCGTAAACGAAGCGCATGGTGGAGGCTCGATCACTGCGCTGCCAATTATTGAAACACAGGGAGGCGACGTATCCGCGTATATTCCTACGAACGTCATTTCTATTACCGATGGTCAGATCTACTTAGAAAGTGATCTGTTCTATAAGGGTCAACGTCCCGCACTCAATGTCGGACTTTCTGTTTCTCGTGTAGGTTCTGCGGCGCAAACCAAAGCAATGAAGAACGTTGCAAAGACGCTCAAGGTGGATCTTGCGCAGTATCGTGAATTGGAAGCATTCGCGCAGTTCGCGACCGACATGGACGAAGCAACGCGTAAGCAAATTGCGCGTGGTCGTCGCGCGATGGAGGTGATGAAGCAGCCGCAATACGCTCCAATGAAGTTTGCTGAACAAGCGGTGGTGATTTTTGCGCTCAACAATGGGTACATGGATGATGTTGCGGTAGAGGATATCGTCCGTTTTGAGCGCGAACTGCTCGAGAGTATGAAGGGGACGGGTGCGGGAATTATTGCGCGTATCACCGAAACAAAAGAGCTGAGTGACGAGGTAAAGACCGAACTCGAAACGTACATGAAAGATTTTGTTGAAAAGTTTAAGAAGGCTGCATAGTGCCCGCTATGGCGCAAAACAAAAAAGCCATTAAGTTACGGATGAAATCCGTGCGAAATACCCGAAAAATTACCAAGGCCATGGAGCTTGTGGCTGCTTCAAAGATGCGTCGCGCGATTGCACAGGCAACAAAGAGCAGGGCATACGCGGAAGCTGCAGAGCAGACCATTGGTGATGCATTGGCGCGCTTGCCTGAGCACATCACCCATGCACTCCTTGAGGTGCGTCCTGAAGCCAAAAAGACGCTCGTTCTGGTTTTCTCCTCGGATCGTGGACTTGCGGGCGGCCTCAATGTAAACCTCCTCAAGTTCGCACGCGAGTC
Organism: Kapaibacterium sp. (SeqCode); assembly: GCA_044350705.1. Taxonomy (GTDB): domain Bacteria; phylum Patescibacteriota; class Patescibacteriia; order UBA9934; family UBA9934; genus JAGORL01. The sequence goes on along the minus strand of JBILHA010000001.1, from coordinate 421,313 downwards.
ATTAAAGGCTTTTACGGAGGATACGCTCGATATCATTGCGGTAGGAAGAAAGGGGGCGGAAGGATTGCAGCGTCTCGGAAAACCGGTCATTGCACGTTTTCCAGCGCTTTCGAATAATCCTGCGCTAGCAGACCTTCTTCCCATTGCGCACATGGCGCTCTCAGGTTTCTTGGTAGGAACGTATAAGGAGGTGCACGTCATTTTTACCGATTTTGTATCAGGGGTCTCGCAAGTTCCCGCCATGCAACGGCTCCTTCCCTTGTCGCAAAAAAGAACCCAAGATGCGGATGTGAAGCCAGAGGTACTCTTCGAGCCTTCTGCGCAACAGGTCCTCGATGCCACACTCCCCGCGCTTGCAGAAACGCTTTTGTGGCAGATGCTGCTTGAATCGGTTGCAAGCGAACATGCGGCGCGTATGATGGCTATGAAAAACGCTTCAGATGCAGCCTCGGATATGCTCTCTTCGCTCACCTTTACGTATAACCAAGCCCGTCAGGGAGCGATCACGCAAGAGATCGCAGAAATCAGTGGAGGAAAATCAGCACTTGAAAGCGAATAAAAAAATATATGAAAGGAACTCTTACGCAAATTATTGGCCCAGTAGTGGATGTTCGCTTTGAGGGCGAGATACCTGCACTGCTGTCTGCGCTGACCATAAAAAAAGGAAAAGAACTACTCGTGTGCGAAGTAGCACAGCATCTCGAAGGAGGAGTGGTCCGCGCGATTGCCATGGGGGCGACTGATGGACTCGTGCGTGGACTTGAAGTAACAGCAACAGGAAAACCGATCTCAGTACCCGTGGGCCCTGAGACGCTTGGCCGCATGATGGACGTAACCGGTGCGCCAATCGATGAATTGGGAGAAGTAAAGGCAAAGCGATCGGATAGCATTCATCGTGCAGCACCAGATTTTAAGGATCAATCCACGAAGGCGGAGGTATTTGAAACGGGTATTAAAGTCGTTGATCTTATTTGTCCTATTCTGAAAGGTGGAAAGACCGGTCTTTTTGGAGGAGCAGGAGTAGGAAAGACCGTGCTCATTCAGGAGCTCATTCACAATATCGCAAAAGAACACGGGGGATACTCAGTATTTGCAGGGGTAGGAGAGCGTACCCGTGAAGGAAACGATCTTTACATGGAAATGAAAGATTCCGGCGTTCTTGATAAGACGGTACTCGTGTTCGGACAGATGAACGAACCACCGGGAGCGCGTGCACGTGTTGCGCTCGCAGGGCTTACCATGGCTGAATACTTCCGCGACGACGAAGGCCGTGATGTACTCATGTTTATCGACAACATCTTCCGCTTTACCCAGGCAGGATCTGAAGTATCTTCGCTTCTTGGCCGCATTCCTTCTGCCGTAGGCTACCAGCCAAACTTGGCAACCGAAATGGGAGGACTGCAAGAGCGTATTACGTCGACCAATCGCGGTTCCATCACTTCTATCCAGGCAGTCTACGTTCCCGCAGACGACCTTACTGATCCAGCTCCCGCAACCACGTTTGCTCACCTCGACTCTACAGTAGTGCTCTCTCGTGCAATGGCGGAGCTTGCGATTTACCCTGCTGTTGACCCGCTTGACTCCTCTTCAACCATCCTGGATGCAAACATCGTCGGACAGGAGCATTACGATGTGGCGCGAGGAGTGCAAAAGGTGCTCCAGCGATATAAAGATCTCCAAGATATCATCGCCATTCTTGGCATGGATGAGCTCTCAGAAGAAGATAAACAAACGGTTGTGCGTGCGCGAAAAATACAAAAGTTCCTTTCACAGCCATTCCACGTAGCAGAGCAGTTTACGGGAAGTCCGGGGAAATACGTTCCTCTCGCAGAAACCGTGCGCGGATTTAAGGAGATTTTAGAAGGCAAGCATGACGAGAAGCCTGAACAGGCGTTCTACATGAAGGGGGGGATTGATGAGGTTGGAGCCTAGGTCATGTAAAGAGGTGCGGTTGATATGCTATCTATGGTGCAGTATTCCATCATCACTCCAGAACGGACGGTTGCAGAAGGGGAGGCCCGGCAGATTTCGGTTTCAACCCAGAAGGGGGAAATTACTATTCGCCCAGGGCATGCGGAACTCACAACGCTTCTTACTCCGGGTGAGATGCGTGTGATCACGCCTTCTGGAGAAGAAATGCTTCTCGCAGTATCAACGGGAATTTTACGTATCGCAAAGAACGCGCTCACCATTCTTGCAGATACGGCAGAACGTTCTGAGGAGTTGACGCTGGAGGCTATTGAAAGAGCAAGGCAAGAAGCTGATCAAGCGCTGAAAAACGTACGTGCAGGAGACGAGGTTGCCTATGCTGCCGCAGCTGCGCTCCTAGAGCGGGAAGTAGCGCGCTACCGTGTAGCGCTTAAGGGAAGGAGAAAGCGGTAAATAAGCCCCCTATCTGTAAAAAAGTGGTAGGGGGTTTGTTTATCCACCCGTGAGATGGAAAAACCCGGCTAAATTTGAAAGACTATGGATCATATGCGAGCACTTGCGAAGAATATACATCAGAAAGGAAGTGAGGGAATGAAGAAGGCGAAAGCCTTTTTTCGTGCGCAAAAAACGAAAAACGTACTCCAAACGCTCGGGAGAATAATTGCAGCAATCGGCGTGGTGGGAGCCGGATGGGCGATGGCGCTTATTGCAGGAGGAATGCGAGAGGGGATTGCTCCTCATCTGCTTCCGCAGACGCTGCCGCTTTTGGTGTCGGGCGTCTGGTATATCGATCGCTTTGCGGCGGTATTCGGAGTGATTCTTGCAGCGGCGACCCTTGTGCATCTGTGTGAAAGATCACCGGGTGTTTTCAAAAGTGCGTTTGGAGCAATGTTTCTTGTCCTCGGGGTAATTTCAGCCGCAACGCCCATGACGCTGATTGCGTGGCTTCTCGTCGTTACGTTGGGAGGTGTTCGCGCAGTCGCACAAAAAGAGCGCATGGGGTTTGTTTTTGCGATGGGGGCGATGATGCTCAGTATATTGCTCCTCTCAGGGGGAGCGTTTCTGGCAGACATGACCATCGTGGCATCTATTTCTTCACAGTTACCGGAAAAGACGGTATTGCTTGCACTGGTCTTTCTTTTTGCGGGTGCATTGGCAAGTGTACGCTGGTTTGCAGGGGCCTATTTACTCATACCGATGTACATCACGCTTCGGCTTTGCCTGTTCTTTTTGGGGACTGCGCCTACGCTCCTCATCACACTCGTGGCGCTTCTTTCAGCGCTGATGGCGTTGTATTTTGCAAGAAAGCGTAATCAGCATGCGATCATGCAAAGTTACATGTATTTGCTGTTCTTTGCTGTTCCACTCACGATGATCGCGGTGAACATGCAGATAGTAACCGCAGTACAATGTTTTCTCTTTGGAGGAATTACCTTAGCGGCTGCAGGAATATTGGGTGATTATCGACGAGGCGGTGTACAGGGGCAAGAAAAGGAAATGAGCATACAACAATTCCTGCTCTCGCCACTGCCAGGTACGCTTCCAGGAATGGGCCTGCTCCTTCTGTTTGCGGGATTGGGTGTCTTATGGCAAGCAGCAGAAACCGTGGGAGAGAAAGGATTTACTGCACTGCTCATCGTGATAACGCTAGGAACCACGTTGTTCCTTGCGCGATTCTTTGTGCAGCAGGGAAATGGGGGAACGCAGCGCGCGTTCGTCGGCGGAGTGCAGTCGTTCATATTGTTGATAGGTGCGATTGCGTACGCGCACATCCTCTCCTATCTCGGAACAACGATAGGGGGAGAAGCGCCAGATGCTCGTATAGAAATAGCTTTCGCTGAAACCGTGCTCACGCTCATTCCATGGATGCTGCTCGGGGCGAGCGCGCTTTTCGTGGGAGGCGCAATGATCATGAAAAAAAAGAAGCCAGATGCATGGGCAAAAATTGCTGGCTCTGCACGTGCTTTTGTGGAGCGCATTGAGGGATATTTGGCGCTTCCAAAAGTTGCAACGCAGGGAGGGGTGTATGGAACTTCAATGAAACAAACGCTCAACGCTGCGCTGACCGAAGGGGAACATCGTCTTACGCAAATGACTATGAAAGAAGCGAGTGTGGTGCTCCTCGCCTTTTTCCTGGTAACGCTCATCATCCTTTTCTAACCTATGGAATTTCTTCTTGTAGCGGTATTGCTTCTCGGATCAGTCGCAGCGTGTTTTCTTCCGTTAAAAGAAAAAATGTTGCGTACGTGGTTTGTCGTGAATGCTGTGCTCACCTCGCTTGCATTGGGGGCACTGGCAGTGCCGGTGTTAGGAGGGGCGCCTGTCAGTGCGTTACAAGGTTTTCTCGTTGTAGATACGCTGAGAGGCCTTCTGCTCATCCCGCTCGCGATCAGCTGGGGGGCAATTGTATTCGCGTTTGCACTTTGGTGGGGAGCATGTTTTGAAAGGGGAATAGGATCTCGACAATTGTTTACACTACGTAGTGTAACGCTCGTGGGAGGATTTGGAGGAGTACTTCTGACCCTGCTTGCTGAAGCGCTGCCTCTGGTGCTCTTTGGGGTATTCATCACGTTTATGATGACCTGCATTGGCTCGCTGTACGAAGCGCCAGACCACATGTTGCAACGACTGAGAAAATATACCATCGGTATCGGTGGAGCGTTTGCGGTCTTTGCGCTTGGCATCACACTACTCCTTGTGGGCGGATATCAGCACACCGGAGAGCTCATGCTCACGAGCAGTGAAGTTCGTGCAGGGATGACGGGATCAGTGCCTGTCTTGGCGTTTCTGGGCATGACGGTAATTGGGTTCTCGGCATTATGGTTTTTGGGATTAGTTCCTGGCATGGTTTGGTTCAGGAAAGGAGTTGCAGAGTTGCCAAAGGCGCAGCGGTTGCTCATGCGCATCTTCCTTCCCGTTGCACTCTTCCCTCATCTCCTCACGCTTCCTGCATGGGGAGGAAATCAAGGAGAGCCTTTTGTACAAAAGATGCTCATCGTATTTAGTATATTTTCAGCCGTAACATTGGTTGAATATCTGCGCGCGAAGGAAAGTACGGGGGAAATATTCGCAATTTTGCTCCTCGGGATGGCGTTAGTATCGGGCGGATATGGAGCAGCGGGTTTTATTCCTGCGCTCATGATCTTCATGGGATACGTTCTTGTAGGAACGATCTGCATCCTTGTCCAGGGAGGAGCGTGGTGGAGTGTGCGGATGAAAAAATATGCGATTTTAGTGCTCGCAGGAATGCCGATGGTAAGCCCATTCTTCGTGCCGTTTGTGTTAAGCACGGGGTACGGCATGCAGATGATGCCAATGGTGGCGACCGTTGCAACGCTGATGCTTGCGTACACTCTCTTTACGCTCAGCGTGCGAATGATGCGTGCCTGGACAGAAGCTGATGTGCAGTATTCGGAAAAATGGATGGTGAAGCTCAGTGCGCTTCTCCTCATTATCATGACCGCATATGGAGCGTGGTTTCTGTACGCAGATGCCCTGGCGCTCATGGTCAAAGCAGTAGAAGGTATTCAGACCTAAATATGCAGGCGTGGGGAGAAACACTCTTACAGGATGTTCATGAGGTGCAAAAAGCAGCAATCACTGCGCCGGATGGGCCGCAGATGATTATTGCAGGCGCAGGAACCGGAAAAACAACCGTGATCACGCGTAAGATTGCTTGGTTGATCGCAAGCGAACGAGCAAAGCCGGAAGAAATTCTCGCGCTTACGTTTACGGAAAAGGCGGCGCGCGAAATGGAAGAACGTGTGGATCGTCTGCTCCCGATTGGCTATGTAGATACGAGCATCGCAACCTTCCACGCCTTTTGTGAGCGTATTCTTGCGCGATATGGTCTTGAAATGGGTCTTCCAGGTGACATGCGTATTCTGACGGAAATTGATGCATGGCTTCTCCTGAGAAAACACCTTGCTCGTTTTTCGCTTGATTATTTCCGGCCTCGAGGAAACCCTACAAAGTTTTTACGGGAAATGCTCAAGCACTTTTCACGGTGTAAAGATGAGGGGATTACCCCGGATCGCTACGCGGCGCATGTTGAAGACCTCTGGCAGGAAAGAGCAGGAGGGGGTCCGGAAGCATATGCCACCCTTCCGCCTGAAGAGCGATTAGAGCTGACGAAATGGAAAGAGCTTGCAGGAGCGTACACGCTTTACGAAAAAATTCTTGCCGAAGAAGGGGTAATTGATTTCGGAGGACTGCTCTTGCAGGTGCATCAGCTCTTTGTCGAGCGTCCGAACATCTTGGCGCTCTATCGGGAGCAATATAAGTACATCATTGTAGACGAATTCCAAGACACGAACTCCATCCAATACGCGATCGTCAAACAGCTCGCGGGGAATCGGAGAAATGTCACGGTCGTGGGAGATGATGACCAAGCAATTTACAAGTTTCGCGGCGCCGCGCTCGCGAACATTTTGCAGTTCAGAAATGATTTTCCAGAGTGCCAGCGATTCGTCCTCACGACGAACTACCGAAGCGGAAAACAGGTCCTCGATGCGGCATATCGCCTCATTCGCAAGAATGATCCTCACCGATTGGAAATAACGGAGAATATCTCAAAAGAACTCCAGGCTCATCACGAGGACGAAGGATTTGTAACGCATATTCATGCCGATACCCTGGAAGACGAAGTGCAGGCGGTGGCGCATGAAATTGTAGAACGCGTAACGACCGGAAAGGCATCTTGGGGAGATTTTTGCATCCTCTCACGCGCGCACGATCCCCTGACGCCCTTCCTGGAGACCTTTGAGCGGTATGGGATTCCCTTTGTACATGCGTCATCCTCAGGGCTGTACACGAAGCCGCTCATCTTGGATGTGCTTGCATATTTACGCGTTGCCGTTGATCCCCTCAATAGCCCTGCGTGGTATCGTATCCTGACGCATCCACGTCTCGGAGTTCCTACGCAGGATACGCATGATCTTCTTGCGCTTGTACGACGCAAGGGATATGTGATCGCAGACGCCATGCGGCATGCGGCAGAGGCTTCTACGATCTCTGAAGAAGGTCGGGAAAAGATGCGCGATCTCCTCACGCTGCAGGAAAAGCTCGCAAAAGATGCGCAACGATGCAGCGCGGCTGAAATGTTCATCGAGGTAGTGAAGAAAGCGGGAATGCTCGGAGATATCAAGGGACTTCCTGAGGTGGTGCAAAAAGAACAATTTCAGTACCTCGAACAGTTTCTGACGCGCCTGAAACGTTTCGGAGAATCTCATCCAGGAGAATCGACGCTTACGAACTTCCTTGAAGAATTTGATGCAGAACGTGAGGCAGGGGAAGAGGGGGCGCTCCCGAAAGATACGGAAACAGGGCCGGATGTGGTACAAATGATGACCGTACATAGCGCAAAGGGTCTTGAATTTCGTTATGTATTTGTCGTGAACCTGGTAGAACAAAGATTCCCCTCCGTTTCTCGATCAGAATCACTTCCGTTGCCTCCTGGGCTTGTTCCGGCCATCCCAGAACTCGATGATCACATCTCCGAAGAACGACGACTATTTTACGTCGCAATGACCCGTGCAAAAGAGGGATTGTTCTTGCTCTCCGCGGATGATTACGGAGGATCGCGTGCCCGGAAGCCTTCCCGTTTTCTCCTTGAATTAGACCTTGAAAAGAAACGCCCTCAGGTTCGCGGTGACCAGGCATTACGGGGTGGAGAGCGTTTTGAACAGCGCGAAGAAGTGGTGCGCGCAGATGAGATCAAGCTCGCCCTTCCTGAGGAGTTTAGTTTCTCGCAAATTGCCGCATTTACCACGTGCCCGATGCAGTATAAGTACGCGCATTTGTTAAAGATCCCTACCTTCGGGCGCCATCAGTTTTCTTTCGGGCAAACCATGCACGCAACGCTGCAAAAATATCTTGAGCGTTTGCAAGATCTTCAAAACAGCCAACAGGTCTCTCTCTTTGGGTCAGAGGAAAAACAAGCCCAAGAACGCATTCCTTCCTTCGAGCTGCTCCTTGATTTGTATCACGAGTGTTTTATTGATGAGTGGTATCCCTCACCTGAAGTGAAGGAAGAATATAAAGAGAAAGGAAAAGAGGCCTTGAAGACGTTTTACGAGCAAGTAAAAATGGAAACGCCAAAACCCTGGAAGCTCGAATGCGGTTTTCATCTCCGCATTGAAGACGTGGTGCTCAAAGGGCGTATCGACCGCATTGATACCGTCGAGGGGGGAGTGGAAATTATTGATTATAAAACAGGAACGCCAAAAGAAGAGCTCTCGTGGGACGATAAGCGGCAGCTGGTCATCTATGCTTTGGCTGCAGAGCAGTGCTTTAATCCACCGCTGAACGTCGTAAAGCTCACCTACTACTATTTGGAAGACGGTTCTACGGTATCTTTTGTTCCAACGGAAAAAGAAAAGGAAAAACTCCGAAAGCTGGTGATAGAAACCGTCAACGAGTTAAGGGTTTCTGACTTTACTCCAACGCCTTCGGAGCGGACGTGTAAGTACTGCGACTTTAAAGATATTTGCCCTGCGGCACAGCTTGGTTAGCAATATGAAAAATCCTCGTCAAATTAATCGCTTGCTCGCGTCGTTTGCAAAGCGGCATGGCATTAAGGAGCAACTGACGGCGCATGGGGTTGTCGAGAGCGCGCAGGAAGAGCTTATGCGCACGGTTGCCGGAACACCGCTGGAGAACGATCTGATCGTATTATCGTATGCGGATAGTGTGGTGACGTTTGCATGTAAAAATGCTGCGGCACGGTTTGATGCGCAGGGCGTCGCGGACGAAGTGTGCAGGGCGCTCGCCTCAAAGTTTCCCGCGCTTACTCTTCGTGCACAGTGTGTTCTGCGTCCGGAGGCCTGGAAGCGTATAATGCATTAAGCTATGTCCCTCCGCGAATACCTCCTCATTCTTCTCACCGGCACCTGTGCGGCGAGTATTGGCTGGTTTGTAGTGCTGGTAAGTATGAACCCCTTCACGGCGGGAATGTTTGGATTCTTCGCGTTTTACATCACCCTCTTTTTTACCGTCATGGGTCTCATGGCAACGCTCGGAACCCTCATCCGCTCAAGAAAAGTAGAGAGTCACGACGAAGCAGGAATCCTCCGGGTACTCGTGCGATCACTCCGCCAAGGGGGACTGCTCGGACTCATTGTGGTAGGAGGGTGTCTTGCGCTTGCGAGTCGGCTCTTTTCCCCTGCATGGTTCCTGCTCGCATTCTTTGTGATCGGTATTGTGGAGTTCGCACTCCTCATGTGGGAGGAGCGTCATGTAGAGCGAGTGTTACGCCGGGGATAACTGGGATTGTGGGAGTGGAGAGACTTCTTTAGTATCTTGTTGGGATTCCTCAACCCCTTTTTTGTATGTTTGAACGATGGATGGCGAAATTTTCACAGGATATTGCGGTTGATTTGGGAACTTCCCATACCCGTGTTGCCGTAAAAGATCGAGGTTTAGTGATTCACGAGCCTTCGCTCGTGACGGTAAACACTCGTACCCAAGCTATTGTGGCCGTAGGAACTTCGGCGCGCGACATGCTCGGAAAAACGCCTGCGCACCTTTCGGTCACGCGCCCGTTGCTCAAAGGGGTCATTTCAGATTTTGAAATTACCGAAAAAATGCTCAGGTATTTCATTGACCGTGTGCATGCGGATGTACCTACGCCTTTGCCGCGACCGCGTATGGTCATGACCGTTCCCCTTGAAACCACTGAGGTGGAGCGAAAAGCCGTAGAAGACGCAGCGCTTTCTGCAGGAGCCCGCGTGGTCACCCTCGTAGAAAGTCCTATTGCTGCGGCAGTAGGCGCGGGACTTCCGGTGATGGAGAGCGTGGGATCCATGATCGTAGATATTGGGGGAGGAATGACGCAGATTGCGGTGGTTTCGCTGGGGGGAGTGGTGACATCTCGTACGCTTTCCGTGGCCGGTGAAGAAATGACGAGAAATATCACGCAGTATGTGCGCGATGCCTACAGTCTGCTCATTGGAGAGAAAGTTGCTGAAGAGGTGAAGTGGAGGCTCGGAAGCACGCTTGATACCGGCACCCCGTACGAAATGGAAGTGCGCGGCCGTCATTTAGTAACGGGACTGCCAAAGCAAATCATCCTCAAGGAATCAGAGGTGCGCGATGCGCTCCAGCGCAACATTGCGGTGATTCTCAGTAGTATCAAGGCAACACTCGAGGCAACGCCTGCAGAACTTGTTGCAGATATCTATGAACGAGGCGTGGTTCTCGTGGGAGGATCAGCGCTTTTACGCGGTATCGAAAAAACCATTGCACGCGAAACGGCCATTCCCGTGCGCGTCATTGAAGATCCGATGACCGCGAACGTGCGAGGTGCGGCAGCGCTATTAGCAAATGAAGAGCTCTTAAAAGGAATAGCCCTTCCTTCAACGCAAGACGCCTCTTTTGCGTAAGAAACTATGCCCCGCAGATTTCGACTTCCAGAAGGTGTCCTGCGGCGCTTTCTCTTGACCCTTGGTATCCTCATTCCCTTTGTACTCTACGTGGGATTGCGGTCTTTTTCAGTTACCCGTCCGACGATCCTGCACGGGGAGGCTCGTTTTGTACGCGGAGCTACCCGAATAGGACAGGCCGTGCGCTATGTCTTTCTTGAAGAGAGCTGGGAGGAGCATGCGCTCATGACCTGTACGGAAGAGAAGGAAAAGCTCGTGCAGGAGATGAGCACACTCCGATATACCGATGTGGGTCCGGTGCGGGCACTTCCTGTGCAGGTGGTTGCGCGTGCATACCAGGGAGATGAAGAGGATGTCCTGGTATGGAAGCAAAAGGGGGATCCGTTTGTCGTAGGCGAAGGAGTAGGAGTGGGAAGGATCTTGTTAGGAATGGTGGTTGAAGCAAAAAATGATCTCGCGGTCGTGCAAACGATTACCCACGCACAAAGTGCCATTCCTGCTATGGTCTCGGGAAAAGAAGAGACGGTAGGAATAGCAAAAGGAACCGGAGGTGCATGGTTAGAGTTACTCTATGTTCCAAAAGGCAGTGCAGTAGAGGTGGGAGATACGGTGGTGACGAGCGGTTTGGGAGGAGGGATAACCCGCGGGCTTGCGCTGGGTACGGTAAAAGAAGTGATAGACGCCGATCCTTCGCCGTTTTATCGCATCAAGGTCGAGCCGCTTATCTATAGCGACGCATGGTGGGAAGGAGAAGTCTTTCATATCCCTTCGCTATGAGAAAATTTTCCCTTCCTGCGGTAGGGGTAGGAATAGGGATGCTCCTGTTCGCACTCGTACAGGGAGCCGCAGGTCATCCTCCGCATACCTTTGCCGAAGCCATATTTCTTTCATCGCTCCTCGTAATGATTAGCGCGATGGGCGGATTTGAATGGGGACTGATCTGTTTGCTCCTGCATGCGCTTGTGGCATGGTGGATACGAGATGCGGTTGTATCAGCAGCGATCATGAGCGTCGTGGCAGTGCTGTGGTATGGAGCAGTGACCGTACTCGCAGCGCATGGATCGCGGGTGCTCATGGGTATTGCGGCAGGAGTCCTTTTTGCGGGACTCATGCTCGAGCGCATGCCGCTGTTCTCATGGCGGGAGTGGGTGATCTTCATAGCCTGCGTCATCGTAGAAGTGTCAGGAATGTATCTTGCGGGAAACGTGTTAAAAGGAAGATGGTTTTCGCCGTATGCGTGAGAAACGATCACTCTTTGGTCCAGAATGGCAAGAAGAAGCGCTCCCACAAGCTGAGCGTTCGTTTGTGAATGCGGAAGAGGAAGACCAGCTCCTTCCTGCAGAGGCGCCGAGAAAACGAGAGAAAATCAGAAGAAAAGTGGGAGTGGCAATCTGTGCAACAATCTTTTTTTTCATGGGCGTCCGTCTCGCGGAATTGCAGGTCATCGAAGGGGATGAATTGCGATTGGTTGCCGAACAAAATCGCTTGCAGCGAGTGGTGAACGTCGCTCATCGGGGGAGGCTCTATGATCGTCATGGAACGGTGCTGGCAAAGAACGACCCTGATTATCGTCTACTGTCATATACCACCCTGCTTCCCGAAGAAGATGAGGCCTTGCAAGATGTATTTGCGCCGCTCATGGTCTCGTGCGGACTATCTCGTGAGGAGTTGCTCGAAGCGGTACATGAAGCGAGAAGAAAAAAAGAGGTGGAGTTTGTGCTCGCAGACCATCTCACTGCTGAATGCGCGCTGCGCTATCTTGCAGAGGGGGGATTGCCGCAAGCTATTCGGATAGAGGTAAATGAAGAGCGCTCATACATCACTGACCGCATTCCAAGTCTCTCTCATGTATTGGGATATACGGCCGGGCTTTCTTCGGAAGAATATTCCACGAAAAAGGAAGCGGGATACCGCCCGTTTGATCGCATCGGAAAGCAGGGTGTTGAACGCCTGTTTGAAGAGAGGCTCCGTGGTGAAAATGGGGAAACGCTTGTAGAAGTAGATGCCCAGGGGGGAGTGCTTCGCACGCTCTTGCAAGAAGATCCGCTCCAAGGTGAAGATCTCACGCTTTCGCTGGATGCAAGCTTACATGCGTATATAGAACAAGTGATCGCAAGCAGGCTCGAGAACGCTCCTGTGGCACGTGCCTCGGTCATGGTGATGCAGCCAAACACCGGAGAGGTATTAGCCATGGTGTCATATCCCTCCTTTGACGCGAATCTTTTTACAGAAGGAGTGAGCCAAGAAACCTACAGCGCGCTCGTCGATGATCCAAATGCTCCGTTATTTAATCGAAGCATTGCCGGGTCTTATCCTGCCGGTTCAACGATCAAAGTGCTCTATGCTGCAGGCGCGCTCACTGATGGGATTATTTCTCCTCAGACGACCTTTCTTTCAACGGGGGGGCTTTGGCTCGGGAATCGCTTTTTCCCGGATTGGCGCGGAGGGGGGCATGGACTCACGGATGTCTCTTTCGCCATTGCCGACTCGGTGAATACCTTTTTTTATGCCATCGGCGGAGGAACGGGAGATTTCACGGGAATGGGGATTGAGCGGTTGATGGAGTGGGCGCGTACGTTCGGGCTTGGCGAATACACGGGGATCGGACTATCGGGGGAGTCTCGGGGATTTCTGCCGTCAAAGGCATGGAAGGAAGAGGTAAAGGGAGAGCCTTGGTATATTGGTGATACGTACAATGTATCCATTGGTCAGGGAGATGTACTTGTCAGTCCTCTGCAGATTGCGCGGATGACTGCGGCGGTTGCAAATGGGGGAGAGCTCGTAACTCCAGTCCTCCTCAAAGATGCTCAAGGAGAAAAAGAGCGCATCCTTTCTCCTGAGGTGGTGGGGATAGTACAAAAAGGGATGCGCGATACCGTTCTTCGCGGGACAGCGCAGGCATTCCAATCGCTCCCAGTGACCTCTGCAGGCAAAACAGGAACCGCTCAGTGGTCGTCCACCTTGCAGCCTCACTCATGGTTTACCGGCTTTGCGCCCTATGAAAATCCGGAGGTGGTGATTACGGTGATCGTGGAGCAGGGGGGTGAGTTTTCGCTTGCTTCTCCAATCGCCCGTGACGTGCTCGCGTGGTACTTTTCTCAGGTTGACGATGAAGCGGCGGAGTGATATACTCACTCAATCACGAAAAACGTCGCTGAGCCTGTGGCTCGCGCCGTTTTCTTTCTCGCCGTGTCATCTTGGGACAGATCCCAGAAACTGGAGGATCTTTGAGTAAATGAAAATATATGGAAAATAATGTAACCTACGTTTCCGCGCAAGCACTTGCTGAGCTGAAACAGGAATTAGAAATGCGTATCAAAGTGCTTCGCCCAGAAATTGCGGCGAAGATTGCGGATGCCCGAGAAATGGGAGATCTCTCCGAAAACTTTGCTTATCATGAAGCGCGTGAACAGCAGGGACAAAACGAAATGCGCATCACTGAACTGCAGCAGATGCTGTTAAGCGCGGTGGTCGTAGACGCTCAGCACGGAGGAGCGATCGCGCTTGGGTCTACTTTTGTGGTCTCTATAAAAGGATTGGAAAAAACATTCTCGCTCGTAGGAGAGAGTGAAGCAAATCCCATGGAAGGACGGATAAGTAACGCCTCTCCTTTGGGTCAGGCATTCATTGGTCGTAAAGAGGGAGAAGCGGTAAAAGTAGAGGTTCCCTCGGGGACCATGGAGTACACGATTGTGCAGGTAAAATAAACAAAAACAGACGGCCGTGCGTCGTCTGTTTTTGTTTTTGCTCACCGGTGGAGAAAGTACGAATTTGCTGGGGTTTTTTGAATCACCGAAGAGTGCTAGCATAGGTGAAAAGTATGCATGAGATTAAATGCCCCCACTGTGAAAAAGCGTTCACCATTGATGAAACCGGATTCGCGGATATTCTGAAGCAGGTGCGTAACCAGGAATTCGATCGAGAATTGCATGAGCGGCTTGCGCTCCTTGAAAAAGAGAAAGAGAGCGCAGTAAAGCTCGTCGAGGTGCAGGTAAAAAGTGCGTTGCAGCAGGACCTGTTTCAGAAAGATGCAGAGATGGCCAGGATGAAAGTCGAGAAAGCTGCTGAGATGAGCAAGCTTCAGGCAAAGATTGAATCTATAGAGATCGAGAAGAAACTCGCAGTTACCGAGGCGATACAGCACCTGCAGAAAGAACGTGACAGCCTTGTGCATGAGCTGCAGAATAAAAATGTTGAAAAACAGCTGCTCGAAACTGCACTCAAGGAAAAATTTATTGCTGAGCTCAAAACAAAAGACGACATCATCAGGATGAAAGACGAAGAAATTGCACTGCGGAAAGATATGAAAGTAAAGCTCTCAACAAAAATGATTGGCGAGACGCTCGAACAGCACTGTGAGACTGAGTTTAATAAATTGAGAGCGACCGCATTTCAAAAGGCCTATTTTGAAAAGGACAATGACGCGCGGACCGGCAGCAAGGGCGACTACATCTATCGAGAAACTGATGAGTTAGGGAATGAAATTATTTCCATCATGTTTGAAATGAAAAACGAAGGTGATGAAACGGCGACAAAGAAAAAGAATGAAGACTTTCTTCGCGAGCTTGATAAAGATCGTAGTGAGAAGAAGTGCGAATATGCGGTTCTCGTCTCGCTCCTTGAGGCGGATAGTGAACTGTACAACACGGGCATCGTGGATATGTCGTATAAGTACGAAAAGATGTACGTGATTCGACCGCAGTTTTTTATTCAGATCATCACGCTTCTTCGGAATGCATCTTTGAATTGTCTGAAGTACAAAGCAGAACTCGCACTGGTGAGAAATCAAGATATCGACATTACGCACTTTGAAGAAAACATCCAAAACTTCAAAGAAGGATTTGCAAGAAATTACGAGCTTGCGAGTCGTAAATTCAAAACCGCGATTGAAGAAATAGAGAAAACGATTGATCATCTGCAAAAAACCAAAGAAGCCCTTCTTTCGTCTGAAAACAATCTTCGTATTGCAAATAACAAAGCGGAGGATTTAACCATCAAGAAACTCACACGGGGAAATCCCACAATGACCGCGAAGTTTGATGCGCTAGCTCATACGGATAGGCTGGTATAAGGGGAAAAGTACGCACTTCACAATGCTATAGTTTCTCCTATACACTGGGAACCAATATGGAAAAAAGCGAATACGAAGTACGAAAAGAGCGTTTGGCGAAACTCCGTGAGCAGGGAGAGGCGTATCCCGTGGATACCGAGCGCACGGCATTGGTGGGGGAGATCGCCGAGAAATTTGATGCGGCATTCGAGAGTCAAGAGCGGTTTACTATTGCGGGCCGCGCAATGACCGCACGTCGCATTGGAGCGCTTACGTTTGTACGACTCCGTGACGAATCAGGAGAGATGCAAATGGTCATGCGTAAAGAAGATCTGGGAGAGGAGTACGAAACCTGGTCATCGCTGTTTGATACGGGAGACATCCTTGAAGTCGCGGGGACTGCGTACGTTACAAAAACCGGCGAGCGATCACTTTTGGCGTCGCGAGTACGTACGCTTGCGAAGGCGATTCGTCCTTTGCCGGAAAAGTGGCACGGACTTCAGGATATTGAGGTGCGATACCGGCAGCGCGAATTAGATTTGCTCGCAAATCCTGCCGTACGGGAGCGCTTTGTTATGCGTTCAAAGCTCACGTCAGCTTTTCGCCGTTTCTTGGATGACCGGGGCTTTTTGGAAGTAGAGACGCCCATGTTGCAAAGTATTCCCGGGGGAGCAAATGCGCGCCCGTTTATCACCCACCACAATGCGCTCGATATTGATTTGTACCTTCGCATTGCTCCTGAGCTGTATCTCAAGCGTCTGCTGGTAGGAGGATTTGAAAAGATCTACGAAATCGGCCGTTGTTTCCGTAATGAAGGCATCGATTACGCGCACAATCCCGAGTTCACCATGATGGAAATGTACTGGGCGTATGTCTCGGGGGAGAAGTACATCGCATTCCTTGAAGAAATGTTACGCTACGCGCTTCATGCGGCGCGTGGAGAAAATCTTCGCGTGGTAATTGAAGGGAGGGAAGTAGACTTCGCTGCGCCGTGGAAAAGGACAACGTTTTACGACGCAATTAGTGAGGCAAGCGGGATTGATGTGAAATCTCTCAGCACCCCGCAAGAGCTCATCAAAGAAGTAAAGGCAAAAAAGATAAAAGCAGACTTTTCCGGATGTCATGGCATGGGCGAGTACCTCGATGCACTCTATAAAGCCACGGCTCGTCCACAAATGACGGAGCCGACGTGGGTGTATGACTATCCTCTCGACCTCAAGCCGCTTGCACGCCAACATACGCAAGAAAAGCAGTTGAGTGCTTCGGTGCAGCTGGTGGTATGCGGTGCTGAGATTATCAATGCGTATTACCATGAATTGAATGATCCTGAAGATCAAAAGAATCGTTTCTTGGCTCAGCAGGAACTTCGAGAGAAGGGAAGCGAGGAGGCGCAGTGGATGGATGAAGATTTTATCGCTGCCCTTGAGCTTGGTATGCCTCCTGCGGCAGGAATGGGGGTAGGAATCGACCGCTTGGCGGCGATGATCACTGAATCACCGAATCTCAAAGAAGTCATCCTCTTCCCAACACTTCGGCCAAAGCAATAGTATGCCCGTGATCGCCGTGTTCGGATCGTTTGATGGTTTGCATCCAGGCCATGACCACCTCTTGAGCGAAGCAAAGACATACGGGGAGGTGCTCGTCATCTTGGCCCAAGATGAGGTAATACGAAGGTTGAAGCATCGAGAGCCTCATTACCCCTTTGCAGAGCGTTATCACGTGTTAAAAAAGCATCCTGCGGTGTCTCGAGTACGTCCGAGCGATGCAAGGGAGGGAGAATACTTGTGCATCCTTGAAGAACGGCCGGAGATTATTGGGTTTGGCTATGACCAAGACGCACTCAGAGCACATTTCTTGGCATGGAAAGAGAAAACCGGGTACCATGGGACTATTGCCACGTTCAACCCTTTTCATCCTGAAAAATACAAAACATCCTTATTGCATCCCTAGGAGCATGTCCGTATGATCGACCTAAAAAAGTTCCGTGATAATCCTGGATACTTCCGCACCGCAGCACGAGAAAAAGGCGTAGACATTGATACTGATCGTATTCTTGTTCTGGACTCTCAGGTTCGCGCCCTCACCGCGGACATCGAGGCGATGCGTGCAAAAAAGAATGCGGTTTCCGCGCAAATTCCCAAGGCGAGCGCAGATGAGCGAGCACGTCTCATCGAGGAGATGCGTGCCGAAGATAAAGCATACGAAGATCTCGTAGCAAAGCAGCGACCGCTCCAAGAAGAATTGGAGCAGCTGCTCTTCCTCATTCCTAACCCTGCACTTTCCGACGTGAAGCGCGGAGAGAGTGATGCGGAAAATGAAGTAGTAAAAACGGTAGGTGAAGTACCTGTTTTTGATTTTCCCGTGAAGGACCACTTAGAGCTAGGAACTGCGCTCGATATTATCGACACCGAACGTGGTGCGCGTACTGCAGGAGCAAGATTTGCCTATCTGAAGGGAGATGCTGCGCTCATGCAGTTCGCACTCTTCCAATACGCACTTTCCCTCATTACGCGCCATGGATTCATTCCTGCAACGGTTCCTCACATGGTCTCCCCCCGCGTTATGCGTGCAATGGGCTACCTCGAACACGGCGGACAGGATGAGATTTACTACCTGCAAAAGGATAATCTCTATCTTATCGGGACTGCGGAGCAGCCTCTTGGTGCGTTGCACATGGATGAAACCCTGAAGGAGGAAGAGCTTCCTTTAAGATACGTGGGAATTTCCCCTTGCTATCGTCGTGAGGCGGGAAGCTACGGAAAAGATACGAAGGGCATTATCCGCATGCACCAATTCGATAAGATCGAGATGTTCTCCTATACCACACCGGAAACCTCAGATGCCGAGCATGAAAAATTGCTTGCGATTGAAGAAGAGCTGGTACAAGGGTTGGGCTTGGCGTACCGAGTGATCAAGCAGTGTACGGGAGACTTAGGAATGCCTGCTGCACGCAAGTACGACATTGAAACCTGGATCCCTTCACAAAATACGTATCGTGAAACGCACTCAACAAGCACGTGTACGGACTACCAGGCACGTCGTCTCAATACGCGGGTAAAGCGCACGGAAGGGGGCGTTGAATTCCTGCATACCCTGAATGGAACCGCATTTGCGATTGGACGCATTATGGTTGCATTGCTTGAGCAGTATCAACAAGCTGATGGAAGCATTCGTATTCCTGAAGTACTTCGTCCTTGGATGGGGAATAAAGAGGTTATCACGAAGAAGTAACATTTCTTTACCTATGCGCACGTGGGTTGAAATATCGCAAGATGCGCTTCGGAACAATATTGCAGGGCTCAAGAGTATTCTTGAGCCCGGTGTTGTATTCTGCGCGGTGGTAAAAGCATTTGCATATGGGCATGGAATTGCTCCCGTCGTACGCATCTGTCTGGAAGAGGGGATAGCGCATTTTGCGGTCGATGCAATACACGAGGCAGAAGAGGTAAGACGGGTAGCGGGGGAACAGGCCTCTATCTTTCTTTTAGGAATGCAAATGGCAGAAGAATATGAGCGCGTGGTACGGGCGAGGGCTATACAAACGGTATCTTCTCCAGAAGAAATTGTTGCCTTGGGAAATGTTGCAAAGCGTTTGGGAATGCCCGTTCAGGTGACTCTTGAAATAGAAACGGGCTTGTATCGTCTGGGCGCACAAGAGCGTGTGGTGCACGCCATGATGCGAGCATTGGCTGAGTGGAAAGGCTGGGTGTTTGTGCAGTCTGTTGCCTCGCACTTTGCAAGTAGTGAAGATGCCTCAGCGGAATGGGAAACAAAACGACAAAATACAATATTTTGCGACGCAATAGTTTGGCTTAAAGCGCAAGGGATATATGCCCCCTACCACCATATCTCCTGCTCAGCGGCAACACTCCTTGATCCGCATATGCAACACAGCATGGTGCGCTTGGGTATCATGTTGTACGGCCTGTGGCCTTCTCCGGACGTTCGGAGACAGGGGACGCTCGGAAAGCGACATGTCCAGCTTTCCCCGGTACTCAGTTGGAAAACACACCTTGTACATGTGCAAGACATCCCTCCTGGTGCAGCGATTGGATATGGCGGAAGCTTCAAGGCAAATAGGCCCATGCGTATCGGTGTTATTCCCGTAGGCTATTATGACGGCCTTGATCGGCGAGCGGGCAATAAGGGCTTTGTGGTCGTTCGAGGGACGCGCTGTCCCATCGTGGGACGAATATGCATGAATATGTGCATGATCGATATTGGAGGCGCGCCTGCTGGCACAAAGGCAGGTGATGAGGTAACCCTGATTGGACGTGAGGGTCTAGGTACAGTAACCGCGGATGAATGGGCACAAGCATGGGGTACGGTCCACTATGAAGTAGTAACGCGTATCTCACAACACCTACCTCGTATCGTGGTCTAAGCCTCTTCACGGTATACTACGCACATGGCGAGCAAATCGTTTCTCCAACGCCTTCATGCAAAAATGTACGCAGGTTCATGGACGAACCCGCTCTTTGCTGATCCAAAAGTTAAGGAGCGCGCCTTCGAGCGTTCAAAATATGCACTTTATACTGCGCTCGCGGTGGTTTCAGGGGTGACATTCTTTTCAACACTGTTCTGGTTTGGCACTCAGGAGCGTTTTGCTATTCATGAAGTTGAGGTCAGTGGCATGCGATCACTTGCGAATGCCTATCTTGAGCGGGATATTCTGCATAGCCTCAAAGAGTGCTCTGCATTTACCGTGGACTGTCTCTATACTTGGAATATGGGTCATGCGGAGATTGTATCCGTATTGCAAGAAAAATATCCGCTGGAAGAAGTTTCCCTTACCCTTGAGGGAAAAAAACTGCATGTACAAGTGCGCGAGGCGGTAACCATGATTCCGGTGCGCATTGGCCATGACATATGGTTTGCAACGCAGACCGGTGTTTTGCAGGCAGTGGCAACGTCAGAAGAGATTCAGGCGGGAATTATCATTCCTCCGGAGTCCTATAGTGAAATTGACGTGAGCCAACTGCATGCTGCAGGTGAGGTAGGGATGCAGGTAGAAAGTAAGGATCTTTTTGAAAATATCGCCGCGTACAGGAAGGCATTGAGTATGAATGGCATTGGTATTGAACGGTTTACGGTAACGAAGGACCGGGGACGCATCGAGGCGAGGACACTGGGGGGGTATGACGTTTTCTTCACACCCTGGGAAGACCCTGGGGTGCAAATACGGAGATTGGTAAAAGTACTTGCAGAGGCAACCCCACAGTCGTATGTTGATATCAGGTTCGGCGAGCGTATTTATCTGAAATAACCTTTTCTATGTCTACAGCACAGGATTTAGTACAGAAACCAGCACCACATTTTACGACGCAAGATCAAAATAACAAAACACATAACCTAACCGACTATCTTGGTAAATGGGTGGTGCTCTATTTCTATCCTAAAGATATGACCCCCGGTTGCACCATTGAAGCATGTAGCTTCCGAGACAATCTCCATCGCATAACCGCGAAGGGAGCGGTGGTCTTAGGGGTATCCGCAGATTCAGTAAAGCGTCATGCAAAATTCGCTGAAAATGAAAGCCTTACTTTTCCACTTCTTGCTGATGAAGAGAAAAAGATCTGTGAGGCATACGGCGCTCTAGGAAAAAAGAAATTCATGGGACGTGAATATGTAGGCATCCTCCGAAATACGTATCTCATTGATCCAAAAGGATATGTTGTGAAGGTATATGAGAACGTAAAGCCCGCAGGGCATGTGGATGAAATCATTCGAGATCTTGAAGCGCTCGCACTATAATGCAAGGGCCTTATGTATAAAAAAATCTTCGCTGCACTTCTTGCAGTAAGCACCTTCAGTCTTGTTGGTGCAGGTTGTACGTCACAAGAAAATGAACCAGAAGAAAGTGCCTCAGTGGGCCAAAAAGCGCAAAGCAAACCGGTTCCTCTTGCGGAGCTCGAAAATACCATTTGGTACACCAAGAAAACACCAAGCGTTCCAGGGCAAGAAAATGGATATACGCTCTATACCTTTTCAAATGGCGAAGGAACGTGCGTCGAGAAGGGTCTAGAAACCTTCACGTTTTACTTTGATGATGTGAAAGGTTATTACGTCGCATCAGCGGACGAACAGCGTGACCTTTCACTCGGAATGTTCTTCACCAGTGAGTCACGCGTTTCTGGAATCGAAACTCCAGAAGGGAAGGTGACCTGCACTGCGCTTCCCAAGCTTGGTGAGAATACGGTGCCATTTACGTGCGTGCTTGATGTGCAAGAGGAAGAATACTGCACGGGCACTTATCAAGGTACCGCTCAAAAATAATGCCCAGATGGTAATCTCCACGGGTAGAGTAGGGAAACACCTGAGGGGCATCCTTTGGGTGTTTTCTGTTTATGATGTTGTGTATTCGGTTGAGTCGTACAATATATCATTTACGAACCATAGCCAGTTTTCTACCTAAGATAGTTAGCAGGATCAACGGGTACTCTCACCTAGCAAATGGGGTTTGTCACCAAGACATGCCAAGCCGTTACAAGATACTTGGCGCAACATCAATTCCAAGATGTTCATCGTGAGGCTTCAGAAGGCTCCATTTGGACAACGCATTTAAATGGCCTGGGTTGATTTAGGGGTCCTATAGGGATTAGCTCTATTTACAAAATAAAATGTGAGGCCTCACTACGGGGCCTCACATTTTATGGGAGGTAACGATATGGATCTACAGGAATACCATCCTCGCGTACTTCAAAGTGCAAATGGGGCCCCGTAGAAAACCCCGCACCTGGCGATCCTGCACGCCCTCCAGAAAGACCAATAACTTCTCCTTGGGAAACATACTGATCCTGCACAACGTCCAGTCGTGACATGTGAGCGTATAATGTTGCCAAACCATTAGCGTGGATGATCATCACATAATTACCATACTGCACACCTGTACGCGCCCAAGCTACAATTCCCGGTGCCGCGGCTTCAACAGCAGTCCCCTGGGCTACTGCGATATCGAGACCGGAGTGTTCAAAAAGATTGCGGAAGGGATATGTAGGGTCGTGAAATGTTGCGGTGATGCGACCGGATAAAGGCCAAGTAATGGCAGTCACCGCAGAAACTTCTCCAGTCTCCGCTGCAAGCCTTTGCTCTACTTCACTTTGCAACTCATCAATACGTGAAGAAACTGCCTGCTGCTCTTGCCTTAACTTCCCTATGAGGGCGCGGTACTCATTCTCTGACTCTTGTGTCTGGCTCATGAGCACAACCTTCGCATTCTTTGTAGCCTCAAGAGCTTCTGACTTCTTCCGGAGTTGTTGTGCTAATTCAACAAGCATGGCCATTTTCGCCTCACGCTTAGCCTCTTGCTCATCAAGGGTATTGCGAGTTTCTTGAGTGGCCGCAAGCGCCTTTTGCAGATCAGTATTCATGTCTGCAAGCTGAGAAGCGGCACGAAATACATCCCCAAAATCATTCGCACCGATAACTACCTCAAGAGGACCTCCGCGCATATCCTGTTTGTGCAGCGCAAAGAGCACATCTTCTAAAAGGGCTTGCTGGGTTGCGAGTTCAGCATCAGTGTTCATCATTTGCTCTTGGAGAAGACGAATCTCTAGTTCTTCGGCTTCAAGCTCGGTTTGTGTTGCCGCAATATCAAGCTCCGCAAGCGCTTGCTCATTCTCAAGAAGGGCAACGTCTCCAGCAAGGGAAACGGCCTTCTTCTGATATTCCGCGATACGTGAACGGTACTCGTCAAGCTGCTTACTCATGCTCTCTACCTGTGCTTTTTTGTTTTGGATCTCAGCCTGGAGTTCTTTTACCTCTTCCGTGGCAGCAACAAGCACCTGAGGGATACTGAGTACCAAAAGTGGCATGAGCGCCAATAAACTTACTTTCCTCCAAAGTTTCATAGTTTAAGCTCCAAAAAGAGTGAGCGCGGCACGGATACGCTTGAGTGATTCATCCTTCTGGAGAATATACAGATACTCAAATGGACTTGCAGATTGAAGACGTGTGGATAGTGCTACACGAAGCGGCCAAAGCACCAACCCCGTCTGCAGACCCTCATTGGTAATATACGTCTTTATTTCACCCTCGATAAGCTGAGGTGCGGATAATGTTTCATCACGCAAAGACGTGACAAGCTTTTCCATGCGTTCGAGTGCATCCTTTACAGTATTAGCGCTTCCCTTCTTTCCCAAAAGGTCTTCTTGGTTAATTTGTTGCGTCGTAAAATACTGTTCCTGGATGTTTGCTAATTCAGTCAACCGACTGACACGCATCTTATCGACCAAGGCTGCACGGCGCATGAAAGGATCTGATAAATCAGCAGAGGTAAACTGCTGAGCATACGCGAGATACTCCCCCTCCCCCATGGCTACGAGATACTGCTTATTCATCCAGTCGAGCTTCTCAATATTCATGACCGCGCCGCTTTTATTGACGCGCGAGATATCAAATGCCTTGATAAGCTCGTCAAGAGTAAAGATCTCCTGAGAGGCGGAAGGATTAAAACCAAGCGTAGCAAGGAAGTTAAGAAGAGCCGAAGGAAGATATCCCTTTTCCAAATAGCTCGTTACAGAAACATCGCCCTTGCGTTTTGAAAGCTTGGTCTTATCTGGATTAAGGATAAGAGGTACGTGCGCATACACCGGCATCGGAATACCGAGCATGTGATGCAGCACAATTTGCTTAGGCGTAGAAGAAAGCCATTCCTCCCCACGAAGCACATGTGAAATCTTCATGAGGTAATCATCAACGACCACCGCAAGGTGGTAGGTAGGAATACCATTGCTCTTTACGATAACTTGGTCATCAACGTCTTTCAGATCAAAAGAAATGCGTCCACGTATTGCGTCGTCAAATGTTACTTCTCCCTCGGGCATTTTCATGCGGATAACTGACTTCTCTCCCCCGGCTTGTCGAGCGACAACTTCATCAATGTTCAGCGAAAGGCATTTACGGTCATACTTGGGCGTCTGCTTGAGCGCCATTTGTTCCGCGCGCATTTCTTCAAGACGTTCAGGAGAGCAAAAACAGTGGTATGCATGCCCAGCAGACAAAAGGTCTTGGGCGTACTTTGCGTAAATATCGAGACGCTTGGTCTGGGTGTAAGGACCGAGAGCCCCCCTCTCTCCCAAACTTCCATCAGGAAGAAGCACCGGCCCCTCGTCCCAGTCAATTCCAACGCGCGTAAGAGCCTGGAGCAATCCTTCAACAGACCCCGGTACATACCGCTCTTGATCGGTGTCCTCAATGCGGATGATAAATGAGCCGCCTGCCTGACGGGCCATAAAATAGTCCCACAAAATGGTACGAAGCGTACCAATATGCATAAATCCCGTTGGAGAAGGGGCAATTCGTGTGCGAATATCCATAAAATTTTCTGTAAAATACCATTTAACGAAGATCTTTGTACACCTGGGACAGAACACGGAGAGTCGCCTTCCAAAATACCCGTTTCTTAAAAGTCTCCCAAACGATAAACGCAGGGAAAACGGGAAACGCTTTTGCGATTCTCTTAAACCTCCATGGCTGCATAACAAAACGATACAACCATTCCAGATTGCGCGATCGCATCCAGGAAGGAGCACGCTCTACCGTACCTCCCAACATGTCGAGCGCTCCCCCTACGCCGATAACGATTTTTGCGGAAGGAATTTTTGGTGCAAGGTCCTGCACCACGCGCTCTTGCTTTCCCTGTCGTATGCCCTTTCCCTGCCCAAGCGCAACCAGCACAATATGCGGCTCAAAAGAAACAAGCTTCTCTACAACAGGTAAAGGAACGTGGGGATCACGCTCATCGATAATACCCGGATCAACGCAAAGCAAATCAGCCGCAGGAGCACGTCTGACGAACAACGTGCGAAATGCTTCATGCTCCTGAGCACGAGCGCCACAAACCGCAATGCGCAATCGCTTTTCATGGGCGATGTCTACAAGATCAAAAACCGTATCAACCCCTGGATGCACGCCGATCACTTCTCCATAAAGTGCAAGGCACGCATAGCGAATACCTACCCCATCAGGAACACACGCCGTCGCCTGTGCAAGAATCTTGGCAAAGGCCGAATGTAAACGCGCGTCAACCAGCATCTCGGGATTTACTGTATGAATAGTAGTTACCGAAGATTGATCTACAGCCTTATAAAGAAATGCCCGGTACTCCTCAGCGGAAAAGGAATGCAGCGGAACGGTAAACAGTGGATACGAAACCTGCATACATTTTACATTGAGCGAGAACGCATCTTGCTTTCAAGAAGGAGGAGCTGCGCAAGAAGCCAAGCGACTGCGCCTCCAAGCAGATCGAAATAAAAATCAAGCATGGTGTCCGTCAAACCTGGCTGCATCATGCCAAGAGAAGAAACCTCTAAAGAACCAATAATTGCTTCAGACCATTCCCATCCAATGCCGACGATCGCGACAAATCCCAAAACAAAGAGCGCTTGGCCGAGAATTTCTCGCGTACGCACAGAGAGATCGGGGAAAAGCGTAAACCAAAGTGCCACTCCCCCAAATCCTGCAGCGACACCTCCTAAAAAGTGCATCATGACGTCGTACCACCAGAAATAAAAATACCAATCAAAGACCGTTGCGGGGATATGCAACATAGCAACCAAGAGAATTGTCCCCACTGCAAGGAGATACCGAAACATACAGAGCGAATATTAGCGTAAAATAACTTTGTTCACAAGCGAGGAAAAGAAGCCCTTTGACAAGCTAAATTAGCACTCTATAATAAAGAGTGCTAATCAGCCGATGCTGCACCTCATTCCCCTTACTCCCTACGTTCCCACGCATATCCCTTTCTCTCTATGATTCCCAATAACTTCACTTCCAAATCCCAAGAGGCAATCCAGCGCGCCCAGTACATTGCAAATGACAATGGCCAACATGGCGTTGAACCGATCCATCTCCTCTCCTCGCTCCTCTCTCAAGAGGAAGGCTTCGTAGTCACCGTCCTTAAAAAAATTGAGGTACCCCTCAGTGCACTCAGAAGTGACGTTGAACGCATTATCGAGACGCTCCCCCGCCATGCCCACGTCGAACGAGGGACCGTGGGTCAAATTATGCTCGCGCCTTCCATGGCGAGCGTACTCCAAAACGCCTCAGAACGCGCAAAACAGTTCGGAGACGAATACATTAGTACAGAACACCTCTTTCTGGGTTTGCTCCAAGATAAACTCACCGGAGAGCTCCTCAAGCAATACGACATTGAAGACGAAACTATTTTAGGAGCTCTCAAAAATCTCCGAGGCGCCCAAAAAGTAGACTCCCCCGAGCCAGAAGCAAAATATCAAGCAATAGAAAAATATTGCACCAACCTTACCGAACGCGCCCGACATGGAAAATTAGATCCTACCATTGGTCGAGATGAAGAAATTCGCCGCGTCATGCAGGTTCTTTCTCGCCGCACAAAAAATAATCCTGTCCTGATCGGAGAAGCCGGCGTAGGAAAGACCTCCATCGTGGAAGGCCTTGCGCAACGCATTATTGCCGCAGATGTCCCCGAGACCCTCCAAAACCGCGAACTTGTTGCGCTGGATTTAGGATCTCTTATTGCAGGGACAAAATTCCGCGGCGAATTTGAAGAACGCCTCAAAGCACTCATGAAAGAAGTACGTGAAGCGGAAGGAAAATATATTCTTTTCATTGACGAGCTCCACATGCTCGTGGGTGCAGGAAAGGGTGATGACTCTCCCATGGACGCCAGCAACCTCCTGAAGCCTGCGCTTGCCCGCGGGGAACTCCGCGTTATTGGTGCAACAACCACGAAGGAGTATCAAAAGCATATTGAGAAAGACCAAGCGCTTGAACGTCGTTTCCAACCGATCTTCGTCGCAGAACCGGATCAAGCCGACGCTATTGCAATGCTCCGTGGCACGAAAGAGCGCTACGAAATTCATCACGGCGTTCGCATTTCCGACAGCGCCATTGTTGCTGCAGTTGAACTCTCCTCTCGCTACATCTCCGATCGTCAGCTCCCTGACAAAGCCGTAGACCTTATTGACGAAGCCGCATCAGCACTCCGTCTACAGATCGACTCCATGCCAGAAGAACTTGATCGCCTCAAGCGCGAAGAAACACGTCTCCAAATCGAAAAGCGTGCGCTCATCAAAGAAGAAGACAACGAATCGCAAACACGCTTAAAAGACATCGAAAAAAATCTTGCCGATCTTTCCGAAAAAACCCGCGATCTCGAAGCTCGTTGGCAAAGCGAGAAAAGCATTATTGGAGACATTAGAAAAACAAAAGGTGATGTCGAAAAACTGACCAATGAAGCAGAATACGAGGAGCGGAGAGGAAACCTTGAGCGCGTTGCGGAAATCCGCTACGCACAGATCCCCGAAAAGCGCCGCCATCTGATCGCGCTCGAAGATGATCTCCGAAAATTTCAGGCAGAACGCGGCCTACTCAAAGAAGTAATCACTGAGGAAGATATCGCCATGGTCGTTGCCCGATGGACACACATTCCCGTCTCAAAAATGCTTGAAAGCGAAATGACGAAACTTGCACGCATGGAAGATGAACTAAAGAAACGCGTTGTTGGACAAGACGAAGCGATTACCGCAGTTTCGAATGCGCTTCGCCGATCTCGTGCGGGAATTTCCGAGGAGAATCGCCCTATTGGTTCGTTCATCTTCCTGGGCCCTACAGGCGTAGGGAAAACCGAACTCGCAAAAGCACTGGCAACATTCATGTTCAACGACGAGAAAGCCCTCATTCGTCTGGACATGAGTGAGTACATGGAGAAACACAGCGTCTCACGCATGGTTGGATCTCCCCCAGGCTACATCGGCTATGACGAGGGCGGACAACTCACCGAAATCGTCCGTCGACGCCCGTATGCCGTACTCCTCTTTGATGAGATCGAAAAAGCGCATCCCGACGTGTTCAATACCCTCCTGCAAATCCTCGACGATGGGCGCCTTACTGATGCAAAGGGTCGCACCGTCAACTTCAAGAATACAATCATTATCATGACCTCAAACATCGGAAGCGACACCATTCTTGCAGGAGGAAAATCACTAAGTATCGGATTTACCGACGACACTGCCCAAGAAGATGCAACGCGAGAACGAGTCCTCAGCCTCCTCAAAGAACACTTCAGGCCCGAGTTCCTCAATCGCGTAGACGACATGATCGTCTTCCATCCACTGAGCGCAGAGCAAATTACGCACATTGTAGATCTACAACTTGAACTGGTCAGTAAACGCCTGAAAGAAAACCGTGGCATAACCATAAAAACTACCGAGAAAGCAAAAAAACTGCTTGCAGAAAAAGGCTTTGATCCGCACTACGGCGCACGCCCGCTCAAACGCGTAATCCAACACCTGATCCTTGACCCTCTTGCACTGCGCATCATCAAGGGTGATATCACCGAACACGCAACCGTAACCCTCGATGCAAAAGAACAAGAAATTGTTATCAAAGTAAAACAAAGCAAGGGATAGATATGCACACCAGGATGGAAAAAACGAAAAGAAGCAAGGTAAGATACGGGATATGAATACCTTTGGAAGCAGAGAACGAGTACCCGTACCACAAACAGGAAATGAAAGCGAAAAACAACTCCTGAGAAGAGTTGGCCTAGAACTGCAACAGCGTCTCTTGCAATCATCAAATCCTCAACTCAGAGAAGCTCTTAAAAATATTAGGATCTTTAAAAACGTAACCGAAAATACGCCGCAGGCATATAGTCTGGAGCTCCTGAAAAGAGTAAACGAAATGCAAATGTCAGAATTAAAAACCGCTTTCGAGGAAATCAAAATGCTTCTCGAAAAATACCCTTCTCCCCCATCTTCAGAGATACAAAACTAAAACCGAGCCCTCCGTGGCTCGGTTTTTTTCTTACGCTTGTAGGCGTGGCAAAATTTCCGCCTGGTATCGTTCCATGCACTCATGAATAGTCTTCACCGCTTCGTCAGCTTCGAAGAAACCAAGCACCTTACATGTTCCTGGCTTCTTCACATGCTTGTAGAACTCGAAGTAGTGACCAACTTCCTTCTCCCAGTGCGGACCAAGATCTTTGTACGAAGTAATGTGATCAACGCGCTTATCATCCGCAAGCACACAGATAACCTTATCATCAATCTCTCCCCCATCTTCAAACTTGATAATACCAATCACACGAAGTTCAGCGAGTGATCCAGGAACAAGCGGCTCAGTAACACCTGCAATCACGAAGTCGAGCATGTCGTTATCTTGATCCCACGTTTGCGGAATGAGTCCGTATGCAACAGGGTATGCCAACGAAGAGTATCCTACGCGATCAAGTTTCAAATGACCTGTTTCGGTAATAAATTCGTACTTGTTAATGCTCCGTGCATTAATTTCCACAAGTCCGTTCAAAATACGCTTTTCTTCATTTGCCCAAGGGGAAAGAAGGTGGAGCAAGTTAGGCATGTACTTTTGCGATGGAATATCGAGATTTGCCATAAAAAGAAATTATATTCTACGGCACTAGCATACGGGATAAGTCGCGTACTCAGCAAGTCTCTCTTTTGCTATACTTTAGCCATATGTCTCGACCCCGCATTCTCGCACTCTGCGCCGCACTTGCAACAGTTTTCGGTATTGCGCAGCCTGTGCGTGCATTTGACCCAAACTATATTCTCTCAGATGCGGAACTTACCGATGCCTTTGCCATGGATCTTGATCAGATCCGTGCTTTTCTCTCTGCGCGCGGCGCACTCGGCGACATGCGTCTCGCCGATCACACCGGTCGCATGCGCTGGGCCGCGGATATCATTTGGTATGCCGCGCAAAATCACGGCATCAGCCCAAAAGTACTTTTAGTCATGCTGCAAAAAGAACAAAGCTTGGTGGAAGATGAGGATCCCACACAAAAGCAGCTAGACTGGGCAATGGGATACGGCGTATGTGATGATTGCAGCATGAACGATCCTGCGGTGCAACGCTGGCAAGGATTCGGCAAACAAGTGAATTCCGCAGCCATGCAATTCATTGACGGCTATTTAGTGGACATCGAAGAACAAGGCGTCATCGCTGGAAAATATGGTCCAGGAGTACCAATAACCATCAGTGGAGAAACGGTGGTCCCGGAAAATGCCGCAACTGCAGCACTCTACGCCTATACCCCTCACCTCCACGGCAACAAAAATTTTGCCATTCTGTGGCAAGAATGGTTTGGACGTGAATATCCCTCGGGAACGTTGGCGCAGGTACCCGGAGAAAACGGTGTTTGGCTCTTACAAGGAGGCTACCGACGTGCAATTACTTCAGAAAGCGCATTAAGGTCCCGCTTTAACGCTGATCTTATCGTACAGATTTCCAAATCGACGCTGGAAAGCTATCCGGAAGGATCGGCCATCTCTCTTCCCAACTACTCGCTGGTTCAGGATGAAGAGGGAACCATCTTCCTTCTCGTAGACGATCTCCTTCGACCTATCGATTCCATGGAAACGTTCCGATCCATCGGATTCTCAGAAGATGAACTCGTCTCTATTTCAAACGCTGAACGAAAGAGCTATGAAATGGGAACAGCGATCACGCGCACAACTATTGCACCCCAAGGACAACTCTATCAGCTCACCACCAATGGTGCCGTATTCTATATCCAAGACGGAAAGCGTCACCCTATTTTTGACGCAAGCGTCCTCAACGCTCGCTTCAAAGGAAAAAGCATTCGTCCTATCACGCCGGTAGAAATGGAGCAGTTTGCCGAAGGTGCTCCCGTAAAACTTCCCGACGGTGTGCTCATAAAAACCATTGATAGTCCCGTGGTATATGTCGTTTCCGAAGGAAAACGACGAGAAATTCCTTCCGAAAGCGTATTCACTTCTTTCGGATATCAGTGGACAAATATTATTGATGTTCCTCAAAGCGTCCTCAATCTCCATCCACTGGGAGAGCCTCTTGAGGCGGCAATTGCTGACGGCGTCCAGAGCGCGGGAAACTAAAGAAACGCACGCCCCTTCTCTCACTCCCCACGTCTTCGTGGAAACTCCTCACGCTATGCTTTCTGCAGCCGCGCTTGTCCCCTCATCACCACTTCTTCTCCGCACCGTGAACAAAAATCACCGTACGGAAATTGAATCTACCGAGGAAGCCCTCGAACACCTGAGTGATGAATGGTATGCGCGAAAAATAGAAACTGTCGTCATCATTACACAATCACGTTTTGGATACGATGACGCAATAAGTCTCGATGTTGCAGATCCCTACATCATGGACCTGGAAGCACTCGGTGACCTGAGTCCAAAGGCAACCTATCATCCGGATTTTTCTCTCATTGATAACATCCAACGATTAGCCCGTTCTCATGACGCTCCCATAACCCTCACCACAGAACCTTCGCTTCCCTACGGCTGTGCAGCCCCGTTAGAGGCGCTTGCACGTCGCATACCCCATATACGCATCATGCCGGTTGCAACCGCAGGAGCCTGCGATGCAAAAGAACACTATCAGCTAGGAATGATCCTCAAGCAAAGCATCATCTCCTCTCCAAAGCGTATTGGAATCATTGCGGCAGGTGATGTATCCCTCGCCCACCTCGCGGATATTCGCCTTATTCTCGAAGAAAAAAGCACTGCCTCGCTCCTCAAGCTTGAACCGGAGCTTGAATCTCATCAAAACGATGCCGCATACCGTCCCTTGGCGACACTCTTTGGCGTCCTCGATAACATCCCTTCGCGTGCAGAAATCCTGAGCATTGAATCCCCCTTTAACGTAGGGTATGTTGTGGCAACATTCACATGATTGCACACGTCATTCCGCTCACTCGCCTTCCGGCACGCTTTACCTTTTTTGATTACCACATTCCCCAGGGGATGGAGGTTGAAATTGGTGATCTGGTAAATATCACCTTTCGAGGGGTCTCTCTCCAAGGTGTAGTACGAGGAATAGCAAAAGAGAGTACACAAAAAAAACTTGCCGCGCTCTCCAAAGTAAAAAAGAAAGGCATTCTTACCTCGCAGGACATTCTCCGCCTAGAAACGATTGCCCACCTTATTGGACAATCACCTTCCTCACTTTTTTGTGCAGCAATTCCCAAATATCTCTCCGAATCTCCCCCTCTCTCCCTCAAAAAAATATCTCCATCCTCGGCCTCTATTTCCCAGGAAGAAATCGCTACCGCAAAAGAGTACCTGGCCGTAGTTGAAGCAACGAAGGGGATCTGCGCCCTCCAGGGCGATAGTGAAACGGGGATCCTCTTAGCCCAGGCAATCGCAAAGCGCTTAAAGAAAGGCGAACAACTCCTTATTCTCGTCCCCCGCGATCGTGATGCGGAAATCCTCGAAAAAACATTGACGGCAAAAAATACTCAGGCCATTACCGGAAGCACAAAGGAAAAAGACCGTTCGGCAGCTTTTCTTGCCTGGAAGGAAAACCGGATAGAGATTCTTATCGGTACAAAGCAAGTCGCCCTCTGGAGCGCCCCCTCGCTCACCCATATTCTCGTGCTCCAAGCAGGAAATGATGAGTACGCGAACCTTCGAAGAAACCCAAAATTCGATCCCCGGGAAGCCGCAAAGCTCTTAGCAGTCGAGCAAGGCGCAAAATACATCAGTATCGATGCCCTCCCCCGCATAGAAGATACGGGGGAAGGATCTTGGTTTACCGCACCTTCCATCCCCTTCGCGCCTACGTTCGTCTCCCTTTCCAACCGCACAGAAAAAACGCCCTACCCCCTCCTCACCAATACGCTTGTAGAATCAATAAAAACCGCTTCACAAAGCCAAAAAAAGGTGCTACTCTTCTTAAACAGGAAAGGAGCCGCCAAGCGCCTCCAGTGCATGGCATGCGATCAGGTACCCCTTTGTGGAACCTGCGGGAATCTTCCCACCGTACGCACAGAAGATCTCATCTGTGACCGCTGTGGTACAGAAATGTGGATTCCAGAAAACTGCCCCCTGTGCGGAAAGCCTAAACTGAAATTTGTAGGGGTAGGGGGAGAAAAAGTCGTTGCTGATCTGCAAAAACTCTTCCCGCATCTTTCGGTAGGATTTGTAGAAAAGAAAAATGATACGAGCTGGAAAACTGCAAATATCATCGTGGCTACTGAACATATCTTTGCAAACCTCCTTGTCCCTTTTACCAGATATACGTTTGGACTGGTTGCAGATCTCATGGCCGATCTTCCCGTAGGCAGCGTAGACTTTCGCGCAACAGAACATACCTCGCGACAACTCCTCCGTCTCGCTTATCTCGCAAAACGAGAAAAAGCGGAGTGCATCATCCAAACATGGATCCCCGAACGCCTTCCTGAACTGGTCGCCCCCAAATATGTCACCGAAGAAGAGCTTCGCGTTCGAAGAGCGTATCTGCTCCCACCCTTCGGAACGATCTATAAAACCTCAGAACAAACACTCCGCAACCCGCTGACTCCCCCCTCAACCTCTTTCATTCTCGATGCCTCCTATGTCTCACTTAGTCGTTCTTCACGAACCAGATGATCGCTTGCGTACCGTTTCGCACGACATCGATCCCTCCACGATCACTTCCCCAGAAATGCGGAAGCTCATTGTCGACCTCAAAGAAACCATGAAACTCGAAGATGGCGTAGGTATTGCCGCACCTCAAGTAGGCGTACACAAACGCGTCATTATCGTCGATCTTCCCGACCGTGGACCATCAGGATTCTTTAATCCGGTCATTACGGAACGCTCATTCAAAATGGTAGACAGCACCGAAGGATGCTTATCCGTTCCTGAATGTTCAGGAATCGTAAAACGCCATCGAGGAGTAACCGTAGAGGTATGGAACGAGGAAGGAGCAAAAGAAACGCTCAAAGTAACCGACCTTTCCGCCATTATCTTCCAACATGAAATCGACCACTTAGACGGTATCTTATTTATTGATCGCGCAGAAAAAATCAAAAAATACCGATAAGCTGTATGCGCATCGTCTACTTTGGCACCCCTCAGTTTTCCGCCTCTTTTCTCCAAGCACTTCTTGAGGATGCATACTTTGACGTCGTAGCGCTCGTCTGCCAACCCGACGAGCCCGTAGGAAGAAAAAAAATCATCACCGCACCTCCTACAAAACTCCTCTTTCAAGAAAAACATCCTGAACGCCCCGTTTTTCAACCGACAAAACTCAAAGACCCCGCCTTTGCAGAATCGCTCAAAAATCTTGGAGCAGATGCGTTTGTCATTGTTGCGTATGGCCGTATTATTCCCCAGCCTCTTCTTGAACTCGCAAAATTAGGGAATGTGAACGTCCACCCTTCGCTCCTCCCCCTCTGGCGTGGACCAAGCCCGATGCAAGCAGCTCTTGCAAATGGCGACAAAGAAACAGGCATAAGCATCATGCTCATTGATGCCGAAATGGATCACGGCCCTCTTCTGGCGCAAACGCGCTTTACACTCGCAGAAAAGGAAACGCTGCAAACGCTCACAGAGCGCGTTGTGAAAGAAGGAGCTCCCTTACTCACCCAGGAGCTCAAAAAACTCGCTGAAGGCACTTCACAGCCTCAGGAACAGCGCCACGAGCACGCAACCTACTGCAAGCTGCTCAACAAAACCGACGGCATCATCAACGAACTACACACTGCAGACGAAATAGAACGAAAAGTACGCGCATACATGCCGTGGCCCGGAGTACGCATAAGTCTCGAAATGGAAGATGGGAGCAAACAAGAAATCAAAATTCTTGCGGCGACAAGTGAAGAGGAGAGTATTCCAGCCGGTGTATGCAAGAAAAAAGAGGAAACACTACTCATAGGAACACCGAAAAAAACGCTCGCGATCCATCGACTCCAACCAGCAACAAAAAAAGAAATGAGTGCAAAAGAATATCTCCAGGGAAATAATCCAAAAAAAATATGCGCAACGTCATGAGTATCTTCAGCATCCTGCTCCTCGCCGGCGCAGGATGCTCCTCATCAACGACACAAGTACATCGTTGCTACGAAATTGACAACGATCCAGAAAACACCCGCATGATCATCGCATACGATACCGCCAGCCCAGAAGAAGAATATTTCGGCGTACAGGGAACGATTACCATCACCGATAAAGAAAATGCGAATCCCGAAAAAACAATCGTATGGATGCGAGAAAACTTTACGCGAGCAACATATGCGGATGGTGCATACTTCCTCATTGAAGAAGACAAAATCACCGGATACCCCGATCCGCTCATGCCAAATAAGCCGTCAGTGATTACCGGCATCACCGCATCGGAAATAGCGTGCGAGAAATAAACTATCTTTCGCGGGTAACCGCACCAACAGACAACTTCTTAAATGAAAGAAGTTGTTTTTTGTTTGTCTGAACTTGTTCAGGGACAACACGCTCGCTTCGCCACTGAAGAAAGAACGCGACGAGCAGGAGGAAAAACAATCCAATCGGATGATTCAGGTACGGCGTAAACACATGAGTGACAAACAGGAAGACCACGCCACTTGCAAGACCGATCTCCAGCCAATGCTCACGCAGCGTAGTAAAAGACCAAAACCCTTGAGTACGAATATTTTTAAGCACCTGACCAACGAGCGCAGTGAAGATCCACGCATACGCAACAATACCAAGGACACCCATCTTCAACCAAACATCCAAAAATCCCCATTCAAAACGATACGTCGTGAGTGCTCCCGTTCCTCCCGTCATCTCACGGATACGAGGGTCATCAGAGATATACGCGAGCTCTTTTCCAAATCCAAGCCCAAAAGTAGGAGAAGTCGCAATAGCCTCCATAAGAGGATCGAGCATATTCCAACGGCTGCTCACCGCAAGAGCACGAGTGTTGTCATGATCACCTCGATAAAAGGGTGACGTCGTAAGATCGGGACGCTGAGGGAAAGGAAAGGAAATAAGCACCCACAGCATTCCCGCCGCAAGAAGAAACGATCCAACAATTGCCAGCTTTTTCCGAGCGACCGCTCCCCATCTTTGCCACGACGTCTTCCCCCCAAGGAGCCAAAACCCAAACAGCGTCACACCACCCGCAGCAAAACCTACCAAGAAACTTCGGGAAAGACTTTGAAGAAACGCTCCAAAGAAACAGGCGTACCATACCCACATCCAAATGGGTACACGCTCTTCTTTTCCATGACGTAAGAACAGTAAGCAAGAAGTAAGGAGCAAAAGATAAATCGGAGCAAAAATATGCGCCTGAGAAAACACCCGAAAGAACCAATCGCCACCATAAAAGGTATCCGTCATCCACACGGGACCGGAAAGAAGCGTCACCTCAAACATACGAGTATCCCTCACTAAAACATACATGTCCCAAATGCGCTCAGGAGAAATGTGCGTAAATACGTACGTAAGCGCAAAAGTAAAAAGAGAAATCCACAAAACACCGGTAAAAAACGTCGTCAAAAATAATCGCTTATGCTCCTGATTCCACACGACGGAAGCGAGAGGCAAAAGATATGCCAAAACGACGAATGAATTCGCATCATCAAGAAGGCTTACGTAATCATTTCCTAAAGTTACTCCCCGAAGTACGCCGTAAAAAACAGCAATCACAAGCGCCAGAAACGGAACATCGCGCATGGCAACAAAACGGATATGCCATTTTCTCTGAAGAACTCCCACCAACCACCCACCCATAACCGCAAGAAAAATGACCATGCGCAAAGAAAGCGGAATGCCATGATAGGCCAGTGTCACGAGGTGACCGTGCGCTCCAACGACAATTTCAAAAAGCGCAATACACAGCCCCACTTCAAGACGCCGCATGGTCAACAAAAATACCACCACCCCCACAATGCCAAGCACCGCAAAACTTGCCACATGGTGAAGAACCACTGCCGCAAGAAAATGAAACAACGCGGTTATTCCTAAAATAGACCAAGCATTTTTAGAGAGAAATTGTGGGACAAGAGATGAAGACGCAGAAGACATACTCACATTTTCTTTAATACCCCCACGAGATGCATTTCTCGATCATGGACGATGGAGCGAAGAAGCTTTGCCCACTGAATATATAACCAAAGCACAATAAAAGAGAAGCGGAAATATCCGTACGACTCAATACGATCCAAAGCCTCAATGGTAAAACCATGTTCTACAGCAAGACGATGCAAATCTTCGGGAGTATTCATAGCATACGCCGTCTCAAACGTTTCATCTGGCGCATATCCAAGAATCCGCGAACGAAAACGGGACTTCATATGCGTAGAAAAAAAAGAAGTCAGCCACATAATCGGCGATCGGATATTTGTGGTCATAAAAATGAATACTCCGTCTTTGCGAAGCACGCGGTGAATTTCAGAAAGAAAAATATCAGGATGCTTTACATGCTCTACAACCCACTGCGCCGTCACCACATCAACACTTGCATCAGGAAGAGGAAAGTAATCATCTTGCATGATCACCACTTCATCCATGAGCGGATTTTCTTTTGCATACACATCCACATCAAGGCCGATTCTTCTCGCGGCTTTTTGATAAACGTGAGCACCATAACTCGTACGTCCACACCCTACATCAACTAAAACCGATGAAGGAGTAAGGGCACGATCAACATACTGCAAAAAAACCGTTCCTACATCTCGAAACGAAGCATCATATTTCTTCACCACGTTTCCCACCTCTTCAGGAAAAATCATAGAGTAAAACGCTTCTTCAGCACGAGAGCAAGAACACCGATATACGACAAAAGAATGAAAAAAGGCGCAAGAAGAAAAAGAAGAAGCCATGCAAAAAATCCTTCATGCTTCCAAAAGTATTTACGCATACTTTGCCGAATCCATTTTTGCTTTCTCAGGAAGCCGACTGTAGAGAAACTTACCCCCTTGTGGTGAAAAATCTCAACATCAGCAAAGTGACGGACCTTCCACCCCTTGTCTACCGCCATCCTGCAGTAATCCACCTCTTCAAACCAAATAAAGTATCGCTCATCAAATGGCCCTACTTGCTCAAGAGCTTCTCGTCGAATCCACATGAATGCACCCATAATGGAATCGACATCCTGCGTAGCAAGGGGATCCTTATCACGCATCATGTAGGTATCCAACAAACCATTGCGTCGCAAAATATGTGGCAATTTCAATAAGATCGCAAGTTGGTCGCTAAGCGTCGGAAATCTCCGGATACTTTCTTGCAGTGTTCCGTCGGGATAACGAATAATTGAGCTTCCAATAGCAACCTCAGGAGACGCCTCCATATGCGCAAACATGCGTTCAAGCACTTCTGGAGCAAAAGAGGTATCAGGATTAAGAAGAAGGATGTATTTCCCTTGCGCAGCACGCAACCCCTGATTCACGGCTGCTGCAAACCCTTTATTCTCCTGGTTGATAATGCAGGTAGCTTTAGGAATGAGCTCAGAAACTTTGGTGATGGTCTGCGCGTCCCCCGCGTTATCAATCACAATGAATTCCCACGATACTCCTCGACTCTTCGCAATACTTTCAAAACACGCCCGAAGAACTTCGGGGGTATTTTTATAGGTAATGGTAATGATGGAGACGTCCATATTAAAAACGGGAAATAAGTCCATGCTTTTGCGCGATGACCTCTCGCGCCGCACGATACTTTGCAATACGCTTTGGCATCCATCCAATCTTCTCCCAGGGAATGCTATACGCGACCTTAGGAAGCCATGACGACCCCAGACGTGATACCCCGTGAATTTCTGCAACAAACAATTCTTCAGGAATCATAACCCCCCTCTTCCCTGCTCCAAGCATCGTGAGCCACACATCCCAATCTTGAAAACGCTTAATTTTTTCATCAAACCCAGGAAAATCGGATGCACGAATAAGCGACGTCGTGTGCGCAATATTGACCCGACGCAGAAGCTCCGGATTCCATGCCGCACCAGGAAAACGCTTCCATCCGAATTTAAAAGAAGAGTACGCGTATCCCGCTTCAGGATGCGCTCGGAGCGTATGCACCATCTTTTCAATCATCTCCGGACGCATAACCACATCTGCATCGCAAAAAAGAAGAAATTCTCCCCTTGCTTCTTTCCACCCTCGATTACGCGCAGGATTTGCTCCTGCATTCTCCTGCCGGATATACGTAATCTTCTCTAAAAAAGGCTTCACTGCTGCAGCAGTTTCATCGGTCGATCCATCATCAATGACAATCACCTCAAAAGGCTGATATGTCTGCGCAAAAACATGCATCAAACACTTAGGAAGCGCTGACGCATGGTTATATGCAGGAATAATGACTGAAACAAGATGAGGAATCACAGAATATTTCTTAAAGTGTAGCAAAGCATAAAAAAAAGAACAGCGACGCTGGGAGCGCACGAATGCACTCAACCAACGTCGCGAGAAAACGACCAAGAATTGAGCCCTTAGCCCAAATATCCGGTCCGACGAGGCCGAACGACAGCCTCAATGATGGCGAACAGGCCCGCGAACGAGCCGAAGATGAGCGAGAGAACCGCAAATACAGTCACCATCCTCTCACTCACTTCCCAAAGCACAAGAAAGTGAGTCCGATGCGCACCTCCCCGGAGAATAAGCGCAGCGAACGCATCACCCCAAAAAGAACAAAGCAAGAAGAAGAGAAAGTAAACAGCGGCCAGAGCGAAGCATACACGCGAGATCCACAATCCACACCTCCAAAAGGGGACAAAAGCGTATCAAAAAAATGAACATCAGGCAAGCAGACGAGCGAGACGCTCACGAAAACATGCTTCGGTAAAATGCGCCAAAACACGCACACGGGCGGCGGTACCCATGCGAGAACGGAGCCCGGGTGACTCAACCAAACGAGTGAGCGCAGAAACAAGGGCATCAGGCGTATCA
The DNA here is from genome assembly GCA_044350705.1 of Kapaibacterium sp. (SeqCode). Taxonomy (GTDB): domain Bacteria; phylum Patescibacteriota; class Patescibacteriia; order UBA9934; family UBA9934; genus JAGORL01. The sequence goes on along the minus strand of JBILHA010000001.1, from coordinate 381,334 downwards.
GAAATAAGCATTCCGGTAATTCCATCTTCAATGACCTCATTCACACCGGAAATATCTGTGGCGATACATGGCAAACCAAAGAGTCCAGCTTCAGCATAGGCAATACCAAAACCTTCGCGATCATACGCATGCTTTGTTGTCGGCATAACAAAAATGTCATGCGCAACGTAAAGCGCAGGAAGCTCTTCATCAGAAATTTCCGTGAGGAATTGCACTCGATCAATTACTCCCTCATCTTCCGCAATATTTCGAAGATGATCCAGCTCAGGGCCATCACCCACAATGGTATAAGCAACGCGCGGAACGCGTGACAGAGCTCGCAAAACCTTCTCATGCCCCTTGCGCGCAACCAAGCGAGCAACCGTAAGCAAACGAACAGGGCCATTCGCATGCGTTGTTGATGAAGAAATACCTACACCGGCTGTTGTCGCAAGCGCCGAAGCAAGAAGCTTCGCCAACTCTTCAGGCGTACGGTGTACAAGGCCTTTGCGCGTATGCTCAGAAGCGTCAACAAGTTCTTGCGCGACGCAAGGATAAAGAACGCCTACGTCATTCCGACCAGAAAACGCTTCCACTTCAGCACGAAGGCCTTCCGAATTTACAACAATGGCACGAGCTCGACGCAAAATACATCGCGTAAGCCATCGCTTCCACGCATTCCTCCGTGCCATATCAAAATCGAGTCCATGCAAAAACACCGTATACGAAGGAACCGATCTACGAAAACAACCCAGAAAAAACGAAAGAAAAAAACAAGCCGTTCCCACGGGAAGAACATGATGCGTCCAAATCTCCCTCACGTCATCATGCGCTCGCAAATACTGCATGAGAAAAAGGAGCGTTCCCAATGTTCCCTCACGATCTGAAAGAACATGTACATCGACATCACGTCGTGCACGGAGAATGGCGCCAATATACCGCGCAACACCACCGCGTTTTGGAGGCGCATCAGGAGTGGGAAGAAGAATGCGCGACATACTACTTGCGTCGTAAAAGATGTTTCACCGACTGTACATGATCTTTTCGAATTCCGCCAAACCACCACCCAAGCGCAAAAAAGATCGCCGCTCCACAAGGAATCGCTAACAACCATCCAAGTGGATGCACCATACCAAACACTTCTTTCAGCACGAGTACGCTTGCAAACATGCCTAATCCTGCAAAAGTAACACCCTGCACACTCCCCCACCATTCTCGAAATGAGACCGACACCACCGAACGAACAAAGTAAAATCCTGCACCAAACAACGCAACAAACGTAAGAATCGCCGAATATCCCGCTCCCACAATGCCAAATGCACGAACCAAAAGAATATTCGCAATAAAATTAATCACCATCGCAACGCCCATCACCGCAGTCTTTTTATGTTGCATACCCGAAGCGTTCAAGAGCGAACCCACGGGGAAATCCATAAAAATAAACCAAAGCCCCACAAGAAGTGCTTGAAGCGCAGGAGCGGCCTCAAGGTACCGATCGCCATACACAAGCCCAATAACCTCAGGAGCAAGCGCCGCCAAGCCAAAAACAACCGGTGCGGCCAAAAGCGCCAAATACCATTCCGACTGCAAAAACGTTTCCTTCAACTTCACCCGATCATGTAATTGCGCACTCATGGTTGGATAAAGCGCACCAACAAACGCCAACGGCAAAAACTGAAACGCATACGCAAGTTTATACGCAACGCTATATACACCAACCGCCCCCTGCCCTAACACCATCTTGATCGTAAACGAATCAATGTACGAATAAATTTTCACGAAAAGCGCCGCAAGAAAAAACATCGATCCCATTTTAAGCGGCGCCAATCCCATGGTCCACGAAGGAACAAGCGAAGAGGCTCCCAAGCGTCGCGCAACGTGTACCGCGCTAAACAGCGCATTCCATACACTCCCCACAAGAAGAGCGACAATCAAAAGGCGCAAATCAAAAGGTGCAAAAAATAATGCACTCGCACCAAACACGGTCGTGAGCGATTGTCCAACAAAAATACCCAACGCCTCATACTTCACCACCTGCAAACCACGCAAAGCGCCATAAAAAGTAACCGAGAGTGTATCGGCAAGCATGACGCCAATGGCATACCACACGAGAAGCGTTGCCTCGGGAGAAAAACCAAGAACCGAAGGAAGAAATACTCCAAGAAGCGCCGTGAAAGGCATTGCGCATACTTTCCATCCCAAAACATTCTTCAATAATCGCTTTACCTCTTGTGGCGCTTTTGCCGTTTCGCGAATAACCACCGACGTCATGCCCAAATCATCCAAAACGCCAATGGTAGTTGTAAGCGCAAGCGCGAGAAAATACGCACCAAGCAAAGACTCATCGCCCAAACGATTCGCAATAAGCGCAAAATAGAGGAACGCAATCGCTTTCTGCCCTACCGAAGCAACCGTAAGAAATAATGTATTTTTTGTAAGTGTGGACATACCGTGCGCATATCCTATCAGAAAGTGAAAGAGAATTGATATACTACATGCGATATGAATGAAAGAAGCTCAAAAAATCCTTTTTTACATGGAATACCGCTATCTGAAAAACAAAAAGCAGAAATAGCAAGAAGAAGAGAATCCAACCCAGAATTTGATAAAGAAGAACTCTTCCCTCTTTCAGAAGAAACCGAAAACGATACGCAAGAAAACACCGCAAACACCGCATCAGCAACTCCTATCACGGAACAACGCGGATCTTCTGGAATCATGCTTGAGAGTGAATATCATGAAATGGTTCGCGGCTCCCTTTTAGCAAAAAGCATGGATACGCCAGAAGAGAAAGGCCCTGAAGAAGAAGGTAAAGAAAATAACAAAAAAGCTATCATCATCCCTGGCGATGCAGGGAGTAAAAGCAAGGAACGAGCAGCGCTACACGAACAAAAAGAAAATAGAGACGATGAACCAAGCAAAGAACATACGAGCGCCCCGCAAAAAGCCCCTACGGCGATCACCATGCCCAAGCCCTCGCTTATCACAAAAGAAATACCAATTCCCGACGGTCCAGAGGCATGGACCGAGAGACCGCACCATTTCGTCCCATCTGCACCAAAAAAAGCAGCACCAAACAACTGGAAAAAAAGGATCGCAAAGTTTGTAGCCACAGTGGCAGGATTTTTAGGATTGACACACATGATCAACCAAGAAGCAGACAAACAAGATCCGCAAAAAGAAGAAACGCATGAGCGTGAATCGGAAGTTTCACCACACACCCTAGCACCCCAAGAAACTACCGCAAAAGAAGAAACCCTTGCTCCCCCCGAGCCACTGACCATAACGTATACCTTAAAAAAGGGGGATAGTCTTTGGAAAATCGCGGACGAGCTCATTGAAACCGTGGGCACTGAAGATGTCGATGGAACCCTTACGCTCACCCTCGTCAAAGAGCTACGCGAGGCGAACAACATTACCGGAGACGCAGCACGATCACCTAAAATGCGCGTAGGAAACACTCTCGATCTCGGAACAGCATACGCCCTCCTTACGCAATCTCCCGAAGCAGAGGAACAGCCACAAATGCACGAAACCGTATCACAAGAAAAAGATGAGAGCTCACTTACACAAAATACATACGAACAAGAGCAAGATGCGCGAAATGCCCCAGAAAAAATGCAAGAAAATTCCCAAAATACTCTCACGCATCCTTATCTTCAACGCGGAGAAACCATCTGGTCCCGCACGCACGACATGCTCCTTACCCTCGGCATGAAGCCAAACATGGCAAAACGCGGCGTGCTCGGAGCTATTATTCTCAAAGATTCCAGCATGAACGAAACGCAAGCCATGCGCATCAAAGCCGAAGGAAGCAAAAATTTCGACCCAGAAAAGCATCGCCTTCACTTCGAACGGGCAAAACAAGCCGCAGAAGATCTCCAACGCGGCATGAGTCCCGCCAGAGTAGCAAAAAAATACGGAGTAGAAGACGTCTACAAAAAATACAGCGAACGATAAACGATGAACCGCCACTTCCTTGCGAGGAAGTGGCGGTTTAGTAGCGAAGCGGCCGACGACTTTGCCGCTCATGAACGGCCCGCTCCGCCAATTCCAAGCGACTGCTCTTCTTTTCGGTCATCTCGGCAAAGCGGAGAAGGGCCCGAGTACTCCACACGAGATTCCCCTGCAGCACCGCGGTGAGCAGGGCAACCAGGCGGGCACGGGAGAAGCCCCCTGACGAGAGGGGGAACAGCGCGCGAAGCCTCATCTCTGAAGGCTCGCACGTCCCCCACGCCTCCAGGGGACACTCCTCACCACCTGCAAGCCACGTCACCGCCTCATCGGGCGTGGCAAGTCCGAAGGCCCAATGCCACGCCTCATGCCAAGCATGAGGCAGGCGGACCAGGTTGGTACCGCCATTTGATCCGCCCCGCGAACGGGGCAGAAGATGATGGAGCGAAGTCGCCTCGCTCTGAGGTTTACCACCTCCACCCTGCCGCCGCCAGGCAGGATTGTTTTGTAAAAATGCCGGCGACGGCTCGTAGCCGCCGTGCAATACTCGGCGTCGTGCCATGTCACCTCCCGTCATGCGCCATCAAGCGCATCACGGGAAGCGACATGATCGCTTGCCTATATACAAACACCATCCCAAAAAAGAGATGGTGTTTGTAAAAAGAACCTTTACAATTAACGCTTGCGCCACTGTGGTGAACGACGTGCACCGCGTTTACCTGGCTTCTTGCGCTCCTTCTTGCGAGGGTCGCGGGTAAGAAGACCGGGAGCCTTGAGAGCTGGCTTGAGCGCCTCGTCCATTTTGACAAGCGCACGAGCAACCGCCAAACGAGCAGCTTCTGCTTGTCCAACGATTCCTCCACCTGCCGTTTTGATTTCTACATCAAAGGCTTCACGCTTTCCACACTCAGCAAGAGGGCGAACAACGGTAAGCTGGAGCGTTTGGGTGGTAAACACCTCTTCCATGGGGCGGTCATTGACCGTTACCTTGCCGCTTCCACCGGGGGAAAGACGTGCCTGGGCAACTGCGGTCTTACGGCGACCTACGGAGTGAAAATACTGTTCTGCCATATGCCTTAGGAAATAGTGAGGCGCTGCAAACGAGTGTCACGGTGCTTGTTCTTAGGAAGCATACGGGAAACCGCTGCGCGAAGAACAAGTGCAGGATCTTGCTCCCACAACTGACGCATCGTCTTAGCCTTGATACCACCTGGATGACCAGAGTGATGATGATAAACTTTCTGTTCGTACTTCTTACCAGTTACCTTCATGTTTGCCACGTTGGTAACGGTAACGTGATCGCCTACATCAAGGTGCGGCTGGAAGGAAGTACTCGTCTTTCCCATAAGGTGACGAGCAATGTCCGTTGCCAAGCGACCGAGAACTTTATCGGTAGCATCTACCGTGTAGGTCTTGCGTTCAATTTGCTTCGTCATACTACACGAATTCAATGATAGCGGTTTCTGCAGCATCTCCAAGACGGGTACCCATCTTGATGACACGCGTGTATCCACCCTTGCGATCCTTGTAGCGTGGTCCGATCACTTCCAACATCTTATTCACGGGCTGTTCCGTGGTGAAGAATGCAAGAAGGCGACGACGTGCCTGGAGCGAAGGTGTCTTTGCTACCGTCACCAGCTTTTCGAGCTGCTGACGTGCAACTTTTGCGCGTACGAGAGGAGTCTCAATACGTTCATGCGTTACCATGGCGGTAACGAGATCGCGGATGAGCGCCTTGCGAAGCGGAGCTTTGCGGCTCAAGATCTTATTTTTATTATTATGACGCATAGGGGTTATTCGTCATTCTTCGGCGCTTCCTCCTTTGCGCGAACAATTTGTTCAGTCAGTGAAGCATGGCTCAATTGTCCCTGCATCCACGTAAAATGATTGATGAGAATCTTTGTTGCTTGCTCAAGAGCATCGGAGGGAGCAAGCGTACCGTCAGTTTCAATGTTCATGATGAGCTTATCGTAGTTCGTGATGTCTCCAACACGCGTATTTTCTACCTTCAAGCTCACCTGGCGTACCGGGCTAAAGAGCGCGTCGATTGCCATCACGCCGATATCGGAAGAAGTATCTTCGCGTTCCTCGGTAGGAAGGAATCCACGTCCACGAGAGACGGTAATTTCCATATCAAGCGTCGTAGATGCCGTCGTGATCGTTGCGAGAACCAAGTCTGGATTCGCGATTTCCACATCAGCATTCTTTTCAATGTCTGCTGCGGTTACCGGACCCTCGCCTTTCTTCGTCAACTTAAGCGTCACCGCTTCATCGGCATGCACCTTCATGCGGAGTTGTTTAAGTGCAAGGATGATATCAAGGACATCTTCCTTTACACCCGTAACCGCCTGAAATTCATGCTGCACTCCCTTGATCTTCACTGCAGTGACTGCAGCTCCAGGCAAAGAAGACAAGAGCACGCGACGAAGAGCGTTTCCTACCGTTGTCCCGTATCCATGGTGGAGCGGTTCAATGGTAAGGGTAGCCATATTTGGCGCGTCGCCAGCGGCGATGTGCATCTTTGAGGGAAGAAAAATGGTCTCCATACGGATAAAGATTAGGCTAAGCACCGCTTAGCGCATGGAATAGAATTCGACGATTAACGTAGGATCGAACGCTTCCTTGAGATCTTCACCAGCTGGAGCACTTACTATCTTCCCCTTCATCTCCTCCAGATGAAGCCACCCAGGAACCTTATGCGTCTTGAGGCGCTCAGCAAGATCGGAGAAAACCTTCTTTGCTTGCTTCCCAGGACGAATCTCTACCACGTCGCTCACCCGTACATGATACGACGGAATATTCACCATCTTGCCATTGACCATGAACATGCAGTGGCTAACCATCTGACGTGCCTGAGGACGGGTCTTTGCAAAGCCGAGACGATACACGACGTTATCAAGACGAGTTTCAAGCAAACGAGAGAGGTGTTCACCGGTATTTCCTTCCATTGCAGCAGCCTTGGTGAAGTAGTTGCGGAACTGCTTTTCCAAAATGCCGTACAAACGCTTTGCCTTCTGCTTTTCACGCAGCTGCTGTCCGTACACAGAAACCTTTGCAGGTCGTGCGGAAGGACTGCCGTGTACGCCAGGAGCGTAGGGACGACGTTGCATGACTTTGAGAACGCTCGTAGAAGTGGAAAGGGGCACGCCTTCGCGACGGCTCAGCTTTCCAAGTGGGCGTAAATTTTTTCCCATAGAATAATGTCTGCATTACACGCGGCGTGCACGACGTGGGCGGCAGCCGTTGTGTGCAACTGGCGTGGTGTCGGTGAGAGAGAGGACGTTGAAGCCATTTGCGTTTAACGCGCGCATAGCACCATCACGACCGTTACCAATACCCGTTACGAACACCTGAATATCTTTAAGTCCGTATACCGCTGCTTTTTCTGCAGCTTTCTTGACTACGACGCTTGCAGCGTAAGGAGTAGCCTTTTTAGGACCCTTAAAACCACAGTTACCAGCCGATGCCCATGCAATAAGATTTCCATGAGGATCAGTGAGGGACACAATGGTGTTGTTGTAGCTGGCGTGAATGTACGCACAGCCTTGTGGAATCTGTTTCAACGTGCGCTTTTTACCCTTTGCGGTAAGTACGCGATCAGACTTCTTTCCTGCTTTCGCAGAAGCTGCAGTGGTTGCTTCAGCACCTTCTGCAGTGGTGATGTCTTTTACTTCTTCAGTCATAGCATCAATGCATTAGGTCTTGGTAAGCATGCGGCGACCGCTTCCTGCAGTCTTACGAACGTTTCCACGCACCGTGCGGGAATTCGTCTTCGTACGCTGACCACGAGCAGGGAGACCCTTTGCGTGGCGCGTTCCGCGGAAAGAACCGATATCTTTCAAGCGCTTAACGTTCGAAAGAACGTCACGGCGCAAGTCACCTTCAACGCGATATTCTTTTTCCACGATCGTTCGGATCGTGTTTTCCTGATCTGCGGAGAGATCTTTTACACGAATATTCTCGTCAACCTGAGCCTTTGCAAGTACCTGCTTTGCACGTGTCTCGCCAACTCCAAAGATGTATTGGAGCGCGATCACGATGCGCTTTTGTGAGGGGAGTGCAACTCCAGCAATACGTGCCATAGCTTTTATTAACCCTGTCGCTGTTTATGCTTCGGGGCCTTGCACACGACCATCACCCGACCAAAACGGCGGATAACTTGGCAGTCGCGGCAGATTTTCTTCACTGAGGATCGAACCTTCATACGCGAAGCTTATGAATTAAACTGAACAAAAATACGTCTGCGAGAGAACGCATTTATTTTAGGCTAGTTTCGGCTTGCGACGCCGCTTGGGTCGTCAAGGCGTACTTCTTAGTACGCCGTCGACACAAGCAAGGAGCTGGACGAAAATAGACAAAATAAATGCGTTCTCCATAACACAAAATCATCCTGGGAAACCTAAGATGATTTTGTGAAGAGGCAGGAGATGCCGTCCGCTAGAAGCGGAACGTGATTCGTGCCTTGGTGAGATCGTACGGACTGATCTCACACTTGACATCGTCACCCGGCATGACCCGGATGCGGAACTGACGGAGTTTACCGGCAAGATGCGCGATAACTTCCATGTCGTTTTCTAACTTGACGCGGAAAGCGCCTGCGGGCAAGGCCTCTTGGACCGTCCCACGAATTTCGAGGAATTGTTTTTCCGCCATAAGCGGGCTTGTGGCGCTCTCAGCATTAAATTGAAAGCGCAATAAGTATAGAAAAGAATAAGTATTTGGTCAAGGAAACTATACAGGATAACGTCAAGAAAACCTAATCATTTCCACAAGAGTCATCAAAAAGGAGAAAAAAGACCCTCACAGAGTTGTAAAAAGCAGCATTTTTTGCTACGCTTTTTCAGCCAATTCAGGAGAAACGATGGAGGAACAAAACGCCCCACCACCGGGGGGACGAGGCGGATGCCTCGTCATAATCGCGATCTTCTTCGGTCTTCCCCTCTGGTTCGCCCTCAGGGAAGCCGATGACCAGGGGCTTTTAAGCCCCTTCCTCTCGGACGTCTCGGACTTCATCCGGACGTTCTGAGTTCTCACCCCCCCGTCTGTCGGTCTCAAGCCGACGGACAAGCCACACGTCAAGGGGACTGCATGGCACGTAGACAGAAAATGGCAGACAACCGCTATCCGGGGATCACCCCGAACATGAACACGCGTGAGATGCGGACCGCGATCGTCGGAACGACCTCGGCCGAAAACACCACGAAAAGTGGCGCCTGGGTCCTCGTGGGCCTGGGAATCGTTCTCTTCCTGGCCACCCTCGTGGCCATCGTCGGGGGCTAGCCCCCCCCACCCAAGCGCCCGGGCCTCGCACGGCCCTCGCGCTCGCGCCCCGTCCGGCATCTCGCCGGCCGGGGCTTCTCTCTTTTAAAACACAAAGGGACGGATACGTTGATCCGTCCCTTCACTCCCCCAACTCCCCTCACTCCCCCTACTCCCTATCCCAACACCGCCTTAATTCTTCGCACGCCCGCAGAAACCGCTTCTTCTTTCGCAATCTTAATGCCTCCCAACTGTCCGGTGTGCTCAACGTGAGGACCGCCACAAATTTCCTTACTGTAATCTCCCATAAAGTACACCTTGATCTTGTCGCCAATAAGCGCGTACTTATCTTCAAAGAGTCCAATTGCACCTTTTTCTTTTGCCTCTGCAACCGTAAGCATTTCAAAATGCACCGGCAAATCACGTTTGATTTGTTCATTCACGATATCTTCTACTTGTTTTATTTGCTCAGGCGTCATTTTCTCTGAATGAGAAAAGTCAAAGCGCAAACGTTCAGCAGTAATGTTACTTCCCTTCTGTGCAACATGATCGCCGAGCACGGTACGAAGCGCCTGATGCAGCAAGTGCGTTGCGGTATGCAACTTCGTAGTTTCTACCGAATGATCCGCAAGACCTCCCGCAAACTTTTGCTCAGCCCCTGCACGAGAAAGATCTTGGTGCTTTTTAAATTCTTCGTGGAAGACTTCGCGATCAACTTGTTGACCTTGTTCTGCCGCAAGTTCTTGCGTTACTTCAAGAGGAAAACCGAATGACTGATAAAGATTAAAAGCATCTTCACCAGAAATCGCCTGCTGTCGCTCCCAAATTTTTTGGAACTCTTTTAATCCTTGCGCGATCGTTTTTTCAAACTTCGCCGCTTCTTGAGAAAGTACAGAAACGATTTCGGCCTTTTTCTCTGCAAGCTTTGGATAGGATTCGCCAAGAGACGCAATAACCGCATCAATCATAGGATCGATAAGGTCTGCACTCACTACATTCAACTTACGCGCATGACGAATAGCACGGCGAATAAGACGACGAAGAATGTAACCTTGATCTTTATTCGTAGGAATCACGCCATCCATGGCCATGATTGCTGCCGCACGCAAATGATCAGCAATAATGCGCATAGATTGCACAACCTGCGCATCTTCCTCGTATTTCTTTCCCGACAACTTTTCAAGTACCTCAAGCATGCCGGCAAATACTTCGGTCTGGTACACATTCACACGCTTTTGAAGCGCAGTGACCGTGCGCTCAAGACCCATACCGGTATCAACACTTCCCGCCGCAAGAGGAACAAGCGTGCCATCTTCTTGCTTATTAAACTGCATGAACACGTTATTCCAAATTTCCATCCATTGCTTGGAATGCGTACCTTTGTTTCCCACAGGCTCCCCCTCCCCAACCCAATAAAAAATTTCCGTGTCAGGTCCACAAGGACCGGTCTTTCCTGCAGGACCCCACCAGTTATCTTCTTTCGGAAGCTTCGCAATCTTTTCACGCGCCTGCTCTTCGGAAAGTCCAGCATCGGTAAGAAGACGCATCCAATGACTGTACGCCTCTTCATCAAACGGCGCGTTTTCATCACCCTCGAAAACCGTAAACGACAAATGAGAAAGAGGAATATTGAGCCACTGCGGAGAAGTCAAAAATTCAAAACTCCATTCAATGGATTCCTTTTTAAAATAATCACCGAGCGACCAGTTTCCGAGCATCGTGAAAAACGTGAGGTGCGTATCATCACCTACGTCATCAATGTCTCCCGTACGAATGCAGCGCTGATAATCAACCAAACGCTTTCCGGCGGGATGCGGCTGTCCAAGGAGGTATGGAACAAGCGGATGCATGCCAGCGGTGGTAAAAAGTACCGTAGGATCATTTTCAGGAACAACTGATGCAGAAGGAATTTCTGCATGACCTTTTGTTTTAAAAAAGTCGACGTATTTTTGGCGAAGCTCGTTTGCGGTCATCATAGAATGGAAAAAGTGTATCGAAATGAAAAGCGATGGTCAAAAAGAAAAGCGACATCCGAAGATGCCGCCGCCACCCAATGAAGGGCGACAGCGACCTGGATGTCGCGCGCGAGGCCCCTAGGCCTCGATGGGCGGACGATCATCCCCCCATCCGGGCAGCGGCGGCCGCCGGATGGGCGGCATCTGAGGATCCTGCTCAGGTCGACGACGGCCGGGATAACCCGGCCACGGCGGACGAGGAGGCGGGGGCGGCTTCTTGTCCCCCTGCTGGTCCGGTTCTTGGATCGGTTCATGCCCAAGAAGCATGGTTCCCCCTTGAAGGCAGGCAAGATGCCAGCCTAGAAACACGCTATCAAAAAATCGAGCTCTCTTTCAAATCCCTTACCCACGCTCTTGTTTCTCAAAAAGAAATAAACGTCTGGGACCCTTCTCATGCATTTATCCTTGAACTCGAATGGACCCCTGTCGCAAAACCTCCACCTTACCATTCACTACCCGAATTAATGTCGACGACTGCCGCCCCGACAAATCTCCCCCATCAACATAAAAATCCACTGCAACCCCAAAATACGCACGCGCTTCTTCCAAAGTATTCGCCGGCGACTCTTCGGGAAGATTGGCACTTGAGGTAAGAAGAGGACCAGTTTTTTGCAAAAACATCTGCAACGTCTCATCAGCAACTACCCGCACCGCAAGCGCTTCTACGCCTTGGTGGAGATACGACATATCCTCCCCAAGTGGAAGCACAACACTGACCCCCGGCCAAAAACGGCGTGCCTCTTCAACGGCATGCAGAGGAAAACCAAAACTACTCACTTGCGCAACATCAGCCGCAACAAGCACTCCCGGTTTCTTTTCTCTCGACTTTAAACGATATAACTTTTCAACCGCATCCGTATTCGACGCATCGCACACAAGGCCATACACCGTATCGGTTGGCAACACCCCTACCCCTCCTTGTTTCAAAAGATTCATCAGCCGAGGATCATGGAGAGAAAGCGTATCCATACCTATACAGAAATCTTAAACATCTTCTGCGCATTCTCTACAGTCTGCTTCGCAAACTCATCAAACGACATTCCCCGAAGATCCGCCAAAAACTTGACCGTCTCTTCGACATACGCGGGCTCATTCCGCTTACCACGATACGGCACGGGCGCAAGGTATGGCGCATCAGTCTCTACGAGCATCGAATACAGCGGCACTTGTTTGGCAACTTCTTGAAGAGACTTTGCAAAAGTGACAATGCCAGAAAAAGAAATCATGAATCCAAGTTCAACATACTTCATTGCTTCCTCGCTCGTTCCCGTGAAGCAATGAATAACTCCGCGCTCGGCCAAACCACCCTTTGCAATCTCCGCCATAATAAGCTGCTGCATATCATCGTGTGCATCTCGACAGTGAATCACTGCAGGCTTGTGATGCGCAGAGCAAAGTTTCATATGCGCCGCCGCCGCTTTCTTCTGCTCGTCTTTTATTTTTTGTGCCGTATCAGCATCTTCAGGCAAACGATAATAATCCAACCCAAATTCCCCAATCGCAACAACCTTTGGATGTGGCAAATACTGTTCAACATCGGAAAGATCGATCGTGCCATCTTCACTCACAACGCCTTCATGCGTCACACCTTCAGGAAGTTCATGTTCATCGTGATACGAAAGCGGATGTACGTGCGACGGATGAATGCCTACCGCAGCCCATACTTGAGAATACTGCTCTGCAAATGCAACCGCGGCGGCATTCGTATGTGCCAGCGTTCCTACGGTAAGCATGCCAAGATCGGTTTCTTGAGCGTGCTTCATGATGCGATCAACATCGGTAAAAGCGGGAAAGTGAACGTGGGTATGGGAGTCAAAAAGGCGCATAGTGGTGTTGGGATGGGGAGTGAGGGGAGTGAGGGGAGTGAGGGGAGTGAGGGGAGTGAGGGGAGTGAGGGGAGTGAGGGGAGTGAGGGGTGTGGGGTGTGCAAGATCGCTTCACGATCCCTCAGGACCGGCTATTTGCCGGTCAGGATGACACTCTTTCGCATCATCAAAACATCACCTGTTCAAGAACACGAACGCCGTATCCGACAACTTGCGAGGAAAGCAAAAGCGTACGGTGCTCACTTTCAACAAGAATATACACTGCAGCATAACTTACACCGAGAATCAGAACTCCCACTTCAAGCACGCCTACAAAAGCACCCGCAAGCCGATGGATAAATCCAACACCCGGAATCATCGTAAGCAATCGACGAAGTAAATCGAGAAGCGTAACCACAAGATTCAGCATGGCACTGACAATGACCGCAATTGTGAGAAAAGCGAAAATCAATCCAAAAAACGTCGCCGAAAGCGGAATGCCGAGAACGTCTTCGATCCACTCCACTCCCCAAATACCCGCAACAACACTCACCACCAAACTCACCATACCTCCCGCCATTCGCACAAATCCTTTTCGCCACCCATACACAAAAAGCACGAGCGCAAGAACTCCAAAGATGATGTCGATGATGTAGGGTTGCATAAATATCATGCTTCGTCTCGCTTCGGAAACAACGGCTCTCCGTGAATAATCTTTTCACCATTATACCGCGCAAGGATTTCTGCACTCATTGAAGGCATGACGGGCGCATATGCTTCAGCAATCGCACGAATCATCGCCGCAACTTCGGAAAGTGTTTTCTTACATGCAAGAAGATCGGTCTTTGCGGTTCGGAACGGCTCTTCATCATTAATCTTCTTATTCGCAACGCCTACCAAATCCTGCACAATCTCAAGATATCGCTTGAAATCACGAGACGTGAGTGCGGCATGCAGTACATCAGCAAATGCGGCATCAAATCCAGCATAATGCACATCAACCACATCAAGCACACCGTCAAAATACTTATTCGCCATGGCGGCAACACGTCCAACCAAATTCCCCAATCCATTTGCAAGTTCGTTATAGCGCTCCTCAAGTCGATCTTTTGAAATATCACCATCTCCCACCAAGGGAAGATCACGAAGAAGCAAATATCGCGTCGCATCAACACCGTACACATCAATCATCTCCTGCGGGCGCACCACATTGCCCAACGACTTACTCATCTTCTCCCCTTCAACCGTAAGAAAGCCATGCACAAAAATCTCGGTAGGAAGTGGGAGACCTGCAGAAAGCAAAAAGGCTGGCCAATAAATTGCATGGAAGCGCACAATGTCTTTTCCAATAACATGCGTTCGTACATCAGCGTTCGTCCAAAATTCTGCAAATTCTTGTGCGTCATCAGCAAAACCTAAGCCGGTAATATAGTTCGAAAGCGCATCAACCCATACATACATCACCTGACTTTCATCGCCCGGAACAGGAACTCCCCAGTTTTCTGCACGTTGCACGGAACGCGAAATGCTAAAGTCTTCCAACTTCTTGGCAAACGCCAACATTTCATTACGTCGCTCTTCAGGAACAATCGTCATGCGATGCTCCTTTCCCTGCCACGTTGCAACACCCTGTGTAAGCAACTCCTCAAAAAAAGATTGATAATTGGAAAGTTTGAAGAAATAATTTTCTTCTTGAATAACTTCAACTGGCTTCTTGTGCGTAGGACAATTCTTTCCTTCAAGAAGATCTTCTTGCGAATAAAAAGCCTCGCAACCTACGCAGTACAACCCTTCGTACGAACGCTTATCGATGTCTTCAGGTCGAAACATGCTCCAAAGCTTCTGCGCACCCCGCATGTGCACGTCATCTCGCGTTCGAATAAAGTGACGCACCGATGCATCAAGCTGAAGAATATCGGAAAGCTTACGAAACTCTTCTGCATGTCGTGCAACAAACGCCTCGGTCGTCTCCCCTGCCTCTTTCGCCGCACGCACATTTTTCAAACTATTATCATCACTGCCAAATTGCCCGCGAACTACCTCGCCTCGTGTGCGGTAATACCGAAGAAGCGCATCGACCTGAATGAGCTCAAGTGCATATCCCACATGCGGTGTGGAATTTACATAAGGAATAGAAGCGGTAATAAAACGAGACATAGGAAGAAAAAGTGCTAAAAAACGGGAATCAAGATGATGCAAGAAATCGTACTGGAAAGAAGCTCGTTCTTCAAATACTTGAAAAAAAGCTAAAAATATGGTATAAAAACATGTCACGTTCAATGGCAATTTCGTCAAAGAAGTGACATTTCGTTGGAAGCCTCGGGTTTCTTACCCAAAGGCAGGAGTTCACCATGCGCACCGCCACCCTCGCCCTCTCCCTCACCACCGGCTGCAGCGAGGCCACCGTCTCCTGCGTGGAGGCGTTCGAGCAGGAGGTCTCCGACGGTTGGAGCTTCGCCTGCGTCGAGGTCGACGAGGGCGAGGAGACCGCCACGGTCATCCTCCCGGGGAAGGAGGGGGACTTCCTCATGGTCCCCATCGGGGGAGAGGAGGAGCCGCCCAGCTTCTGGGCCACGTGCCCGCCGGGGGCCTCGTCCACGCTCTGCGTCAACAAGGAGGAGGAGGTCTACATTTCCTACGGGGAGATCGTAGACCCACCGGAAATGTTCGATGATGGGAGGTACGTGTGCATCGGCACGCACACGTACTGACCCCCCCTTCCGCTTGCCCTGCACTTTCACGAGTGCAGGGCGTTCTGTTTTTATTTCTTAAACTCCACCGTGATCACATCACCACGTGAACAATCCCGACCTCACTGACGAACTCAGCAAAATATACGAATCTAATAAAGCTCGTTCTTCAAATACTTAAAAAAAAGCTAAAAATATGGTATAAATACCGGTCGCATTTTTCGGCACTTCCGCCGAAAACCCGACATGGGAGACAGCATGAAGATCGCCCCCGCCCTCCTCCGCATCGTCCTCGCCCTCGCCCCCATCACCCCCGCGGTGATGATGGTGCTCACCCCCACCGCGGCGGAGGCGAGCGACATTGATCAGGTCGTTGAGGAGATCAGTCACCTCATCATACAGGGAAAGATCACTGAGGCTGTAGGTGCAATCAGCACTTACTTCTGGGGAGGTGGGAACATGGAGACGCTTTTCGGACTCATCGAAAGGCGGATCGCTGAGGGGAAACATAAGGAAGAGGCCACGAAAGCTCTGAAAGCCGTATACGAGAAACTTCCGTCGAGAATGTTGCCGACGGTAAATTTGCCAGTGGCCCCATTCGTCATCCTCCCCCCGGATGACGCTCTCACCCCCGCGGCAGGACGTGGGGGAAAAAACGACGAGGCCTAATCTAGGTCAACGTACCCCACACGAACGTTCGCGAACGGCGACGTCGTGTGGGGGATTTTTTTTATTCAACAACTTCAATACTTTCACGAACACGAGGAGCGACCACAATCACAAACTCCCCCTTCGTACTTGTTTTTGCAAGCGCGGCAAGAACTTCAGATGCAGTACCTCGATAAATCGTCTCATGCATCTTGGTCAGCTCTCGACAAACACACAACCGACGACCAAGCACACCAAGCGCTTCAATCGTTTTCTCAATGCGATGCGTAGACTCATACAGCACGATCGTATGCGCAATATCTCCAAGCTCTCTAAAAAATGTTTCTCGTCCTTTCTTTTGGGGAGGAAATCCTACAAACGTAAAACGCGCTGTAGGAAAACCGCAAACTGAAAGCGCCGTAGCAACCGCCGATACTCCCGGAATCGGAACAACTTCAACTCCCGCTTTTACCGCATCAGCAACAAGCATGCCTCCCGGATCAGAAATCCCCGGCGTACCCGCATCGCTCACAAGCGCCATGCTCTTTCCTGCAACAAGTTGCGCAACAATCTCTCCACGCTTGCGATCGTCGGTATGTTCGTGAAAGGTATGAAGCGTAGGCTGAATTTCAAGCATGCTACACAACTTCGCCGTAACACGCGTATCTTCACAAAGCACAACATCAACAGAAGCGAGCGTTTGCTTCGCTCGCTCCGTGATGTCGTTTCTATTTCCAATGGGAGTAGCAACGATATAGAGCATACAGGTATACATTCTGCTCTTAAGCGCTACTGAACAACTTCAACCGTTGCACCATCAACATTCTCTCCTTCTATAACCGGAGCATTATCAGCGGAGGAAATTTCATCTTCAGAAAGTGTTTGCGGAAGTACAAATTCCTCACCCGCAATTACCGCTTGAGGGAACAATGCATCGGCAATAAAACTATACAAGCGTACTGAAGGAACAACGGTAAGTTGCGCACCCGTAAGTTCACCGGATACTGCGCGGCCCGATGCATTCCAACGAGAACCCGTTTCTTCATCGGTAAATACACCCGGTTCAACACGACGGAACGTAAGCGTACGGCCATTCACTTCACAAGAATACAAGAAAATTTGCGAGCCAGATGCTTCATGCAAGCCAACAATACAGGCATCTCCAAGAAGAACCGACGGAGTTTCATCAAGTATCGTTGCAGTTTTAACAAAAACACCAAATGCACCTTCGCTTTGCACAAGATATGCAGGTTCTTTTGCACGAACGGAATAGGTCGTACGATTTACCGGGAAATATACGCCAACGGAATTTTCATAATTTCCGTAAGGATGACGTGTATAGTCGCGCGCATGCCCGGTATCCGTAGAAAGAACCGTTCCATCGGGATGTGCATCACGCCATTCCTTCCAAGTCATGAAAGAAGATGGAAGGCGCTCAAGAGATGCATCAAGGTCAGCTTCACGGCTGCTTACAACAGGCATACCCAAAATGCCGGACCAAAGGGTCTCAGTACCTTCCTGTTTCAAAAGGATATCGTTGTTATACCCACGACCACTCACCACAAAACGCATATTTTCTGGAAGCCGATACACTGCCGCAGCTCCGGTAAGCGGTCCGTAGTACACCAAAACGGATTCCCCACCAATGGTATCGTGCACGACTTCGTGCCAATTCATGATCTGCACCGGATAAAAGCGATGCTTGCCCTGGATTTCTACCGCGATACCTCCAAGGTCATCAGCAATAACGTCGTCCGCTTCATCAACGCTCATGAGATTTGGCTGTGTGAGCGCAGGAATATCCCCCTCCTCAATACCAGAAGAATAAATCTCACCCGGAGGAACGAGGTGCCATGCTCCCTCAAAAGAAACCGGCGTCTCATACCATCCACCTTCGATACGATTTTCCTCAAGACGTGCGAGCTCACGCGCAGCAAGATACTGCTTCCCTCCATAAAGAAGTGCGCCAAGGACAATGGCACCAATAGCCGTAAAAACGTACGTATTTTTGAAGACAGGATGCATAACAAGATAAGAAAAAAGACTAAAGACAGCATACGTCGAAAGTCTCTTTTCTTCAACCCAACTACTTCCCCATCCCCTCAACCCACTTCCAAAGCGTCCGTACTCCATATCCCGTAGCGCCCTTCTGAAGACATACGCCCATGGGTCGCTCCGCAAACGCAGGACCTGCGATATCAAGATGCGCCCATGGCGTCTCCTCCACAAATTCTTGCAAAAAGAGTCCAGCGGTCAGCGATCCTCCATATCTGCTGGTTGCAATATTCCGCAAATCAGCAATATCACTTTGAATCAGTTGCTGGTAGCGCGGTTCAAGCGGCATTTCCCACAACTTCTCTCCCGCATCTTTCGCGCTCTTGAGTACATCCTTCGCAAGACCGCGATCATTTGACATGAGACCTGCGATCTCTTCTCCAAGTCCTACCATACAAGCACCGGTAAGAGTAGCAAGATCAACCATCATGTCCGGCTTTTCGCGCAACGCATAGGTAAGCGCATCCGCAAGCGTGAGACGACCTTCTGCATCCGTATTGAGCACTTCAATCGTTTTGCCTGACATGGAGCGGACCACATCCCCTGGGCGAACCGCGTTTCCGGAAGGCATATTTTCCGTTGCCGCGATATACCCACGAATGTTTACCCGAGGACGGAGTTTGCCGAGTACCGCAAACAATCCGATCACCGCTGCGGCACCTGCCATGTCACACTTCATGGTCATCATGCTATCCGCAGGTTTAATGGATAATCCCCCCGAATCAAACGTCACTCCCTTTCCAATAACCGCAACATTCTTTTTTGCAGGACGCGGAGAAGTATAAGAAAGCGTGATGAACTTTGGATCACGATCAGCACCCTGCGCAACCGCAAGATAGGCGCCCATACCCAGCTTCTGACACTCCGCACGTTCAAGGACCTTTACTTTAATCGTTCCTCCGGATTCTTTTGCAATTTCTTGTGCAGCTTCCGCCAAACGCTCAGGTGTCATGTCATGCGCGGGGATATTAACGAGATCGCGCGCGATATTCACGCCCGCCATCACCCCCTGGACACGCTCGATGGTTTTGCGGAGCACAAGCGTCATGCGACTATCCGGGAGCAGGATATCTACCTCCGCAACACGCTTAGCGCCATTTTGTTTTTTATACGCATCAAACGCATAATTCGTTAAAAGAATACCGGTCACAAAAGCTTCCACCGCATCCGCATGCATCATTTCCTTCGCAGAGAAATCAGCAGCAATCGTACGAAGGCCCATCTTTTTTGCAACCTGCACCGCATTCCCGCCCATATCTCGGACTGCATCCAAAAAAGATGCGGAACGCTTCTCTCCCACCCCAATACACAACAGTACATCAGCGCCATGCCCTTCAGGTGCCGGAAGGGAAAGAACCTCACCTGCCTTTCCCGTAAAATCCTGCGCCTTTGCCAGACGTTCCGCGCGTCGCAGCGCATCATTTCCTAATACCGGAATTCCCGCCAAGCTCTTTCCCGAAAGAACCGGAACAACCAACACCTCAGCACCGCTTTGCGAGAGACGGCCTTTTGAAACGGCAATATGCATATGTCCCTGTTTTGGCGAAGAAATGACATTCCGTCAAGCACTTTTCCCCATAAACTCTTGGAAAGATTTGACCAAAGTTGGTGAATAAAGTAGTATCTTTGCATTGTTTTTACCTCTTATGCCATCCCGCCATAAACTTTCCCGCAAAGCGCAAAATGCCGCTTTTGCCATCAAGCGTGAAGACGGATTTGCAAAACGCCGCAAGGCAAAGGCAATCCGCATGCGCAAATTGGAAGCTACTGCAAACGCAAAGTAAGCAAACCGCTCCCCAAAAAAGCAAACCTTTACTGGCTTGTTTTTTTGTTTCTGCCTCAAACATCCTCAAACCATAGGCGATCACATCGCAAAGCGACGCAGAGAAATATTTTCTTCCCATCTTCACCTTGCACGAGAAAGGAGCATTTGTTATCCTATGTCCCGTTACAAAACTTTCTATTCCGGGGTAGCTCAGTGGTAGAGCAGTTGGCTGTTAACCAATTGGTCCTGGGTTCGAGCCCCAGCCCCGGAGCCAAGAAGGTCGATCAGTAGAAATACTGGTCGCTTTTTGTTTTTGGGATGAGTAGTGAGCCAATTCTAGTACCGTATTCATTGGATGTTTCAGCTCGAAGACCAATTCCCTATCCTTTAATTTCGGGTTCTGAACGAGGAAATTGATGAATTCACGTTTCTCGTGCAATTCAGCACCTTCAAAGATTTCATTGGCACGACGAGCCACGGAAAGTACCGTGGCTACCGTCGTTTTGTAATCATGGTCTGCTCGAGAATGTTCTTCGATTTCCATGGCAAGTGTTTGGATGCGGTCCATGATCTCTTGCAACTTTTTGTCATAATCTGGCTTAGTAATACTCTGATCGAGGAAGGCGTCGAGCAATCGGCTCTTCCTATCCGTCAGCTTGCCATGCTCCATTTGGATGCGAGCGATCTGAGATTTGTGGAATGCAAGCTCAGCTTCAGAGGTCTTGCGCAGTTCGTCTATGAGGCGGTTCTGAATTTCGTCGGTAATCTGCTCGAAGAGATCGAAAATGCCATAGATCGGCTTAAGCAGATCATCCTCATTGACGTAACGACGTTTACAGATTCCTTTAGAGTTCGTGCAGCTATACAGTTTGTAGGTCTTACCGCTTGGTTTACGTTTGAACTCGGGCGAGATCGTGCATCCGCAATGCTCGCAAGTCAGTAAGCCCGCAAGGATAAAATCCTTGTCGATGTTTTTACTAGGGGCTTTTTTACGCTTAAGCTTTACGTGCTGGCACTTATCGAAGAGAGCCTTACTGATCAGCGTTTCGTACTTGTGCGGATAATAGGCGTTATATTTCTGAGAGTAAGACATGCCGTAGTAAAACGACTCATTCAAAATTCGTTCTATAGTACTTTTCGTCAACTCTTTTCCAGCACGACTCAACAAACCAAGCTGAGTGATTTTCTGTTGAATGGTTTTTATCGAGTATAGGCCAGTCGAATATAGCTCAAAGATTTTTACAATAAGATGCGCACGCTTCTGATCAGGCTTTAGTGATTTGTTTCCTTCAAAGTCGTCAATATTAATATATCCAAGAACGCATCGACCAGTCACTTCGCCTTTACGTCGCTTCTGTTCGAACGCTCGCCGCACATTGTCGCTGATAGCGTCTGAGTAATACTTTGCCAATCCCAAGCTCATTCCAAATTGAAACTTCTCAACAGCTGACATCTGGCTATTGATCACTTGTCCATCGGACACGAAGTGAAGTTCAATCTCATCTGAGACAGCCTTTTCGTACAGTTCGGATACTCGCTTGTCAAAGACGTTGCGTGATAGTCGATCGACCTTATCGAAACAAACGACGATTTTCTCGTCCGTTTGTTTTAGGAATTCAATGATCTTATCGAATTCGTCACGCTTAGTTTTGTAGGCACTCTCATCGAAGCTGAACGTTTCAACGACTTCAAACCCCTGACGCCTGCAGTAGGATTCAATGCGTTGAATCTGTGCTGGAAGTGAATTACCAGCATCCTTTTGTTCTTCGGTGGACACTCGTGCAAGAATAACTGCCTTCATATCTATGTTCTTACGCTTTTTAAAAACTGATCAAACGTCTTTTTATCAATCCTGTATTCCTTGCCAATTTTGTATGCTTGAAGTTTGCCAGACTTAATGTAGCGGTAAATCGTCATAATATTTACCTGCAACATCTCTGCAAGTTCTTCGGCCTTGTAAAACTTTCCTTGTTGATCGCTCATATCTACACTCATCATACTTTACTTTTCTTTACATATCAAATTACCAAACAACGACTTTCCATTCTTGAAACCTTCATCAACCAAATTCCATCGTCCTCTTGCGTTGTTCATTGCATCTATTCCAGCGCTATACATCATATCTGCCACTTGCCATTGTGCGTCGTCGTTATCAATAAACGCCACTCTAAGTCGATTTAACTCAATATCAGTCAATTCTCTTCCAAGATTATCCGATGCGAATTGCTGAAATGTTTCTGTCCAAATTATGTATAACCAGTCCATATTATTTTATTACTTTTATGGGTGAATAAGTTCTGATCTGTTTCTCTATTTGATTTACCCAGCTGCGGATCTGTTGCGAAGTGATGTTGGCGGATATTTGGTTGAAATCATTTTTGATTCGGTACCAGCTTCGGTCGTTTGTCCGATCGTCAAATATACTTCTTAGCTCAGTTAATCCGTCACCATCCTTGGCGAGTAACGTTAACCCGACCTGGTAGATCGCTTGCTTGGGTTTTAAATTGGGATCCCCTCTGCACATTTCTCGTAAAAGCTCCTTCGCTGGCTTATCAATTGCGAATAGAGCAATCTGACCCGCCTTAACAACAGACTCCCAATACTGATCGATGACCGCCTTGCTTACCTTGCTACTGAATGCGTCTTGAAATGTGGGGTCTTGTGGAATATTCAGCTTCTTGAAGATGCTGTTAATTTTCTGTTTGTTGCATAAACGCACTTCAACACGGAGAACCTCTACCAATTCATATTTTGATTTCAAGGAGTCGAAGAGACTAAGTTGAATCGCTGTTTGATCTTTGTCTATTGCACGTTTCTTTGTTTTGCCAAGATCAGCGATCTTGTCGTAGATTACTAGCTCGTGTGACCGTGTGTGGGCACAGATGCTTTGGCCATTGTTGATATACCTAGCTCTGGCAAAATCGAAACTCTTTCTCAAATCGATTTTTTGTAACTCCGAAATAACGTAACTCGCCGTATAACCATCACTCAGAGAAAAGTTTTTTGAAAAGTGTATTGTTGAAATTGGAGCTGAGGCTAAAACCTGTTTAAAAACACGAACGCCCATTTTTTGAAGTCGTTCCTGTAAAATATCGATCACTTGATCAAAGTACTTGTCAGATAGTTCTTCTAAGTTGTTGTTAAAAATTAACTTTGGAACAGAAAACTCAATCTTAACACTCGGCTGTTGACCGAATCTACGTCGATAAATCGTGAGACGAGGAAAATACAGCCCCGATCGCTTATCAGCCTTGGAAGGATTCCTAACATACTTTGAGTAATTATCAGTCTTAGATTGTAGATCCCATTGCGGGACGGCTTCATTGTTTTCATCAAGAAGTACAAGGCTGTTGTATGGCAAAGAAAGACAGACGGTATCAATCATATCGTTCAGGGTTAAGTCGCCTGTCGACTGTAATGAGAAGATCAAAAAACCCGACGAGATTTTCTATCTCGGGAAGTTCTGGCATTGACGCCTCCTCTTCGATTGGTTTTAAGTTTTGATCCTCTAGCATAAAAGCCAAGTGCATTTGCACTCAGCTTATTCCGGTTAACAATGGTTTATCTAAGAAAAAAGTGACGCTCAGAATCTATCTGCACCTCACTTCCCTTCACGCTTCTTCCGCGCCATCGAAATTATCTTCAAAATGTGACCGTCATCTAAGAATAGGTGTTGACTTGCAAGCTTTTTCCTTATGTCCTTAGTGCGCATTCCATCTTTGTGCCATGTGTTTATCAATTTATTCCGTTCTTTAACTGATTCGTTAATTTTGGTTCGCGAGTGAAGAACTCTGGAGTTTTCGTTCTTTCGCCGTTCTTGTAGAGCTTTAATGTATGGCCAGTTTTTCTTGATGAAATCAACAATATCTCGTTGACTTGACTCTGGATGAATGTTAAGTGCAATTGGAAAAAGATCGGTTAATGATCTTTGCGAATCGATATACATTTCTCGCATCTCTGGATCGTTGCATTCCTCTTCTTCAGCACCAAGATACTCTTCAATATTTTCCTTCGCATCGTTAATGTCGCACAAGTTCGTGAGTCTTAGAGCGATTGGTAACGCCGCGCGTACATCATCGAGCAGAAATTTATTAAACAAGATATATGCCCGTAGAACATGCTTGAAATACATGTTATTCAATAGCGGCCGTGCTTCTAAAAATTCCCTCGTGCCAGCGAAGCATTCACGAAGACACTTGGTTACTTTTCTACGTTCTGTGAATGGTAGATTTTGTGGAGTTAGGGTCAAGCTACCGATTTGCTTCAAATCTTCGTCGGTAATGGGAATACCCTCGGATGGTATCCCAATCTGTTGCCTTAATTCCAAAACCTTCGTCTCGATTTCTTCGGTTTCAAACCATTTTTGAAATTGGACGATGAGTTTTTGTTCAGCCTGTGTAGTTATATTCATCGCTATACTTTACTAAGCATGTAAACAATAGTAAAGTATAGGTACTCAATGAGATCCAGAAAATCGCTGTAATTATGCAAAAAATAAGCTGGGAAAAGTTCAAGGTAAGGAACGAGGATTATAGAAAAAGCTTTGAAGAACTTGCATATTTTTTGTTTTGTCGCAGATATTCCAAATCAGAAGGGATACGGGTTGATTATAATCAAGTTGGACTTGAGACATATCCGATTTTTGATCATGAAAAAGATGAATATGTGGGGTTTCAAGCAAAGTTTTTTGATAATAAAATTTCAGAAGCTAGTTCCATTGAACAAATTAAGAAATCAGTAGAAAAAGCGAGGCAAAATTATAAAAAACTCAACCGAATTATAATTTTCACTCATCAATCTTTTGGTAGCGAACAACCAAAATATAAGGATGATATTGAAAAAGTGGCGGGGAAAATAAAAATTGAATGGTTTGTTGATAGTAAATTCAGAGCGACGCTGAACCAACCCGCAAATCTTGATTTGGCGCAACTTTATTTTGACTTTAGCGATGAACTTGGCTTTATAAAATCTTGCTCAGATCCAAGAATTTTAACTTTTTTGCAGTCATCTGAATATATTGACCTTCCTTTTATTAACTCAAAAACAGAAAAACTTGAAGACATAACAAAAAAGATTTTGCAGGCAAAACAAAAAGACTTTCTACTTTCAGGCCATCCTGGTTCTGGTAAAAGCATTTCCATACACAAATTATTTCAAGTATTTTCCGGTTTAGATAAGAATAGTTTGGTCGATATTAAAAAAGTCTTACAGAAAAACAAAGCCGTTCCGATGTTAATCAACTTAAAAAACTGCACTTTTGATACTATAGAAAACCTTATTCGGAACAGACAAAATGATTACAAAGTTAGGAATGAAAAACTGGGGTTTATTTATTTGATGGACGGATTAGATGAGCTTAGTGCCGAAAAAGCCGACCATGTTTTATCCTATTTGTACGAACTAGAAAAAGACGATAATACCAAAAAAATTATACTTTCTTGCCGCTCTGGGAGTCTCAATAAAGTAAAAGTAAAAACATATTTCAAGGATATTACCGAATATAAAATCCACGACCTCACAAAAGATGATATTAATAAATATTTTTCCGGTAAAAATGAGACGAGCAAAAAGACATTACTGACAAAATTGACTGCCAAAAATCAAAAATTATTAGCGGAAACAAAGGACATCCTTTTAGTTAAATTACTTTGGGATACGATTGAAAATCTGAACGAAAATTCAACGATCCTCGATTTGCTTGATAGAAAGGTAAAACTACTCATCAATGAGCCGCAATATAAGAAGAATATAGAAGAACTCAACTTATTAAATCCAAAAGAAAACAAGATAATTGACCTAAACAAAGAGATTTCGTTTCACTTTCAAAAAAAATTCCAATTCCGTTTAGCTCAAAAGGAGATTCAAAAGATTATTCTTATAAAATATCCACGCATAGACTACGATGCGGCGAATAGGATTTTAAACTACATTGCAACCCTATTCTTTGACGGATACTCATCACCATCTCCCGATGAGCCGGATAATTCAACTTTTGTATATCAACACAGAAGATACCAAGATTTCTTTTTTATTCAGCACCTCACAAAATTGTATGGTGAAAATCCAAAGGTTTTGAGAGAATTCAATATTTTATCTAACCGAGACTTTTTTGAAAATCTTTTCTTGCACTACATAAGAAACGAATATACCAAAAATAGAGATTTGCCCGGAATTATCGAGCTTAATCTGATTGAAGTATATTTAGGCAATCGCAATGACTTTGGCGCGGATAATCCTTATTATCAAAATTCTTCTGAATTTATACCCTCCTTGGCGATACAAGACGAAATCGTTTTGCAAGAATTATTAGCCGATGAAAGTTTAGCTATCAAAGAAAAAATTTCTCTTGACTTGAACGAAGTTAAAAACAAGTTTAGTGCATGGGAAAAAGAAAAAGACAACTATAGATTAAACGATTATTTGAAGGGTGTTTGGAGCGGTGGCGTTTCATTCTTACTTGAGAATATTGTTATATTTTGGAGTTTTGGCAAACAGGAAGCGGCGAATGAGTTAAGAAAAATTCTAAGCGAAATCATGGAATTATTTAAGAAGCATAAATTCCGTGAGAATCTAAAAAAAGATGAGCAGCTTGATGATCCTTTCTGGAAGAGGTGGGAAGATTATCTGTATTTACTCATTGTAATTAAGAAAGAAAAACCGAAAGATATTTTTACCGATTTGGTTCGGGGTAATTATAAAAACTTTGAGGGTAGCGAGAACAAGTGGGCAACCGATGAGGGCGGAAAGGAAAAGTTGGTCAAATCATTTCTTAGGGTATGTATTAATAGTAAGCAAAAATCCTTACCTGAAATTATTGAAAATTTGAATGATGATGAATTGTTAATGCTGCTGGATGTATTGGTTTCTGAAAACAACCTTGCCCTCTTAATAAGAGAGCGGGGCATTTCTCAAAAAGTGAAGGCAAAGATTGCTAACATAAATGCTCAAAATATTCGACTTTTGTTCTGCAAGACAATTTTTAACATAGAAATAACCGAGGCAGATAAAAACTTTTTGGATGATACGCTAAAAACTTTACGGGATAAACGGCAGGTTGATTGGCACATGTATAAAACTCATATTGAGTACGCCATTGTTTCGTATGTTTTAGGTCAAAATTCATTTACGGAATATCTGAAGCCACAAAAAGGACACCCATTTAAATATTATAACGAGCTCGGCTTATACGCCGCCCTATTTAGAGACTTTGTTGAATTACTAAGAAATAAGAAAAAGATAGAAGCTATCGCGCGGGATTATATCCGGTTTGTTAATTTCTATACCGAGAGAGTTTATAACGGAAAATATCTAAAAATTGATATGTCTTTTCTCTGGGCGCATATTTTTGTGAACTCTAAAGAAAGTTTAGAGAAACTTTTGAGCGTAAAGAGTACTTTGATAACAGAAGAAAGCAATATCGTTCCTTTTAGCTTCTGTCTGAAATTACAAAATCTGAATCAAAAACTTTTTGTGAAATTGATAAATAGAAGTGAATTACAAGTTTTTGAAAATAAACTAAAGGACTGGGATGATGATTTTCCTTCTTATGTAAGCCATTGTTTTGACCTCGCTTCACTTTTTGCGCATATAGAAAAACAGAAAGCTATAGGATATATCGCAAGAGGAATTAACGAAGGAATGGTGAGGCATGGTTGGCGAAAAGACCATATTGTGAGTTATTTGCTGGTTGAAGCCCTTGAAATACTTTGGAGGAATAACTGTGCTCCACAAGGTGAGCTTAAAGAATACACAAAGAGAATTTTTGAACTCGCGTTTCGTGTAAGCGAAATTACGGATGGCAAAGGAACGTGGCGAGGTCCCTACAATGTTATTGATCTTGCGTCTAAATATGACATTGACCTTGCTATTGAATTGAAAAATGATTTGAAAAAGAAAAAAGGCGAGAGAAATTTTTCCAATTCAGCAATATCTTCAATACTTAGCGGAAAAGTAAAACAAGGGCTACCGGTTGAAGAAATTGAAGGAGATATGAATGAGTACAAACAGGATTACAGATACGATAGTAAACCAGACCCTGATTATTATGAACAAAAGTTTAAAATTTACTTAGCCATCGCGCAAAGTGACTTTTACACTAAGGCCGAAAGAAAAAAGGCGTTTGAAAACGCATATCAGCAAGTTGAAGAAATGAAAAAACAGGGGTTGGATTATTTTTTGAGAGATATTGATTTTAAAGAAATTAAGCAGAAGTTTGTAAAACTTTGTGAAAAATATAATAAGGAAGTAAATATAACTTTCGATGAAAAAGAAGATTATCGCCAGAAAACAAAGATTTCAGAGATGGATTTTATAAAAGAATTAAAGAAAGCAAAAACCAAACAAAAAATCGCTGGTTTATACAAAAAACTTAATAACTATAATAACGGCATTGTGCTAACCGACCCTGAATCATGGAGGCTACTTGTTGAAAAAACATATTCAGTAAATAAAAATATTAAGTCATTTCTTGAATTACTAAAGAGAAACAGTTTTCCCCACACCGATCGGTTCACATCTAATTCAAAATATTTTCATTTGGGGCTTGGTGTCGCACTAGAAAATATAAATACAAAAGAAGAAATGATAAATTATTTGTTCGACAAAACAACTGGTCATGGTGGATTTGTGAATGTAATGAAAAGTTATGAAATTATTGGAAACCGAGAAATGAGCATAAAGCTATTCAGGCGTTATTTACGATTTTGTGATTTTCTTGTGAATTAGAAAGCCACAAGTGCAATAACGGCGTCTATAATCCAAAGATCTAGATATTCG
Source organism: Kapaibacterium sp. (SeqCode) (assembly GCA_044350705.1). GTDB lineage: Bacteria > Patescibacteriota > Patescibacteriia > UBA9934 > UBA9934 > JAGORL01. The sequence goes on along the minus strand of JBILHA010000001.1, from coordinate 352,389 downwards.
CTATCCAGACTCGACCTGATTGCGGACACCTCACACATGGGCCGCAGAAAATAAGAGCGGATACCTGCGTAGCGTTTTTTGTTTATTCCTTCACATTGATCCCGGTGTAATAGCCGGGATACTTGTTTGCTTCAATCGGTTCGATCGAGTAGTCGCTGACACCTCTCACAAGGCCCGCAACGGCAGCAAGGCGTTCCCAATCCTTTGTCTTGCCCGATGAGTCGTCTGTGGAGACAAAGAAGCCCGTGACCTCTCTTGATGCGACATCCCAGTCGATCAGGATGCTATAACCGTCGAGAGTATATTTGTTTGACCAAGAAATCGTTCCGAGATCAATTTGCTCCTGTGTTGGATCGACGAAAGAGGTTTCGTTTGGCATTCCGTATTCGTCTCGAACTTCGTCAATCGTGAGCGACAGGATGTGGGGACCATTGAATACGGCTTGGTTCTGTTCTTGTTGTGAATTATCCTTTGAAGTCTGCGTTTCGCTTGGTCCGCTCGCCGCTGCGGCTACAAAGGTGATAAGGAAAAAGGCACCTAGCCAGAACCACCATTTTTTGAAAATGGGCTTTTTGTCTTGTGACATATTTTGCGTAGGGATTTATGAGTAAAAATCCGAGGAACACAAAAGGTCCCCCGAACCGACGGCTGCGCCTTTCGGCAACAACCCCGCGCCCTTACGGAACGCGACCCTACGCAAATAAGTGCCGGTCGAGAGACCTTCAATATTTGCGTAGGAGTGAACACCGTGCCCAGCGCAATGCTGGGGTTAGGTGTTGTAGGAAAATGATATTCCTAAATAGGTAAAGAATCAAGTTATTTAGCCCCCCGTTTTTTTCGCTTCTTCAACAGCTCCAATACAGGTGCATCAGTAATGTGGACCGAGGGTATATGTGGCCGATCGTCGGGAAAAATCCCAAGAGCTTCAATGTCACCGTCCGCTACCTCCCAGGCTTCCTTTGCGTGAATATGACGTTTAACAATGCCCTCATTAAAATGAACCTCTGAGAGATTAAGCGCGGCTGGATCAGCACAGACTGCGAACGTTAAAAGAAATCCTTTATACGCTTTATAGCTCGTCAGGAAACGATCCAAATTACTTGTTGATGTCGGGGTCATCAAGTGGTTTCTGGTCATTGTTACTACAAGGCCATCTTTCTCTTGTGGCATTGCGCCTATGGAGACACGGTAATAATTAGGATGCCTAGTGTCTATACCTTTTAAAATGGTGATTGCCAGCCTGTCATCAGTATCATCATCTCCAATTTGCTTTCTCCATTCTTGAAAAATAGCATTGGCAGCTGCTACGCTACTAAAGAGTAAAATCATCACGGGGGGTCTAGATGGGGCCGTTAAATATCCCACTCCCACCCAGCCAGCCCTGTCCCAATCAGAAGCGCTGATCAGGCTAATGAGTTTTATATCCGTATGCTTCATCTGAGTACGGTCAACCTCTTTTTTATCCGATAAAACCTCTTTGGGTTTGCCTGCATTTTTAGGCAACTCAGCGTCCCACTTCTCTGTACGTTCAAGTATCACTTCTTTGTCGGAATACCAATCATTCATTGAGAGCTTTTGCTCATCCCCGAAGACGTTTCCGACTGTGATAAAGCTGGAGGTGAAACCCAAGGCACGATCACACACCCGATCCTCTCCAAAGAGTTTTTCCAAGGTCTTTTCCGTGTCACTAAAAATGAAACCCGTTGCTGAAATATTAGCTACAGCCCCGAAAACCTTGTCCTGGATCTCGCCCTGTCTAGCACGTGGAATTTTTCTCAACTCAAAGTTTTCACAGGCAATCGATACTGATACCGACGATGCTGTTTCAATGATTTCAGATTCTATAAGGTCAACCTCTCCCCTTTGTACCGTGACCTTTACGAGAGGAGTCTTGGCTATAACACCATCATTAAAACCGGTGGCTAAGAATGCCTCTAGCGCCGCAAGAATTGATTCGGATAATGCGATGCATGCCGGAGAATTTTCTGCCTCGATCGAAATTTGGCATCCAAGAACGGTAGCCTCAAGGGTCACGGTATCACCCTCATAAAATGTGGGCCTTTGTACGATGTCCTCACTTGCGGGCTGATTTCTCCATTTCGCGATAAATTCTACCAGGTCTTCATCTCCTAATGAGGTCTTTATTATTTCTAATTCCTCTTTGTTACCAAGGGCGAAACGCAAGGCCATGCCAGATCTTTCTAGCCCTAAGTGATCGAGTGTATCTGGTACTTTGGTAAGTTTCTTGAGTTGATCAATGTCGGCGTTCAAAAAATGCATGCCAACAATGGCGTCAAAGTTATCTTCACCACTTAAAATTGTTTCTGGATACCCTTCGTGTAGAAGGGCTTGTTTAATCAACGAATCTACCTCATGCCAAGCCAGTATTTGTGGTACTCTTCCTAGCCGCAATTCAATCCATTTAATGAAGTTGCAGCATAAACTTTGGTACGAAAAGACCCGGTGATGATTCCAGAATTCACTCAGAGCTAGCGATGCTGCTGCAAGCATTGTCCCTCTGGCCGCCCAAAATAAGCCTATTTCTTCATATGCTACTGCGCATAAAAATAGAGCCCTTACCATCTCCTCCATAGTTTCTTCTTTATACAGTTTAGGCAGCGCTCTGCCTGCGGTACGTATGACTTCATAGGGTTTACCTGCGCTCATGAACTGTGCGGCTCTTTCAATTGAAATTTTTGCACCCGCAAGATCTCCATCGCGTTTAGTAACCGCAGCGGTTAATTGATCCAAAAGTTCTTGGTACGCCGGAAGTGTACTGAATACATTACCCATCCCCATTATTAGCTCGGCGAATGTTCCAAATGGATAGCCAGCCAAACCTTCGGATTGTTTGATAAATTCCTGAAGATGTTTAAGATACTTTGTTGCATCTTCTGGATTGTGCATAAGCCCCCGAACTGCCAATATTGTCTTGGCGTGCAGGGAGGCACTCGACATAGACTCATCTTGCGCTATGCGATTTAGCTCATTAGCTAAAAAAGTAAACCGAGCTTTGAGATCATCTACATCATGAACCACCTTCTCTTGGTATACTGCTGTCTCAAAAACTGAATTAAGGTTGTTTAAAAGTTCAAGTTCATACACATTCATCGTTCCTTTGGCGAGAGCCTCTAGTTTTACGTAGTGTTGGTTGAACTGCATAAAGTCCTCTTGCCACCAAAAGGAGATCCATGCGTGTTGATAGTAGGCCAGAAGAACTTTGTGAGTCGAACCGTATTTTTCTGCTATTTGCTGCGCTCTTGCAAAAAAACCATCTACTTCGTATTTAGGCCGCTCAAGCCGAGAAGCCAGTAACGCAGCCTTTAGACTATCTTCAACAACAGTATTGTTAACCACTCCTTTTTGAAGAGTATCTTCAATTTGTTCATTTAGCTCTTCAAGCTCCTGCTCCCGCTTGTAATCCAAAGGACCTTTTTTGAAGTATTCCGTACTAGGGATATCCATCTTTAGCTCTTTTACAGTAATTTCACGTAACTTTTCGGTGGAAAGAGCCTTTTCAATAATGAAGTTTCTATCAAGAATCCTCACCTCTAGACCGTATTTTTTGCTAAGCTTGTCTTCTAGATCCTTTTGTTCTGCGGCACGAACGTATTCACTCGTCACGAAAATAGCTTTTTTATAGCCACGCCCTGTTTCGTGGATCTTGTTAATATCGGCACCCAACTTTGGTTTCCAGGTTTTCTGTGTACTAAAGGCAAACGCCCAGCGTTCGGAGTCCGCTTCGCTATTAACCCCCGTCCACCAGGCCAAAGAAAGCTGACTTGCAACAGGAAAGGTTTCTGAATCTACCTTGCCATCTCCACCACCAGTAGATCCTGTTTGGGGGAGTAAATTAGGACAAATTGTTTTTTGAATAAGGGCTTTTGCAAAATTTTCAAAATCCGTTTCCTGCCTTCGGTTTCCAAGAGTTGAAAGGTGGTTTTCAAGGCTGATGCTATTCAGCTGAGGTTCGGTATTCTTTACTGAGTCAGAAAATAAATCTGGGTGGAAAGATTTATAAAGTTCGCGAGGCGATGGAATGGGTGAGGCCTCTAAGCTTTCATTTTCTTTAGGAGTGTTCATATGCTTGATTTAGGTGACTTCTCTGATCAATGATATACATTAAGCTCTATTTGGGATAGTTGCTGAGTAATGATCTGCCAATTCACCGTTCTGAACCCGTCCAGCAATCGGAGCCATGAGAAGGCGTGTGAGGTGACCCACATGCCTTGTCAAAAAATCGTCATTGAAAAATGGCGGTTTTTTTGTTTAAAGCTTGAGCAAATTACGACCCTTGGCAGCTCGCCCTGAAAACCCAAGCACCTGGAACGCAAAAATCCTCAAAATTGAGAATTCACAAATTTACCTTATCTTTTCAAACATAATTTCGGCAATTTTTGCCGTTGCCACATGACCACCCAAGCTTAAAATCATCTTCGTAAGCCACTCGATTTCTTGCTCATGTCCTAAAAAAATGGTATTCTCCTCCGTCGATCAATTGTTTGGTCGAGCCACCGCCAAGGAGACAAACGATGGCGAAAAAGGTTCTCTGGATGTCGCGCCACCGCCCCCACCCCCGTCAGATCAGCGCCCTGCAGGCGTTATACGGGGACGATGTCATAATCAAGCGGGAACCTCGTCCATTCGACGACGCGCATGAAATCGCGCATCGATTCCGCGAGGGAAGATTCGATACGATGGTCGTTGTGGCGCCACTATCAGTGATCGCCGTCCTGTGCACCGAGGGCATTCGGATGCTCTGGTCAGAGAGCGTCGAAGAAAACGATCCGAAAAAGATCGACTTCTACGGGGCTCGCAACCAAGGATTCCGATTCGTCCGCTTTCGGCGGATCAAACGTGTCGCCCTCGAATTCGAGGACTGACACGTCGTGGGCACGCTCCGTCTGGGGCGTGCCTCGTGCTATCAAGAAAGAAAAACGACGCTCGATACGATCCGCTGCGGTAAGCTCGAGACAGCTGGTTCTTTTGTTATGAAAATGGTATGCACTCCAAAGAAAAGAAGTTTATGGCAGAACTCAAAACAAAACCCACAAAACAGAAACCAGAAGATTTTTTAAGGACGATTGAGCCAGAGCAGAAGCGAAAGGACGCATTTGCGCTTTTAGAAATGTTTCAAAAGGCAACAGGAGAGAAAGGTACAATGTGGGGTACGAGCATTGTAGGATTTGGAATGTATCACTATACATCAGAGAGAAGCGCACAAGAAGGCGACTGGCCTCTCGTTGGTTTCTCTCCGCGCAAGCAGAATCTCACGCTGTACGTTCTTGCCGGTGATAATACCGCACTTCTCAAAAAGCTAGGTAAGCATAAAACGAGCGTAGCATGTTTATATATCAATAAGTTGGCGGATGTTGATCAGAAGATACTGTCGCAGCTCATCAAGCAAACGTACCAATATATGAAGAAAAAGACTGCGAACGGCCAGTACGGATGCTGATATGACCAATCATCGTATTTACACCATGAGTTTTGCGAAGGTTTATCCTTTATACGTGGCAAAGGCGGAGAAAAAAGGACGCGCAAAAGCAGAAGTTGATAAAATCATCCGATGGCTTACGGGATACACGCAAAAAGGATTAGAATCTCATCTACAGAAGCAAACGAACTTTGAAACCTTTTTTGCCAAAGCTCCAAAACCAAACCCCTCCCGAAAACTCATTTCCGGCATCATCTGCGGCGTAAAGGTACAAGAGATTAAAGATCCCCTTATGCGTGAAATTCGCTATCTCGATAAACTTATCGACGAATTAGCAAAAGGAAAATCCATGGAAAAAATTTTGCGGAAAGAAAAAATATGAGTGTAAACATCTCGAGCGGCACCGTCCACCAGCTTCCATCGGACATGCAAAAAGCCTTAGCATCGAATAAAGCAGTACTTGCCACTTGGGAGAGCCTCACTCCCCTCGCACGTAATGAATGGATTTGCTGGGTGACGTATGTGAAGCAAGAGAAGACAAGAAAGGAGCACGTCATCCGACTCCTCGAGGATCTAGGAAAAGGAAAGCGTCGACCATGTTGCTGGATCGGATGTATTCATCGAACCGACAAAAAGATCAGTCCGTCAGTACAAGGAATACTCAAAAAACGAACGAAAAAATAATGAAGTATACTTCGCCTATAACAGGTAAAAAAATATGAAAAAAGCCATCGATATCGTGCTCAAAATTGTTCTCAGTCTCATCATGATCATGCCTATCTTCGGTGCACTGGGCTTCTTCCCCGCTCCCACCGCAGATCTGTACAACACTCCGGAAGCTTTCACTTTCATCCAAACACTCATGAGCGCAGGATATATCAACGCGATCATGGCAATGATCTTTATCTTAGCCCTCGTAGCCCTTTGGACGAAACGTGAAGCACTGACCGCACTCCTCATCCTCCCGCTGACAGTAAATATCGTTGCATTTCATCTCTTCTTAGATGGCGGCCTCTTCACCGCAGGAGCAGTCATGGGTAACATTCTTGCACTCATCAATATCTATTTCCTCTGGCAACAGCGCGCAATGTATCGCCCATTGCTCATGCCTAAAAAATAATTTGCAAAGAACATCCCCACGTCGCTCCTTTGGAACTTCGTGGGGATTTTTTACGCTTTCTTTATTCCCGCCTTGCCCGCCTGACGGAACAATAAACCAGATCCTACCCAGAACATGGCAAAGAATGCATTGAGCATAAATACCCTCACAACACCCAACGTAAAAGGAGGTTGCCAGAGAGCAAACGCAAACGCTGGAACAGCCATCTGTACAGCGGCAACCGTAAACAGCACTTTTGCCATTGCTTTTGCTTCTAAACGAGCAATGATCGCTCCCAAAAATCCGATCGCGATCACACCAAAGTACAGCACATTCGCAAGATTATCTTCGCTTCCAATAATACCTACCGCAGCATTTACCCAGAGCAGCAGAAAACCCGTAAGCACCGCCAATCCAACTGCCATTTTGTACCAAGTATTATTTGTCATCTTTTTACTTATCACTTCATATGTAGCTCCCGCTCCGAACATGAGCACAAACGCGAAAACAAAATCACTCGCAGTCCAATACCATCCCTCACCTTCTTTTCCGCTTCCGGTAAGCGTGAGCACCAAAGGAATCATCAATAAGAGCGCTACGCCCCCTGCCCACACGAGAAGTCTTTTCACCGTATTTTCCATAAAGAAAGAGACAAGATGTTCTTTTAAAATTCCCAAAAATGTTTCACAAAATATTCCTCCTACAAACCAAAGTGTGTGGCAAGATGTCTTCTGATATTCACAATACAAGTCGTGGAACGTTTGCTCCATTGCTTCACCAAAGCGATCATAATACGATCGAGGATACAAGCGCAGAAAACACGCGTACCACAAGCGATAACGTTCTGATACGTTACGCGACATACACGAAGCTAAAAGGTGAAAGATGCTTTTGCTGAGCAACCGAAACTACCGCACGATATCGTTCAATTTCATGAGCTAATGCCTTTTGCCCATGTGCCGTAATGCGATAGTAAATACGTCGTTCATCATTCATCACAGGATCAACTCTCTTTTCGCTTTCGCGAATAAGTCCTGCTTCCAGCATACGACCAAGAGACCCATACAGCGTACCGGGACCCATTTTAATCTTTCCGTCTGAATCCAGTTCAACTTGCTTCATAATTCCGTACCCATGGCGCTCTTCAGTGGAGAGCGCGAGGAGAATGTGAAGCACTGCGGGAGTAAGAGAAGTACTGCTCATATATCAGGTTATAAAAGAACCATATATCCGCAACGGATATATGTCAAAAAAATGCTGATGCGAAAAAAAATTGCTATAGTCATGCGAACTATGAACAAAAAAATAACCGTAGAAACGATCATTAATGCCCCCATTGAAAAAGTATGGGAATACTGGACAGAACCGCAACACATCACCAAATGGTGCCACGCTTCTGATGACTGGGAAGCTCCCAGCGCAGAAAACGATCTTCGCACGGGGGGAAGCTTCAAAACCGTGATGGCCGCCAAAGACGGTAATGCGAGCTTTGACTTCACAGGAAAATATACTGAGGTATCCCATCTGCATACGATAAGCTATGCAATGGATGATGGTCGCCGAGTGAATATCTCGTTCGTAAAAGACGAGGACGGCGTCAAAGTAATTGAGACCTTTGATCCCGAAGAAGAAAATTCCGAAGAGATGCAGCGCCAAGGTTGGCAGGCAATTCTTGAAAATTTTAAAAAATACGTAGAGAAAACATAACAAAGGACAAAAAAACGTACATCGCTGAACGATATGACACCCATCCCCGTTACCATACTCACCGGATTCCTCGGCGCCGGAAAAACTACCCTGCTGCAAAAAACGCTGGGCGAACAAAACAAAAAACGCATCGCGCTCATCGTAAACGAATTTGGCGAAGTAGGCATTGATGGAGCGCTGCTCAAAGAAAAAGCAAAAAATATCGTGGAACTTCCCGGGGGAGCGCTCTGCTGCGCCGCACTTGGCGATACTCATCAAGCACTTGCAAATCTCCTTTCGCTCACCCAAGAGCAGCTTGATCTCATCATCATTGAAACAACCGGCCTTGCAGATCCCCTTCCGCTCATGAAGTCGTTCTTCAACCGCCCTACCCTTGCAAAGCATTTTTCACTCAACGCAGTTATTACGCTCGTAGATGCAAAACATGCCGAAGAACACGCGCACTATCCGGAATGGGAGAGCCAAATAAAAAATGCACAACTCATCATCGTCACAAAAACCGACCTTACACAAAATCGCATTCCGGAAGACCTCGAGAAACGCATGCACGCGCTCAACGCACATGCTCCCCTCGTTACCCATGCCGACATACTCTCGTTCTCCGCACCAGAAGCCGTACAGGCTCACGTGCAATCAGCACCAAATACACACGCACACAGCTCAGGCATCACCTCAATTTTTCTCACGAGCAACAAGCCTCTTTCCGCAGAAAAAATCGGACGATTCATTGGAGAACATCTTGTCCTGAACGGCGACAAACTGCTCCGGTATAAAGGCATCTTTGCCCTGGAAGGAAAGGAGGAGCGCTTCGTTTTCCAAGGAGGCGGGTACACGTATGAAAATCTGCCCGATCGCCCATGGGAACCAAATGAACCACGGGCAAGCAAGCTCGTCATCATTGGACACGACATAAATAAAGAGCAGTTCGAGAAAGCATTTGCAGAATGCGCCGCATAAAAAAACACCCGAGCATGTCGGGTGTTTTTTTTAAATAACGGTAATGACTTCAGAAGGAAGCCGACGGACTTTCGCTCGTGCTGCCGCAGGATCATCGCCACGATAACCCAGTGCAAGCATCGTTGTTGCATGCAAATGCTTCTCCGCAAGACCAAGAACGGCATCTACACCCTGCGGATCGAAACCTTCCATAGGGCATGCATCAACACCAAGAAGCGCCGCAGTTTCAACCATCACACCAAGAGGAATGTAACACTGTGCACGTACCCACGCATCAAGCGCAACATCATCCATGCGATCAATATTTCCCTGTACCATCGCACACAAACCTTCAAGCGCCGAAACATCAACCCCTTGTTGAAGGGCTGTTCGCGAAAGAAGTTCTGACACAAGAGTCTCACGAGCATGAGTACGACGAGCGATAACAATGAGATGCGATGCATCGGTAATTTTCGGCTGATCATAGCCCACCTCACGCAATTTTGTACGAAGTTCAGCGTTCGTGATCAACAAAAACTGCCATGGCTCAACACCGAGCGCGCTCGGCGACAAACGCCCAGCTTCAAGAATAGTCTGCACATCTTGCTCGGCAACTTTTTTCGTAGAATCAAACACCTTCACCGCATAACGCCATTGCAACGCATCAAGAATATTTTGCATAGAAATGAAAAAAATTTCATACCAACCATAGCAAATTCCGCAAAAGAAAAACAGACCATTATACGGTCTGCTTTTCTTTCTTTTCGGTAACAAACTGTTCAATATTCTCGAGCTTACCATACTTCTTACGAAGCATTGCCATCACCTTCCCTGCTTGCTCAGGAGTAATCTCCTCAAGCGGTGAATCAAAGGCCTTGAGCACGTACTCGCGGATACTGTTCATGTCAGCGCGCTTCACAAAAGCGTATGTGCGAATGTCACGGAACTGTTGAGGACTGAGCGTAACTTTTTGAGGAACGACGACAGGAGTAAGGATATCGACCGCATCAGCGACCTCCTTCATATCTTCAATATCTTGCGTGAAGCTGTCGGAAAGTCCAAGACGCAAGACCGCATCAATATGCGCGCGCTTTTCCGCAATCTTTACCGCCGTATTTGCAAGTCCACCCTTTTCACTAAGCGAACAGGTACCACGACCTTCTGCCATAACACGACCGCTCGGAATGTGCGTAAGCTGACAGCGGAATGCAATAACTCCACTGTTTCCACCCATCATTTCAAGCGTTTCTTTGTCAGCAGCAAATTCAGCACGAAGCTGAAGAAGTGAACAAAACTTTTCTGCACCTGGCTTAAAGAGACAAGGCTTAGAAAGGTGATATTCGTTCTTGCACTCACGTGGCTTTGCACAACGATCTTTCGTTGCCAGATGAATACGACCGTAATCAACGCCTTCCGTTAAGTTCTCTTGAATAAATTTCTGTAACAAATGTCGACGCTCTGTTTCAACAGATAACTGTTTCTTCAAATGCGCCGGCGTAAGAACCGGGAGAGAGGTTATTTCCATCTCCGTCCGCTCTTGCACGATTTCTTTGGACATACTGAGAAGGATAAGAATAAACCCAATATTTTAGGAAAAGATTCCGCGTCCGGAATAGAAAAGAGTATCGCGTCGAACGCGATTACCTATCGTGCACACCCTTTTCATGCCTCCTTTTTGAACTCCGCTCAGGTAGCTTTTGAAGGCCAAAACGTGAGGGAGAAAACAATACTGGTCTAATAGAGATTTTACCGTTTTAACAAAAAACACACAATGATTTTCTCAGGTCATTGCCGCTTAAAGCATGAAAATTTTCGAACGATTTCGCACTTTTTTAATGATATGTGGATAACTATTCATCGTGAACAAAAAATATGCATATTCCATTCTTCTCACACCCAATCTCTGGCTATTTTTTCTTAGCTTGCTATATTCACAGTACATCTTGAGTAAAAATAATGCGTCACCCTATGAAATGCCCAAACGATCAGACAACTCTCGCAATGATGGAACGCCAAGGAATTGAAATTGACTACTGTCCTACCTGCCGTGGTGTATGGCTTGACCGTGGCGAACTCGACAAGCTCATCGCTGCTAGCTCACCACAATCTTCTCTTCAACAAACACCACCCCCTCAATCCCATCAATCCTCTCATTCCTCTTCCCACTCCGACGATTACTACAAACAAAAGAAACATCGTAAGGAATCTTTTTTGGGAGAACTCTTTGACTTCTAGAATATGATCTCAAAATGGATTCAGCCACTCATTATTTTTCTTCTCGCCGCTTCTACGACATATCTCTTCTTCGAAAATAAAAACGAAGAAAAAAGTTCTGAACTTGTTCCTAATTGGAACTTCTCTTCAGCACAAGGACCAAACACGTATCAATATCTTGCAAACAGTTTTGCATTCGTACTAAAACAGCCGGCAAATACTGAGGAGTGGGATATGGGTGAACATGAATACTCCCTCTTTACCATTCAGCGAGGAACGCCAGAAATGATCTGTCCTTCATTTTCAGGGGTCTCAATTGAGAGCTCTGAAGTTGATTTAGAACCTTTTGTAGGAAAAGCGGTATTAGTAACCGGATTCACAAAAAGTGAAAATAGCGGAGCAATACGCATTGAGCACATTGAACTCGACAATGCGGTAAACGAGAAACGTGCAGAGTATGAACAAGCATGTCCTTTCCCTTTTCAGAGGATGTCTGAGTACATGAATGGAAATCCGTAAAATCATTTCTACGTATGGAAAAAATTGAACTAAAAACGTTTATCAAAGCGCCTCGTGAAAAAGTGTGGGACATCATGTTGTCAAATGCAACGTATCGCGAATGGACCTCTGCCTTTAATCCTGGTTCGTACTTTTCTGGTTCGTGGGAACAAGGCTCTCAGATACTTTTCCTCGGGCCTGATCCCACAGGAGACGGAGAAGGTGGCATGGTCAGTTTTGTAAAAGAAAACCGTCCATACGAATTTGTGTCACTTGAACATCAGGGAATTATAAAGAACGGCGTGGAAGATCGTACAAGTGACTTTGCAAAAAATTGGATAGGAATCCATGAAAATTACACGTTCATTGGAAAAGATGGCGGTACTGAACTTCATGTAGATATGGATATTCTTGAATCTGAAAAAGCATACATGGAAGAAGCGTGGAAAAAAGCGCTTGAAAAGTTAAAAGAACTTTGTGAAAGAATATAAACAAAAGAGCTGCACCGAAATGCAGCTCTTTTTGTTATGGCCTCTGAGGCTGGATGGAATGCACGAAAGCATCAGTACCGATACCTAATGAAGGATATTGCTCGCCAGACAAGATATACATGATCTCAGGCTCTCGATCATAGAAAATAAACGTTCCTGAGCGCATCACCCCACCATTGAACGGAGCATCCCCTTCTCGTTCATCAAACGTACACTGCGTCGTAGCTTCAAGCGTCTGTTCTCCATTTTTTTCACCGGTAAGAATAATGTTCGCTTGGCCTTCAGAAAGCGTCTCCAAGCTGAGCGTTCCACAAGTTACCTCAGCATCTTCTGGTGCAAGGGCATATCCAAGCACAATCTCTTCACGAGACTGATCAGGATCGATTTCTACGATTTCGATCTTTCGCTTCGGCTCTCCATCAACGGAAAGAATAACCCCATCGCCATCTTCACGAACAGTCACCACTTCTCCTTCATCATTGTCCTCAGGATAACAGAATTCAATATTATGACGATCGCTGACAAATTCTTTAAAACCTGCTCCACAAATGAGGTCGCGATATTTCATGTTCTCCGGCGTTTCACCAGAAGCATCACGATATTCCCGAGACTTCTCGACGCATCCCGCACCAAGAAGTACCAAAACCCCTAACGAAGCCATAACCATTTGCTTTGACATAGAAGTATTTCAAAAATAATAATGCTTGTAGAACAACCCGCTCATAGTATCACGCCCAAAATATCGAAAAATTCATGACCGATACTTCCCATTTTTAAGATGATTTGACAATAAAGGAGATCTAAGGTTATCGTAAAACCAATATGAATTCCGTGCGCAACACCGCAATGCACATTATTCTCGTGGTCCTCTTTACTCCGCAACGCGGTGTTGCTTTAACATGAAGATAATGAACGAATAATTCACCTTCATGAAAAAAAACACCGCGTATAAAACGCGGTGTTTTTTTCTTGCCTTCCTGTGCCTCCTTCGCCCTCGCTCATGTCGAGAGAGGGCGAATCCCGCACAGGAAAACCCTGGAGGAACCCATGAGCACCACCGAAATCATCGTCCGCCCCGTCACCACCCGCGACATCGGTGCCATCAATGACCTTTACCAGCAGGAGTATGGGGACTACCCGTACCAGCTGACGGAAGATGGCATTCGCATCGGCATCCAAGTCGTCGCCGAGTGCAAGGAAGGCAAGATCCGCGGCTTCGCGCGAGCGAAGCCCGTGCCCAACCACAATGGCGTAGTTGAGCTCGGGGGGATCATCATTGACCCCGAAAAGCGCGGGAACGGCGTGGCTAAGCGCCTCACGCATGCACGGCTGGATGCCGCCATCGCCCAGGGCATGATCGCGGCCATCTCTGAGCCGGTCTGCAACCGCCCAGACCTCGCATCGCAGCTGAATCTCGAACACGAGGGATTCGTGCCGCTGGGCATCAGTGTGACGAAGTACCCAGGGATCAAGCAGCACATCGGTCAGCCTGAGACCGTGACGTTCGCCATGCGGGCGCTACAGGGAGATACCGGCTTCGGACGTCGTCGCGTCTACCTCCCCGATGACATCGCCCAAGTAATCGCCGCGATCGTGCCGAGCATGGTGATGGAGCGCGGATGGAACGAGGATCTTCCTCCGCCCTGCCCCGATCCCCATCTCCACAACCCGTACATCGGGAAGCATGCGATCGGGTCGACCTTCGTCGATCTGCCCATCAACTGGCCCGACGCGATCGAAGAAATCCGGCAGTGGCGCGCACAGGGCTACACGTTCTGCGGAGTCCTGCCTGGTCTCGGAGAAACCCACGGCCACACGTACGACCAGATCCGGATGTACAAGGCCGCGCCCGGCCTCGACATCAACTGGAACGTGATTCACGTCACCGAGCGGCTCACGCCACTCAAGAACTGGCTCATGGCCCGCCGTGCGTAATCGTCCCCTCCGGTCCCGCGACCGGAGGGGTAACCCTTCCCAACAAAAAACCTTTTGTCATACTATTCTCACATCTTATGCAAGAAATCGCAGAAGCCATCTGGGAAATCACCGGAAAAAATCCTGGACCAACGACCGTACTCCTGGGGGGTATTCACGGAAATGAAAAAACAGGTATCACCGTTGTAAAGCAACTCAAGGAAAAATGCGAAAAAAGAGAAATAACCATAGAAAAAGGAAAGCTCATCCTTGCATTAGGTAACCCACGCGCAATAGAAAAAAATACGCGCGGCTCAGAGCCGCACGCCGACATCAATCGTGTCTTTATCGATGCGCTGCTCGAAGGCGATCGAACGGATTATGAAATAGAACGCGCACGAATCCTCGCTCCACTTCTCAAAAGCGCCGACCTCGTTATTGATCTTCACGCAACCAATAAGCCGTCAGAACCATTTCTCGTTATCGCCACCGATGATCAAGCACAGCAGGCACTTTGCACCTATTTTACCTGCGAAAAAGAACTCGTTGTACCAAATGATGTTATCGCAGGAACAACCATCGGCTATGCAAACGCGCACGGCGCACAAAGCGTTTGTTATGAAAGTGGATGGGTCGAAGACCTTAGTCGCATTCCTGAGATGATGCGCAGCGTTCTCTATATGATCAAAGAAAAAAACGGGGTTCACGAAGAAACTCATGAGCAACAAACGCGCGACCGAACCACCCGAAAACGTTATCGTCTTACAGAGACCATTCTACTCACTCAAGAAGGTTTTACCTTCGCACCGGCACGAGGAGAAGGCTCATTTGAAGCTTTCAAAGCCGGAGATGTACTTGGCACCCATGGAACTGTCCCGCTTATCGCAACGCATGACGGAGTAATTATGTTTCCAAAAATTCCCGAGCATTGGAAGGAAGGATCACCGGTGTGTTTTCTTGCACAAGTACTCTAAAAAAACACCCTTTTAAAAGGGTGTTTTTTTATTTCCTTGTCACAAAATCTCAGCATGCTAGGATGCAAAAAGTATCCTATGCAAGCCGCTGATGCACCCGCAAATCTACCTGAACGAAGACATCTCAAACCGCTCGAAAGTTTCTCGCACTTTCCTGAAGCACAATGGCTTCAACACCACTTTCCCTCGCTTCGTAAAGTAGCCTTTCTTATTTCCCTGGATGACACTTTCATCGGGGGAAGATTTCTCGTCCCTGATAGAAACAACCGACCTCCCCAAGCAACCATTCTCCTCGCACAAAGCACACCTGAACAATTCCTCACGATGAAAAAAGTGAGAAAAACTGCGATTACTTCAATGGCAAATCTACTCCATCTTTCTTTCGAAGAAATGACTGGAGAAATCATTCGCAGCTTTATCATCTTTCATGAAGCAGGACATGCGTTAGATTATTTCGAGCATTTCTATTTTCCTCTTAAAGAAGATGAGGACATAGCAAACGTCGCATGGAAACACAACTCTTCCCTGCAATTTGAAACACTCCCCGTTCCCTGTCTTACCCCACGCAAACTCCAACGTGCCCTTGATCTTGCAGGAGGATTTTCCCAATGGCTCGAGGCCAATCCTCAAATAAAAGAAAAATGCGAGAAAGAAAATATCACCTCAGGAGAAAAGCTTTATCAGCTCCAAGAGCTCGCTTACCGCGCACTCCCCAAAGAAAACTGCGCTGACGTTTTCGCAGCAAAATACTTCCCGATATTTGTTGCAGAAAAAAGGGGGCCTCCTCCTGAGCAGCAACATGTGGTACAAGGAAGTATATGAACACCCTTCCCATTCCCGAAGATATCGTCTCAGCAGGTCTTACCGCAGAAGGCATTGTGAAAATTTCAGACGATGCCTTGAAAAACGCGCAACAACTTGCACAAGAAATTGCATCATTAAAAGACGCTGAACAGCTGACTTGGCAGAACACCATGGAAGTTTTTGATGATCTTCTACACGCCGTGCAAGAATCCATCAGTCTTCCTGCGCTCCTCGGGGTAACACATAAAGATCCGGAGGTACGCAAAGCTGCCATGTCCTGCGAACCAAAAGTCGACCAATTCATTTCTGAACTCTATCTGAATCCCACAATCGCGGAAGTTATCCGTCGTTTTGCACAACAAAAACCTTCTCTCACCTCCACACAACAAAAATTCTTAGATGAAGTACTTCGTGAATATCGCCGTAATGGCCTCGAGCTCAACGAAGAAGGACAGCAAAAACTCCGTGAACTTAATGAAGAGCTCACAAAACTTTCCCAAGACTTTGATCGCGTTCTCGCAGAAACCACCCTCTCATTAGAAGTACAACCAGCGCAACTCAAAGGACTCCCAGAAGCCTTCATCGCCAATCACCCGGTCCAAGAAAACGGCATGATTCGTCTTACCACAGATTACCCAGATCTCGTTCCTTTTCTGCGCTACGCCAAAGATCGTAATGCCGCACGAGAGCTCTACATTCTTTCTGAAAATCGAGGTGCAGAATCAAATATCCCTACCCTCAAAAAGGTACTAAAACTCCGTGAAGAAAAGGCGAAGCTGCTCGGATATACCACCTGGGCTGATTTTGTCCTGGAAACACGCATGGCAAAGAATCCTGAAAAAGTAAAAACATTTTTAAAACATCTTCACGAAAAACTTTCTGCCAAGCGAGAAGAAGAAGCAAAAATACTTTTTGAAATGGGCAAAAAGCGCATCTCTCCTTCCCTTAAAAAGATCCCCGTCTCTGACGTAAAGTACCTCGAAGAAGAGTACCAAAAAGAAAAATTCTCTCTCAATTCTCAAGTTCTTTCTGAGTACTTCGAGGGCACAAAGGTGCTCAAAGGAATCATGGACATCTCTTCACAGTTATTCAATATTCAATACCGCCAAATCGAGGCTCGCACCTGGCATGAAGAGGTGCAAGTATTCGACGTCATGCGCAGAGATACGCACATAGGTCGCATCTATCTAGACCTCTATCCTCGTGAGGGAAAATACAAGCACGCGGCCATGTTCGATATTCGTAACACGAAACATCTTGAGGATGGAACGCGCATCGTACCCATGTGCGCACTGGTCTGCAATTTCCCGAAGCCAGGCGCCTCACCCGCCCTCATGAGCCATGACGATGTCACGACATTTTTTCATGAATTTGGACACCTCCTGCATCACATACTCAGCCAAGCATCATTAGCAAGCTTTGCAGGTACAAATGTCGCACGAGACTTTGTAGAAACACCTTCACAAATCTTTGAAAACTGGGCTTGGAACAAAGACGTTCTTGCAACCTTTGCAAGACATTATCAAACCGGAGAAATACTCCCCAACGATCTTTACGATGCGATGACGACCGCTCGCGCATTTGGACAAGCAATCGCCACTGAACGTCAGCTCTTCCTCGCAAATCTTGATATGGAACTCCATACAAGAGATGCAAACGTTAATCCAGAACAGCTGGTGCTTGAACTCTATCCGAACTACAGCTCCTTTGAGCGCCTCCCTGGCACCCGCTTCCCTGCAACCTTTGGCCACCTCATGGGGTACAGCGCCGCCTACTACAGTTATCAGTGGGCACTCTCACTTGCGTACGACATCTTCACACGCTTCGAAAATGAGGGCCTGATGAATCCTCAAACCGCACAAGAATATCTTCACGAAATTCTTGAAAAAGGCTCAACCGAAGATGAAGAAAAATTGGTAAAAAACTTTCTCGGAAGAGAGCCAAACGAAAAGGCATATCTGCACTTCTTGGGAGTAGAAAACGAGATCCGTATCATATAAAGGCAATAAAAAAAACACCTTCCTGCTGAGGAAGGTGTTTTTCTCTTAAAGTACGTCATCAATACTATCCACCGAATAATATGCTTCCGTGCGATCGAAATCATTCGAGCTATCAATCACACTGCCGATTTCATAGCTGGAATACAGATAGTCTGGAAGAACAACGATGTACTTCTCTCCATCCCACCCATAATCGCCACGCAAGAGCTCCATAGTCTTATAGTGACGAAGGGTGCGCTCTCCTTCAATAGCATAGACCTTTGCAGAGCTTGCAAACTTGATGAGCACACTCCCTGGACGATAGGTCACATTCGAACCAAGCGGAAGAGAAGCCATGGAAGAAGCACTTATTTCAACCACGTCATCGAAATCCGCAAACCACGTCTTGAAGGTGCTTTCATTAGGGAATGCATGGCGCTTTCCATCTTCACCGTAGTAGTACACCGCACGGCAAGGATCATTTACCGAAGGGGAAGTTCCGCAACGGATTTTGAGAAGCGAACCACGATGTGCGCCATCGTCATCTTCGTCTTGCTCTTGCACCGTCACCGTTCGCTTTTCTCCGATATCTTGATTGTCCCGGCTATCTTCACACATGGCGTATACGCTATACGACCCGCTCTCTCGGAACGTATAGTCAGCAGTAAACACATTCGTTGATTCCTCGGTCATCGTTGCCACACGACGGCCGTCAACATATAACCAGCAATCCGTAACATTATAGTTTCCTGAAGGACGAACCGTGAACTCAGTACGAGAGTCCTCGTACGTTGAGGAAGGACTGACACGAGGAACGGAAAGCGCTCCATAGTCATCATCCCCATCTTCATCACTGACACGAATGGTACGAGAGGTACCACGAGTCGTATCGTATGACTCATCAGTACAAGTCGCGTAAACGGTATAAAAGCCATCGTTTGCGAAAGTGTATTCAAGAGAGAATTCACCATCACTGTCACGTTCCATATCACCTACATTGCGATCGTTTACATAAAGATCGCACCATGCAACATCTTCATCGCTGTAAGGTTCAACATAAATGGTTACCTCCTCATCTTCAACTGCAGTGGAAGGCGTTACGGCAGGAACGGTTGGCGCATCGTTGTCATCATCGTTGTAATCATTGTTATCTACAGACACCGTACGAGAAGTACCGGTGGTGTAGTTTCCGTCACCATCCGCACAACGTGCATACACCGTATAGTTCCCTTCCCAGGCAAACGTGTACGTCTTGGAAAACGTGCTTCCACTCTTGGTCATCGTACCCACATTGTTACCCCCGACGTACAAGTCGCAAAACGTGACAACACTCTCTCCATACGGAGTAACGGAAAAGGTAACTTCCTCATCTTCATCAGCTGAAGAAGGAGACACTGCAGGAACTGTAGGGCCCTGGGTATCAATCTCAAAAGTATATGCTGTTGCCGCACTTACATTACCCGAATTGTCGTGTGCACGAACGTAAAACGTATGCCACCCATCCGCAAGGGCAGAAACCGTAACAGAGCTCACGTTTCCTAAATTCTTCCAATCCTGAAGATCAACATGATAGCTGTACCACGTAGCACCAGAAGGCTGCGACCAACGGAATGTAGGTGTCGTATCATTACTGGAGTAACCGCTGCTCAGAGAAAGGCTACTAGGTGCGCTCAAGGTTGCCGCAAAAGCAACTCCAGGAATGACGCTAAATAAAACGCTCAGCGTCATGACCACACCGAAAACCTTCGAAAAAATACGGGTTTTCATAAAATAAATCCTCCATAAAGAATGAGATACCCTGATTTCAGGCCAAAACCGGCAAAAAGTCAATTGAGAAAATCCAGAGCATTTTTTTCATTCCTTTTTCTCAAATGTGAACTTTACTTCACTTTTCTCCCCTTCCCGAAAAAAAATAAGAAACACCCTATCCCATCCAAAGAAACAAACATTCTCACCTCCCTTCTTTTTAAAACCGAAAAAAATCCCATTTATTGATGAATAAATCATCATAAAAACCCTGGATTCCGGATAGGAGCCCGGAATGACCAAAACCCATAGATCCTTCGGTCTGACTGGAATCTCCCCCAGAATGACACAAGGAAAACTGGTGATACATTCCTTTATTTAGGATCCTAAACAACGTAGAATATATGCGCTTATGACCCAAGCGGATGCGCTCAAAATCCTCAAAACTGGCGTAAATGTTTTTCTCACCGGAGAACCAGGTGCAGGAAAAAGTTATACCGTACGCGAGTACGTAAAATTTTTATATTCTCGAGGAATTACTCCTGCACTCACCGCATCAACCGGCATTGCCGCTACACATATCGGAGGAATGACTATTCATTCTTGGAGCGGCCTTGGTATTCGCAAGCATGTTACTCGCCGTGACTGCAAAGATCTGGAAAAAAATGCAAATCTCAAACGTCGCATCAAAAACACATCGGTGCTTATTATCGATGAAATCTCCATGCTCGATGCCGCGATGCTTGATTCCGTCGATCTCATCTGCCGAGTGATGAAAGATGTCGATCTCCCATTTGGGGGCATTCAGGTCGTCTTCGTAGGAGATTTCTTCCAGCTTCCTCCTATTTCCCGTCCAGATGAACCGCCAGTCTATTTTGCTTTTGAATCAAACGCCTGGCGCGCAGCAGGCTTTACGGTTTGCTACCTTTCCGAACAACATCGACAGGAAGATAAAACCTTCCTGGATATTCTTTCCGCAATGCGTCGCGCAAACTTGACCGAAGATCACCTCTCTCATCTCCACAACAGAAAGCGCCCTGCAGAAGATACCGACATCACAAAACTCTATTCGCATAACGCAGATGTTGATCGCATGAACAGCGATCGGTTACGCGCGCTCAAAGGAAACGAACAATCTTATTCCATGTCAACACATGGAAATCCTAAACTCATCGAACAAATTATTCGCGGCTGTCTCTCTCCCGAAAAGCTTACTCTCAAAATTGGGGCACGAGTCATGTTCACACGCAACAATCCTTCCGAGGGATATGTAAATGGATCACTAGGAGAGGTCGTAGATTTTGACAAAGAAAAAAAATATCCTGTCGTACAACTCAAAAGTGGTCGCGTCATTTGCACAGAACCAGAAACGTGGAGCATTGACGTGGATGGATCGGCGCTCGCTGCAGTACGACAAATTCCGCTTCGTCTTGCATGGGCCATTACCGTGCACAAAAGCCAAGGCATGTCCCTCGACGGCGCATTCATCGACCTGGGAAGCGCATTTGCCTATGGACAAGGGTATGTTGCGCTCTCACGCGTACGATCGCTCTCCGGCCTGTATCTTGGCGGATTAAACACCCGAGCCCTAGAAATCGACCCTACCGTTCTTACAAAAGACGAAATGTTCAGGGAGCTCTCACTCGAAGCAGAGCAGGCCCTTGCCCACAGATCAGAAGAACAACTCCTGGCAGAAACAGAAAACTTCATCAAAGCATGCGGAGGAAAAAAAGAAACACTTCCTAAAGAAACCCTCGATGCATTCTCCGTCTACTTCTCGGCTCCTCCCAAGAAAAAGAAGGGGCCAAAGTGGGAATCCACTCTTGAACTTATTCTCGAAAAGAAAAATGTACATGAAGTTGCAAAGGCACGTGAACGAACCGTAGGAACGATCATTGAACACTTGATAGAAATCCAGGAGCTCAAAAAACTTCCGGAAAATGTCTTTGCGGAAATCCAAAAATCTCACATCATCCTTACGACCGAAGTCCATCCCATCATGAAAAAGCTCGGACCAAAAATCCTCCGTCCGATTTTCGAATTCTTTCAAGGAGAATATTCCTACGATGACCTCAAAATTGCCAAATGGTTGTACGAAAGTGTACAAGAAAAAATGCAATAATTTCTTTCTCTCTTCCCTTTTTTACAAAATTCTCTACTATAGCCCCATGAACATCGGTATTCTCGTTTTTTCCGAAGCTGAGCGGGACTTTGGAAGCGCCTCAAAAGAACTCTTGAAAACCGCAACTGATCTTGGCCATACAGCAAAGATTTTTTTTGAACCATTTTTTACCTTCGAACATACCGAAGAGGGATTGAAAGTATTCTACGAAGGCATCTTGCTTGAGGAAAAACCTGACGTATGGATTGCACGACCCAACTTCATTGAAGAACCCATGCCTCACGGAGCGACCCTCGAAGCACTCCAAGAGTTACAGACTCCTATTCTCAATGGGAACGCTTCAGCAATACTCATCTCTAAAGAAAAACTTGCACAACATCTCGCCTTCAAAAGAGCAGGAATTCCCATGCCGCCATGGGCCATTGTGCGTAGCCCCAAGCATGCCGTAGACGTAGCAAAGCGCATTTCATTCCCTGTGATTATCAAAGTTCCCTTTGGTACTCAAGGAAAGGGGGTATTCTTTGCTCATGACACTGAAACATTTTGCCCTATCGTAGAGTACTTAAATGTTCGAGACGGAAATCCCCTGATCATCGAAAAGTTTATTGCGGAAGCAAACCGATGCGACATACGTGTCCTCGTACTCAACGGGAAAGTTGCAGCGGCCATGGAACGCAGAGCACGACCAGGTGACGTACGAGCTAACGCATCCATTGGAGGACAAGGATTCCCCGTGGAGCTCTCCAAAGAAGAGGAAGAACTCGCACTTCGGGCAACCAAAACCATTGGACTCGATCTTGCAGGTGTCGACATTCTCCGCAGCAAAAACGGTCCACTGATCATTGAAATCAATGCCAACCCGGGATTTACCGAACTCGAAAAAGCAACAGGAATTGATGTGGCGAAACTTATCGTGAAGGGAGCGATAGAACTTGCAGAAACTCCAGCAAAAGTATCTACACTATAAAATAAGCGGATAAAAATCTTGCGAAAGAGTAAGAAAAAAGTTTTCATACCCGGGAACTTTTTTCTTTTTTTTATGAAACAGCCAGGCACAGGAAACCCAGAAGCACAACGAATGAGACACGAGCCCATAGAACGCGAAGGACAACGGATCGAAAACGGAGTATGGCGACCAAAAAGCCTTGAAGCATTTAGGAATGAAGTAGCAGTGGGTACTACCACAAAACTCACCGAGATACGCAAAGAAGGTGCAGGGCATACGCCTCGTTTGCGTATCACCGGAGATGCCCGTCGTGCGATTGACGATCGAGAAGAACTCGAACAAGCGCTAGAAGGAAAAATGACCATAGAAGAATTTCGCGGAAAAAAAGTAAGCGCCGGTCTCCAGCTCGCACGTACCCTTGAGCAGCTCGACCCTGAAGCAGATCCACGCCAGATGATCAAAACGCGCCTTGTCCACGGAACTGAAATCAAAGTCATCGACGAAACCTATCTTGCCCAAGCAAAAAAAGAACTCGTGGAAATAAAAGCGGATGGACTCATCACCAACCTTAAACACATCCCCCTTCTCGCTGCTGCCGCAGATTGTGCACCCGTCTTCATCTACGATCCGGAAAACAGGGCTATTGGAATATTCCACATAGGATGGAGAGGAACAGCGCTCGAGATGCCCACCAAAGGCGTAGAAGCAATGGAAAAAGCTTTTGGAAGTAATCCTTCTGCGCTTCGCGTCGTGATCGGACCCTATGCAGATGGAGACAATTTTGAACTCTCTGCAGGAGATAAATCATCCCTCATGGGTGCAGAAGGAACGCGCTTTAGTGCAGAAGAGGAAAAATTGCTCTTTAAAACGCATAAAGAAAGAGGAAAAATATTGTTCGACAACGGACAAGCAATTGCTGCACTGTTAAGAAAGAAGGGGGTACTTGCAGAACATATTGAGATAAGCGCATTCTCTACCATAGCTGACAATGATCTTCTTTCATCAGAACGAAGAGAAGGTTTTGCAAATCGCGACACGCTCATGGCTATGGCAGTGCTGAAATAGTTTGAGCAAGGTACACTAAGGGCATATGCGAAATGCTCCGAGAAAACAGCACGCACGAAAACAAGCATGGAAACCCATCGCATTGTTTATCGCCCTCTCACAAAGCGCAGGAATCATTGGATCGTTGTTCACCGCTAACTCGGTAAAAAATTGGTATGTTACCCTCGAGCAACCAGCAATCACTCCCCCATCATGGCTCTTTGGACCTGTATGGATAACGCTCTACACACTCATGGGATACGCGGCATTTCTCGTATGGGAAAAGGCCCGACATACCACACACGGCAAAATCACCCTGACGATATTCTTCACACAACTCATCCTCAATGCCCTCTGGTCAATTCTTTTCTTTGGCGCACAAAATATCGCCGCGGCACTTGGTGAGATCATCGTACTTTGGTTTGCAATCGTAGCAACCATCATACTTTTTTCACGTATTTCAAAAACGGCCGCATGGCTCCTTGTGCCATACCTTCTCTGGGTATCATTCGCAACCTATCTCAATTATGCTTTTTGGACTCTCAATTAACCCCATCGACTTCTTCGGGCTCTTTCTTTTGCTCGCAGGATTTGTCATTGGTCTTGGCGCGGTAACGGTCATCGACATTCATGGTTTCCTCGGAATGAAATCGGAATATTGGACGGAAGCTACCACGCGCACGCACAAAGTCACCAAACCCATGATTTGGACAGGTATCTGCCTCGCAATCTTCGGAGGGCTTCTTTTCTATCGAAACGAAACGCTTTCAGGAATACCCCTCATGCACGCATGCATTGCGAGTATTCTTCTTCTCAACGGGTGTTTTCTCTCTTGCTCAGTAAGTCCGTATCTGATCAAACGAGAAAAAGAAGGGAAATCACACAAAATACTTCCTCCCTCCTGGCAAAAGCGCATTGCAATAAGTCTCATTATCTCGGATATCGGCTGGTGGAGCGCACTCATGCTTCTTGTTGCATACCTGCTCAATTCCTGATGAAATAGGGCAAACGTGATACACTAAAGCCGCTTATTAGGGCAGTATGGACCTCGCGCATTTCATCTCGCAATTTAGCCCAACATTCAACGCTCATCTCCAGGAAAGGATAATGCGGTATAAAAACACATTTCCTGAACCCATCGTAGAAGAACTCATAGACCATCTCCTTCCTCTCCTTTCCGGGGGAAAACGGGTACGTCCATACATCATTTCTCTGGGCGCACAAACAACAAAGGGAGATTCCTCCATGGCAACAAAACTCGGCATAGCAATCGAGCTTTTTCATGGCTTTGCACTTATTCACGACGACATCATCGACAAAGCAAAAACACGTCGAGGAATTCCAACGATTGAAACAAAAGCCAAAGAACAGTTTCAGAAAGAAAAAGAACGCGATCATCTCGCACTTTCTCAAGCGCTTCTTGTCGGCGATCTTGTATACGCTTGGTCAATGGAACTCCTCAGAGAAGCTCCCATCGCATGCCACGAAACTTTTTTTAGCATGATTGACGAAGTAGTGACCGGGCAAATGATCGACGTAGGCTGCATGAAACAAGAAACGGTAACGCAAGAGACTATTCTAAAAAAAATCGACTTGAAAACCGGCAGCTACACCTTCGTACGCCCACTGCAATTAGGCATGCACATCGCAGGAGCAACAGAAAACGAACTCGCTTCAGCAAAGGATATCGGCATTGCCCTCGGAAGAGCCTTTCAGATGCAAGATGATTTCTTTGATGTTACCGCGCAAGAAGAAGAAATTAAAAAAGACAGCATGCGTGACATTGAACAAGGCGAACAGACGCTTATCACGCACTACGTCTTTCAAAAAGGGAACGCCGAACAGCAAAAAATACTTCGAACGAGCCTAGGGAAAAAACTCTCCAACGAAGAAAAGGAAACGCTCCGAAAAGTCTTGCAAAATTCAGGAGCGCTCCATTTCGCAACGCGCGAAATCAATCACGCTTTTGCCGAGGCTCGAACAGCGCTTATGCACGCGCCCTTTCATGACGATATAAAACAGGAATGGGAAACGCTCATCGCCCTCCTCGAATCCCGACGCGTATGAAGACGCTTCAACCCGAAGACGTGCTCATATGCAAAAAAATCCATGAATATCATGGAAAAAGTTATGCATTCGCCACGCGTCTTTTTCCAAAACATCTCCGTGATGCCACGCACGTCCTCTACGCATTTTTTAGAGTTCCCGACGAAATTGTAGATTCATCACCAAATCAATCGCATCAAGAAAAGCAAAAGGCGCTGAATGCATTCATAAAAGAATGGGATGACGCGTACGAAAAGCAAACTTCATCGCATCCCGTACTTCGCGCAACAAGCGCGGTTTTTCATACGTATCACATTCCAAAAACATACGCTGAAGATTTTTTACACGCCATGGAACAAGACCTCAGCGTGTGCCGATACGAAACCTATGCGGATCTTGAACAGTATATGTATGGATCAGCGGCAGTCGTTGGCCTCATGATGACATATGTCATCGGATACAAAGATCCGACAGCGCTCGAATACGCAAAGAAGCTCGGATACGCCATGCAACTCACAAATTTTCTTCGTGATATCAAGGAAGATTTTGAAACACGGGGTCGCATTTATCTTCCTTTAGAAGATCTGCGCAAGCATCACGTTACCGAGTCCGACATTGCTCATCAGCGAATGTCAGAAAACATGACCGCACTTCTCAAAGAAGAGATCGCACGCGCCGATGCACTGTATCAAGAAGCCACGCTCGGCATCGCACTTCTTGAAAAACGTGGGCGCTTTGCGGTCCTTCTCGCAAGCAGACTCTATCAAGAAATTTTACGAAAAATAGAACAGCAAAACTACAACATCTTCACATCCCGAGCAAAAACTTCATTCACCGAAAAAATTCGCATCCTCATTTCACTATGGACAACATCAAAAACAAAAAAGTAGTCATCATTGGATCGGGATTCGGAGGTTTAGGCACCGCAGCGCTTCTTGCAAAAAAAGGTGCTCATGTAACCGTTCTCGAAAAGAACGAACATCTCGGAGGCCGCGCGAACATCTTTGAAGCGGAAGGTTTTCGTTTTGACATGGGACCATCGTGGTATCTCATGCCCGATATTTTCGAACAATATTTTTCACTTCTCGGAGAACGCGTCGAGGAGCATCTTGCATTGAAAAAGCTCTCCCCTTCATATCGCATCTTCTTTAAAAACACCGGAAAAGAAGTCGACATCTATTCCGATCTCACAAAAGACAAAGAAACATTCGAAAAACTCGAACCAGGATCGAGCGAAAAATTAGAAAAATATCTTTCACGTGCAAAAATGCAATACGACATTGCAAAAGCACGTTTTATTTATAAAAATTACAATTCTCTTCTTGATTTCTTTACAAGAGAAATCATGACCGACGGAATAAAACTCTCCGTTTTTTCAACCATGGATACCTATGTAAAAAAGTATTTCGCAACAAGTGAAGTACAAAAAATCATGCAATATCCTTTGGTATTTCTCGGAAGCTCCCCCTACAACACTCCCGCACTTTACAGCATCATGTCACACATCGATTTCAACATGGGTGTGTATTACCCGCAAGGTGGTATTTACGAAATCATCAAAACACTCGTGCGCATCTGCGAAAAGCATGGTGTCGTATGCAAAACACAAACCACTGCATCACGCATTCGTACAAAAAATAAAGAAGCGATAGGTGTCGAGCTTACAGACGGATCATTTATTGAAGCGGATATCGTTGTATCAAACGCCGACATCGCACACACCGAACAAAAACTCCTCGCAAAAGAAGAACGCTCATTCAGTGAAGACTACTGGGAAAAACGAACACTCGCACCCTCCGCATTCATTCTCTATCTTGGGGTAAAAGATCGCATCCCTTCCCTTACCCATCACAATCTTCTCTTCTCGCAAGATTGGAAAAAGAACTTTGGAGAAATCTTCGACACCCCGCAATGGCCAACAGATCCTTCTTTTTACGTATGTGCGCCAAGTGTCACCGATCCAAGCGTAGCACCTGAACATCATGAAAACTTGTTCGTGCTCGTCCCTATTGCCGCAGGACTTAAAGATGGCGCAAAAGAACGGGAAAAGGCACGGGAACAAGTGCTCGCTACCATGGAAAAAGAAATGCACATTCCCAATCTTCGCGAACGCATCGTCTACGAAAAATCATTTTGCGTAAGCGACTTCCGTGACATGTATAACGCATACCAAGGAACCGCACTTGGGCTCGCGCACACACTCTGGCAAACCGCGATCTTCCGACCAGATACACAAAGCAAAAAAGTAAAAAACCTCTTTTACGTAGGGGGAAATACCAACCCAGGAATTGGCATGCCCATGTGCCTCATTAGCGCTCAGCTCGTCTATAAGCGACTAACCGGAGACACCTCAGCCGAGCCGCTGCACCAGCTGTAAAGCAAAGAAAAGAAAGAGGGAAAATCCTGCAAACGTATTCACCCATGGAAATAGACGATATATTCGCATGATATCGGAAGAAGAGTAAGCAAAAATCATAAGGAGGACGTACGCAAGCCCCAAATAAATGGCAAGCCACTCGAGCGAGGGGAGCGCAAAAAAAGCGCAAAGAGCATAGAGAAACCCGCATAAGAAAATCGTGCGCCCTTTTCCAAGAACCGTAGCAATCGTATGCACGCCCGCATGCGTATCCGCGGAGATATCGGGGACTGCGGAAAATGCGTGCATCGCCATAACCCAACAGCATGCCGCGAAAACAACCTGCCAGGACAATGCTCCTCCCCCGCCAAGAACATACGAAAAAAAAGCAGGAAATACGTAAAGAACATTAAAAAAAGAATCAAAAAATGGTCGCGCTTTTGCACGAAGCGGTGGAAGAGAATATCCAAGAGAAAAGAACCAAAAACCCGCGAGCATGAGCAGGGCACGAGAATCTAAGAAAACGAGCGCGGGCAGATAGGGTATGTGGGAAACGGCAATCGCAAACCAAAGTGGCTTACGATCTTCCGGCCGCACAAGCTCCTCATATCCTTGCTTCTTGGGATTTAACCGATCAGTCTCATAATCAAAAATATCATTCACGCCGTAAATAAGAAGATTGGCGGAAAAAAGAAAGTAAGTTGCAAAAAGAAGCGTTTGCCAAGAAAATGACCATGTGTCAGCTGCGAGTAACGCAGCACAAGCGCCTAAAAGGTAGGGACCAAAAATATATATCCAAAAGCGAGGACGACTTATGCGTAAAATCCGAGAAAAAGACATGTTCATAGGTGGGATGATCGTGTTTGGAAGCATGATAGCAGGTTTTTTCTTTCCCCAACTAGCACAAACAACGCAGCATCCTCTCTACGCCATCATGAGCTTAGGAGCTATTGCGGCAGGCACATTTTTCGCACTGCAAAAAGCCCAAGGAACCTTTCGTGCCTTCTTGCTCATGGCCGCAATCGGAATAAGTGCGCTCATCATAGAAAGCATTGGGGTCGCGACAGGATTTCCTTACAGTTCATTCACCTATGGAGATGCGCTTGGGGAAAAAATAGGAAATCTCGTACCCTGGACCGTAAGTATCGCATTTCCTCCACTACTCTTTATAGC
Source organism: Kapaibacterium sp. (SeqCode) (assembly GCA_044350705.1). Lineage (GTDB taxonomy): Bacteria > Patescibacteriota > Patescibacteriia > UBA9934 > UBA9934 > JAGORL01. The sequence goes on along the minus strand of JBILHA010000001.1, from coordinate 322,903 downwards.
CCATGCGCTTGGAGAAAAATATACAAACAGCATCTTTAGCCGCATTATCCTCGCGACCATCATTCTTGTAAGCATCGACCTCGTACTCGACCCAACACTTACCGCACTAAAGTATTGGTCATGGGAAAAGCCAGGGGTTTATTACGGCGTTCCTTTACAAAATTTTTTCGGATGGGTGCTGAGCGGTCTCATCATGCACACCATCTGCGCATATATCTGGAAACCAAAAACGGACATCTCATTGCTCCTCATGGGAGGAATGGTGCTTGTAGGATTTTGGACAGGAGCAGCCGGAGGTTTTCTCTTCGTTCTCCCCATCTTTATAGGATTAATATTGCTCCCATTCTTTGCGCGGCCTTTTTTCCACTAGCAAAAATCCCCAACGAAAACTGGGGATTTTTTTGAAAATCTGCTACGCTATTTGGGCTTTATGCATTTTTACATTTTTTCATTTTTCACATTCCTGTGCGTCGGAATGTTCTCATTCCCTTTTATCACTCACGCAGCAACAAGCGACATCACCTTCCCAGTGCAAGGTGAAGTAACGTTTATCAACGATTTTCTTCACACACGCGGAGGTGGACGCACGCACCACGCAACAGATATCATGGCAGATAAAATGACCCCCGTGGTCGCTGCAGCAAGCGGCGTAATCACCTTCGCTCCCATGAATGAGCCAAGTTACGGATACATGATTACGATCGCAGGAGACGACAAAAAAACGTATCACTATATCCACCTAAATAATGATACCCCCGGTACTGATGATGGCCGTGGTGGTGCAAAAAATGCCTATGCTCCTGGCGTAAAAGAGGGAGTTTACGTAAACGAAGGTCAGCTTCTCGGATGGGTAGGCGACAGCGGAAATGCCGAAAACACGGCGCCGCACCTCCACTTCCAAATTTATAACGGAAGTACGCCGATCAACCCGTACGAATCTCTCGTGGCTGCATACGCAAATTATCTCTCTGCGCCAAAGCTCGAAGCCGCACAAACTTCACTCACGATTAATGAAAACCAGGAAATTCCTCTTGCTGAAAAAGAAGCGTTCTGCACATCAAACAGCCTCATTCGTACGGAAGAATTCTCAACCGTCTATTACTGCGGACAAGATGGGGGAAGATATGTCTTCCAGAATGAAGATGCATTCTACTCTTGGTACCCCAACTTCTCATCAGTAAAGTTTATCAGTAAAGAAGAAATGGGCCGCATTCCCTTGAAGGGCGCGGTCATGCCAAAACCTGGGTCTTATTTGATCAAACTCCAGAGCGTACCCACGGTGTATCACATTGCCGAAAATGGAACTCTCCAAGGCATAGCAAGCGAAGAAACCGCAAAAAAACTCTACGGAACAGATTGGACAAAACAGGTAAAAGATCTTCCAGACAGCTTTTACTCCGCATATACTCTCGGCAGAGAAATTACAGAATAAGAAAGTCATCCCGGCTCGTGACAAAAATCAGACAGACGAAAAAAACAGAATGACCGGCACCCCACGAGGGACACCGGTCAGAACCCCCCCCCGTCAGTGCTCAGAAGAGCTAACTGACGGGATCGGGCCTGCGAAGGCCACGAAAATGATCGGTCTGCTGAGCAACATAGGCGCTCCACGGACCGTTGCGGAAACTACGAAGCTCCCGCACGAGACGATTTTTCGTCTCCTGGCGGAGAGTGAGATCGCCCTTGAGCTCGTCCTTCGCACGAGCCCCCTTCCAGCCCCGGAGGAGGACCTCCAGAACATCGGGCGAAGCGGGGTCACGATCCTCAACCAGAGCGTCGATGGCAGCGAAGAGATCCTCCTCACTGCACCACAACTCCAGCTTAAAGAACAGACCTTCCTCGTTGGTGTAGTACTCAGGGTACACGCCGAAGCGATTTCCCCCGACGCCCACCAGAATGTGATCATCGGCCCCGCAGAAGCCGAGATCAATGCCCATCGCGGGCAATACGACCAGCGCCATTTCCACCTCATGGAAGGACAAAAGTAGTGCAGCGGAAGGCAAGCATACACTCTTGCCTCAATTTGTCAATAAAAAACACCATAAAATAAAGTAAAATAAGCCTTATATGGAAGAATTGGAAAAGAAGGCCGAACAACTCGTTACACAAAAAATTACCGGACACCGGAAAGGATTGCCGGACGAACCGAATTATCGCCATTCTTTTCGCGTACGAGATCTCATCAAAGAAACAAGCGATTCGGAAAACCGGGAGGTTGCCATTGCCGGCCTCCTTCATGACATTATTGAAGATGGAGAGGTAAGCTTTGAAGAACTTCGCATCCTGGGATGCACCGACCGCATCATTGACCTCATAGAACTTTGCTCTCATCGCATGGACATCGAAGACAACACGGAAAGATGGCTATTTATGATGGCAAAACTCACGGAAGCGGGAGATAAAGATGCATGGCACATTAAAATCGCAGATATCGCAGACAATCTCACGCAATGTCACGGCCTCTCAAAAGAAAACAGAAAATTCATGATCGAAACGAAAGTACCCCTCTTTCTCAGGCTTACAGAAAAATTACTTCCTGAAAAAGAGATAGAACGCACGCGAAAAATACTGATCACAAACGCACAACAAGCCGCGTCTTCTCTCCCTCAGCAGGTCCATTCAACGCCTCACCTTCTTTAGTAAAACGGCTTCCATGACAGGGACAGTCCCATGTCCTCTCCTTTTCCGTCCCACTCCACAAGACATCCAAGATGCGTACATTTTGCAAGTCAAAAGGATCTTCTTTTGCCGCAAAAAACGATCCTGAAAAAATCTCTTCGCAACATTTAATAGCTGCCGGCCAATCACCAACCTTCTTAAAACTCTTGCCGATTTCGGGTTAAGGAAAAGTGAAATGAGAAACTTTTCATCCTGAGAAAGGATGGGATTCCTTTTCTTTTTTTGAGTAAAAAACTGACGTAAGTATGCTTTACATGGCTTTCAAAAATCCAAATGTTTATTGCGTCGTGAAATGCAAAACGTAAAGTATACTTACGTGATAAAAAGGAATAAAAAGAAGAGGTACTTACCTATTTTTTACATGAATTTACAGATGTAAAGTCAGCTTTACATCGATTTGATATAAATTTTTACCCTCCTTCCACTTCAAATCTCCTATAAACCGACAGCGACGACACTGGATCCCGGGTCAAGCCCGGGGTGACGAGCTCCTCTCTTTCTTCAGCAGCTTTGGAATCATTGCGAATTCTTTTTCAACCATCGGAGTTAAACTCCGACTATAGAGAAGTGCAGCAGGGTGATGGATAGGAAAATAGAGGTAACCCTTCTTTCCTCGAATCGCCTTGCCATGAAAGGTTTCCATCGCAATATTCCCCGCAATCCTTTCGCCCTTCTCCCATTCTAAAATCCATCGCAAAGCATGACGCCCCATAGGCACAATAATCTTTGGACGTATCACTTCAATTTGTCTTTCTAGAAATGGGAAACATGCCTCAACCTCCTCGGGTTTAGGATCACGATTTTGAGGGGGACGAAACTTTTCAATACTCGTAATGAACACCTCTTCTCGAGTCATCCGAATGGACTCCAAAAGACCGGAAAGCACCTTCCCAGCTGCGCCGATAAACGGCCTCCCGGTAAGGTCTTCATTTTTTCCTGGAGCTTCTCCAATAAACAAAATATCTGCATCGGGATTCCCCTCTCCTGGTACGGCTCGTGTCGCCGTAACACGCAAGGGACAAGAAGAAGCAGCAAGTGCCTGGGCAATTTCATCAAGTTGTTCTTGTTTTGAAATCCCTTTCTTCCTTGGCATATATTTCCATTATTGACCAAAGCTGCTTTTAAGAGGTGTGTTCAGTAATTTGGAACGTATCTTTTTTTGTAATGTTGTAATGCATTGCTGCGCTCGTGCCTTGTACAACCAATTCTACAAATCGGCGATCACCATATCCTGAACTGCCCAACGTAAACCCGGTTTTATAATCAGGAACTTCACGGAGCTGACGGTAACATGCTGCCTCAATTGCAAGACCATTCAAAATAATCTCTCGCTTCTCATAAGGAACAAAATCTATCTCATCCGCAAGAAGGGTGGTTTTACAGTTTCCAAATGAATCAATCCACCATACTCCCGCAGATGCATCAGGAATTTCCGTAAACATGAGCTTCTCAGAAGGTACATCATGCTTATCCCAAGCAATACGCGCCAAACGAGGCAAGTAATCAAAACTTCGGAACTGTGATTGTGCCGCGTGCTCTACGATCTCTGCAGAGTATTCAGCAAAAGAAAGTACCGTACGAATATCAGTGACATTTACATGATCAGCAAGCCCTAATTTCTTCACCAAAGAAAGCACTTCGCCGTCAATGGTACATACGACCAAAATTTTCTTATGCCAAAAATATCCAAAGGGCGTTCCATTTGGCCATTTCTTTGCCTGCTTATGACGAGGGGCAACATTCACCGCAATCACCCCTTCCCCATCACCTGCCGCATCGAGCACGTCAATAAGATTTCCGGCAGCTTCAGTATCAGAACAAACACCAATGAAGCTAGTATTTACCCCGGGAAACAAAACGCTATAACGAGTTTCCTGGCGTGCGCGAGCGTTACCATCCTGACAGTCGGTAATAATCGTGAGAAACATAGAGAGAAAAATTTTTCTGAGGATAGATGAAGAAAAGAGAAAAGACAACTTGACTTCTCGGAAGACTAGTGGAAAAACCAAGGGTACGCTAAACTTTCTTACAATATGCGAGTAGGAATTATTGGCGGAGGAGCAGCGGGAATGATGTGTGCCGCAACCGTAAAACAGGAACATCCTGATGCCGAAATTTTTCTTATTGAGAGAAATGATGGCCTTGGGAAAAAAGTAATCATCTCAGGAGGGGGACGATGTAATGTCACGACAGGAATACAGGACATAAAAACCGTGCTTAAAAAATATCCTCGCGGCGAAAAATTCCTCACCTCAGCAATGTACGCATTTCCTCCTGAAGCTACCTACGCATGGTTTGAGTCACGCGGAGTCCCCCTCAAAAATCAAGAAGACAATCGCGTATTTCCTCAATCTGATGACGGGAAAGATATTGTTCGGATATTTGAAAATCTTTTCAAGCAAACAGGAGTACGTGTATTTTTAAAAACTGCAGTTACGCACGTTGAGAAAAAGAATGAACAATTTTTCATTCACTGCAAAGGAAATCCAGACCCTGTCATCGTGGACAAGCTCGTCCTCACCACGGGCGGACAAGCCTACCGACAAACCGGCTCTACGGGAGACGGCTATGCATTCGCATCGTCACTTGGACATACGATTACCGCCCTCGCGCCGAGCCTCAATGCCTTCTTCACGAAAGAAACGTGGACGGCGCGTATTTCGGGACTCTCCTTTGAACATGCAACGATTACCGCAAAAAGAGAGAAAACCTATTCATTTTCAGGACCTTTTCTCTTTACTCACAAAGGCATCAGCGGACCAGCGGTATTTGCGCTTTCTGCACTTGTTGCATTTGAGACATACACAAAAGAACAGCCGCTTGCCATCACCATTGATCTCTTTCCTCATGCTTCCTTCGACGAACTCAAAAAAGATCTTGAAGAACTTGTACAGCAAAATCCCAAGAAACTTTTCGAAAACGTTATAAGCATGGGTGTGCCAAGTTCACTTGCAGAAATCGCACTCGAAGAAATGCATATCAACCGCACGAAACATGCCAATGAAATTTCAAAGAAAGAACTTAATAAAGTGTGCGGGTGGCTAAAAGCCCTTCCTCTTTCCGTCATTCAGCGTGGCGCAGGAGATGAATTTGTTACCGCAGGTGGAGTCCATACTGATGAAGTCGATCCACGCACCATGCAATCTAAAATCTGCCCCGGTCTCTCCTTTGCAGGAGAGATTCTCAATGTCGACGGCTTCACCGGAGGCTTTAACTTGCAAGCCTCTTGGGCAGCAGGTCATCTTGCCGGATCCATGCTACACTTACCGCATAAATCTTAGGTGAAGATATGGCTAAAGGAACAGGAATGCGGAAAGAAGTGAAAAAACCGAAAAAAAACGGAAAGAAAAAATAAAAATCGAGCGAATAGCTCGATTTTTTATAAAATCTTTTCTTCAGTGATAACTCCCTCGAGAAGTATTTATCGCATGTGCTCGCGCGAGCGCTTCATCAGGAGAAAGCTTCCCCGCTTCCAAATCTCGCAAAATCGCCTCAAAGACAGGACCTTCTGCATCCATTGCCCCTTCAACAGACATTGCCTGGCGCAACGCGGAAATCTCCGTCATCGCGCGAGAAACTGCGTCTCCAGAAAAAAATTCAGGGGAAAGAAAGCGCTCTTTGGTCAGAGTACTTCCATAGTAACAGCATACTTGTGTTTCTTGTCAATTTGTGGCATAGTTTGGCCAAATTTTTTCTATGGATCACGGCAATGTCATTCTACGTTTTGAAAACGTTTCATTCGGATACGATGCAGAAAATCCCATTCTCGACGAAGCATCTTTCTCCATGCGAGAAGATGCAAAATTTACCGTTATGGGACAAAACGGTGCGGGAAAAAGCACCCTTTTTAAACTTCTTACCGGAGACCTCAAGCCGGATCGAGGAGAAATCCACATTAAACAAGGAGCAAAAATTGCTATCGCAAAACAGGTCATGCCGAAAGAACACATGGACAAAACCGTTCGTGAGTATTTTGCAACCGCATTTGAAGAAAAGATGTACGACCTTGATAAACGCATCGCCGATGTTCTTGAAACCGTAAACTTTTCTACACCGCTTGAGAAAATCATCAAAGATTTCTCCGGAGGACAGCTCGCACGTCTACTCCTTGCCTATGCACTCATCCAAGAACCAGAGATCCTCTTGCTCGACGAGCCAACAAACAACTTAGACGCTGACGGTATCGCACACCTCACCGGATTCCTCATCATGTATCCAAAAACCGTTTTGGTCATCTCCCACGATGCAGACTTTTTAAACAGCTTCACCGAAGGTGTGTTGCATCTTGATGTATATACCGGAAAAGTAAATCGCTATGAAGGGAACTATCTCGACGTGGTCGAAGAAATTTCAGCACAGGTTGAACGCGATCGCATGAAAAATGCACGCTTGCTCAAAGAAATTCAAGATCGTAAAGATAAAATTAACTTCTTTGCGCACAAGGGAGGAAAGATGCGTAAGCTCGCAAGCAAACTGCGTGATCAAGTTGAAGAAGCTGAAGAAAACATGGTCGAAGTGCGTCGCGACGATCGCACCATCCGTGATTTCACCATTCCTCCACAAACATGGTCAGATAACGTAGTAACCATCTCCTCGCTCAACGTTATCAAGAATCACGAACCAAAACGCGTACAAGCTAAAGTATTCCTTCGCAAAGGTCAGCGCCTGCTCATCGAAGGACCAAACGGCATCGGCAAGAGCACCTTCCTCCGCTCACTCGCCGCAGGAGATGACGAAGGCGCAGTCATCGCGAAGGATGTACGAGTTGGATACTACCGCCAAGATTTCAGCGGCCTTGATTTTGAGAAAACCGCCTATCAAGCACTCGAGGAAATGATGCCAGCTCCCGCTGATAATCAAACGATCCGAGCAACAGGCGCACATTTTCTCTTAAGCGGCGATGAGCTCGCAACGAAAGTAGGATCTCTTTCCGAAGGGCAAAAAGGACTTCTCTGCTTTGCACGCTTCGTCCTTCAAAAGCCAGGACTTCTCATTCTCGACGAACCCACCAACCACATCAACTTCCGCCACATCCCGGTCATCGCCCGCGCCCTCGAAAACTACGAAGGCGCGATTATCATGGTGAGTCACGTTCCTGACTTCGTAAAAGAAATAACGTTTACCCAAACGCTCGATTTAGGCAGTCTCGAATAAGTATATGTACAAACTACGAAACAACCTAAGTGCCGCAGAAGCGAAAGCGCATATTGCTCAAGAATCCTTCGCAAGAAAAACACTTTCGTTTTATCGTTATGTTTCAATACGAAATCCCGAAAGTCTTCGTGATGCTCTTTTTGCCGCATGGTCAGAAATGGGCGTGCTCGGTCGCGTATACCTCGCACACGAAGGAATAAATGCACAAATCAACGTCCCCGAACCACAACTCGAAGCATTTCGCACACACCTTGAAAGTGTCCCCGAATTTACCGGCATTCCTTTCAAGTTCGCAATCGAAGAACCCGATCTCTCTTTCTGGAAACTCACGATAAAAGTACGCAAACAAATCGTAGCCGACAATCTTCCCGCAGGAACCTACGATATCAGCAACGTAGGAACGCATCTTGATGCAAAGGCATTCAACGAAGCAATTGAAAAAGGCGCAATTGTCGTTGACATGAGAAACAAATACGAAAGTGATATCGGAAAATTTGAGGGAGCCATCACTCCTCTCTCGCAAACATTTAGCGACGAACTTCAAGAAGTCATCAAAACACTTGCGGACAAAAAGGATGAAAAGATTCTCTTATATTGCACCGGGGGAATTCGCTGCGAAAAGGCAAGCGCTTTTCTGAAACACGAAGGGTTCACCGACGTAAACCAACTCTACGGCGGCATCATCAACTACAAACACGAAATTGAACGCGAAGGACTCTCAAGTAAATTCCATGGCAAAAACTTTGTTTTTGACGGACGCATGGCGGAAGCAGTCACCGATGAAGTTCTCGGAAAATGCTTTACCTGCAAATCCCCTGCTGATACTTACGACAACTGCAAGAGCGATCTTTGCCACGCACTCTTCATTCAATGCAATACCTGTCGAGAAACCATGCTCGGAACCTGTTCCGAAGCATGTAAAAAAATCGCCGCCCTTACACCAGAAGAACGCAGCAAGCTGCGCAAGGGCAGAAAAGCAGCATTCAAGATCCATTCCTCGTAAACCAGGAAAGCCACCTTTCATAAGGTGGCTTTCTTCATCCCGACGAAATACTTGCTTTATTTCAAAAAATGGCTTACTATAGGTAAATTCTTATGAATAAATTTTCTCAGGGAGCTGGGTTCGGGGGCGGATTTAAAGGAAATAAAGGAGGAAATCGCTTTGGAGGCGGTTTTGGCGGCGGAACCCGTGGTGGATTCGGCGGTGGACGTGGGGGTTTTAAGCCCCGTTTTAATGACGGTGAAGACCGCGAAATGTTCGACGCAAACTGCGGTGAATGTGGCAATGATTGCCAAGTGCCTTTCCGCCCAAATGGACGAAAACCAGTTCTCTGCTCAAACTGCTTCCGTAAGGAAGAAGGGGGGAATGATCGCGGATCTCGCAACTTTGGAAGCGACCGCTTTGGCGGAGATCGTCCTTCCTTTAGAGAAAAGCGCTCTTTTGGAGGAGACCGCTTTAGTCGGGGATCAGAAAGCAAGACAACCGAAGAGCGTCTTCAGTCCATTGAAGCAAAGCTCGATGTCATCCTTTCTCAACTCCGTCGCATTGCTCGCGAAAACAAGGCTGAATCTTTTTCAGAAAATAAGCCTGAAGCACCAGCGTTAGAAGATTTGAATCTTGAATAAATAAAAAATCGTCCTGAGATAATCAGGACGATTTTTTATTTCTTACACGTCTTACATCGACAACCATATGGCTTAATATACTCATCGACATATTCTTTCCCATAATCATAGGTCAGCTCTTCTCCCTCCTTGATATTCTTGATCGCATGGATAAACACGCGACCCCGGGTAATGGTTACCTCGCAATTAGGTTTACACGCATGATTAATGTAACGGGCAGTATTCTTGCGGGATGATCCGTCGATGGTTTTATTTTTAGCCACTTCAAAAAGATACTTCCCTCCTTTTTTCGTCGTTTCTTCATCATTGAGCAAAGGGCCCCAATACTCAATGATGAACGTTCCTTTTTTTATAGGTTCAGTAGCAAAAATACCAAACCCCGAAAGACCACGACGAAGTTTAATGCCAGAAAAAGGAATGCGAGGATATTCGTGTTGACGATGCTTCATAGAAACTAATTTCTCAGTCCGCTCCCCTTTTTCAAAAGATGCATATTAAACACAAAGAGCGCGATACAAAGTACGGTTAACGCTACTGCTGACAACCAAGGATTGGTACTTGAAGCCCCAAAGAAACCATATCGCAATCCATCTACCATATACACAATAGGATTAAACAGCGATATAGTCTTCCAAGGTTCAGGGAGATGGTCAATGGTATAAAAGACCCCTCCAAGATACGTCAAGGGAACAATAAGAAACGTCGTAAATATTCCCACATCATCAAACGATTTTGCAAAGAGCGAGTTCGTGAAACCGAGAAGCGAAAAGATAAGTGAAGTTAAGAAGGTAAAAACAATAATCGCCCATACATGCTCAACGGTAGGATGAGCGAAAAAGAGTGAAATCAGGAAAACTAAGAAGCCGGTTATGACTCCTCGAAGCACTCCTCCGAGTACATACCCTGAAAGCATCACGCTATTCGGCGTAGGAGATACGAGAATCTCATCTATGTTATGCATGAACTTCGCACCAAAGAATGAACTTACGGTATTCGCGAATGCATTTTGAATCACCACCATCATGATGAGGCCCGGAACAATGAAAGCAATATACGGCAATCCATCAATATCAGAAATGCGCGATCCAATGAATGCACCGAATACTAGAAAGTAGAGTGTTTGTGTAATGACCGGGGGAAGAAGCGTTTGTTTCCAAATGCGGAAAATACGAATGATCTCTTTACGAACAATGGTGTAAAGAGGAATCCAGACATGAGTAGAGTTCATACGGTACGAGAAGAAGTTACTTGGAGAAGAAGCTCTTCAAGACGATTCGCGTTCTGACGAACATCAAGAATACGCATACCTGCCTCATTTACTTTTTTGAGAATAGGATCAAGACCGAGTCTTTCATCATTTTCGACGACAATGGTTCGCTCATCCTTTACCTCCCACTCCCGAGAAGGAACAGCATGATCAACGGTGAGGGTGTAATGCTCTTTTCCTACGGTCTGCAGTACATTTTGCACACGATCTTCACGAAGCACTTTTCCGTCTTTAATAATAGCCATGCGAGAACAAAGCGCCTCTACATCTTCAACATAATGCGAGGTAAGAATAATGGTCGTTCCAGACGCATGAAGTTTACGAAGGTAATCCCACATCCCTCGTCGAAGCTCAACGTCTACCCCCGCAGTAGGTTCATCAAGAATGAGAATCTTCGGCTGATGACAAAGCGCTCGAGCAATCATGAGACGACGCTTCATGCCTCCAGAAAGCGTCATGGACTTCGCGCTACGCTTATCCCAAAGTCCAAGATCTTTCAAAATCTGCTCACAACGAGGACGAGCAACATCAAGAGGGACTCCGTAATAACCGGCCTGACTCAGGACAATATCTTCAACGGTCTCAAAAATATTAAAATTAAATTCTTGAGGAACCACACCAATGCAAGCCTTCGCTTCAGAGGGGTGTTGCAAAGCATCAACTCCCATAACCTTGACCTCCCCACTCGTGGGATTCACCAAGCCGGTCAAAATACCAATAATAGTCGACTTCCCCGCGCCATTTGGTCCCAAAAGCGCAAAGCACTCTCCTTGTTTTACGGAAAGCGAAGCTCCCTGGAGAGCTTTTGTTCCAGACTTATACGTCTTTTGTAAATCAATAATTTCTATCGCGAGATTCATAGTCCTTTTAATGCATCAAGATCTTTCTGGGCCTCTAACCAGAGCATTTCTAATCCTGGTAACACACTTTCAATTTCTCGAAGACGCTGAGAACGTTCAGGAGAATAGTCGGTCGGATATTCAAAGAAGTACGCAAGGATAGCACTTTTCTCTTTATCAAGCTTCTCCATCTCTTCTTGCGTCTTCTCAACCACCCGCTCTTTTTGTTTGAGAAGCGCCTTTCGCTCTGCATGAGAAAGTGCCTGGGCCGTAGGCACCTCAGGCCGCTGCTCTCGTACCGCACGCAACGCCTCTTCCGCAGCTCGTGTTTCCAAATCTTGCACATACGCCTCGTACGATCCAGGAAATTCCTTGAGAGATCCTTCTCGCAACTCAAGCGTTCGATCTACAAGCGCATTCACAAACGTACGTGCATGAGAAACGATAATCACCGTTCCTCCATATTCCCTGAGTGCCTCTGCAAGATTCTCTGCAGTTTCCACATCCAGATGGTTCGTAGGTTCATCAAGAATGAGTACATTGTACTCATGGAGCAAAATTCCTGCCAAACACAGGCGCGCTCGTTCACCTCCCGAAAGAACACTCGTCGTTTTCTCTAAATCATCATTTCTAAACAAAAAATTTCCGGCCATCATGAGCAAGCGCTCCCCAGAAGCATCGGCAGGAGCAAGACGCGTCAAATATGCGAGCACGGTTTCATGAGGGATAAGCGTCGCATCGGTTTTCTGATCATAATAGCCGATTTTGGCATGATGCCACCACTTTACCTTTCCTGAAAGCGGATCATGTTTGCCAGCAAGTGCTTTTAAGAGCGTTGTCTTCCCTCTTCCATTTTCTCCAGCAATAACCACCTTCTCTCCCCGCTTAATCTCAAAGGAAATATCAGACGCTAATACATGGTCACCATATCCAATCGACGCCCTCTCAACACGTACTGCAGTTCCCGCCGTAATATGCGGCGTAGGAATAACAATGCGCGCCGAAGCCAACTCCTTGCCGATCACCTGCATCTGAGATCGCAATCGAGCAATATGCTTGATCTTATTTTGCGCGCGTGAAGCCAAGTTTCGCTTATATCGGAATCGATCCACAAATTCTTGATGGTGCGCAATTTCGCGCGCAAGCTTCTTGTTCGTCTTTCGTTGATACTCTTTCTGCTCCTCTTTCCACGCTAAGTATTCCTCCACTCCCCCCGCATATTCCACAAGCTCTCCTCGTTCAATCTCAAACGTATCTGTGCAAGTATTCTGTAAAAATTCTCGATCATGGGCAGTAAGCAAAAAGCTACCTCGATATTCTGCAAGAAATTTTTCAAGCAAAAGAAGCGTCTGAAGATCAAGATAGTTTACCGGCTCATCAAGAATGAGAAGCGTGGGATCTTGCAAAAGCATAGCCACAATCTTTACACGCATCTGATACCCTCCCGATAACTCTGTCGGCTTTTTCGCAAGATGTACATCCAGAAGCCCAAATCGTGCCGCAAGTTTTTTTATTTCCCATACAGGCTTTCCGCTTCCTTCTTCGAAGAAGACTTGCACGGTCACATTCCCTGGCAAAACTTCATGTTGCCGAACAACACCAAGCTTTGTCCAGGGAAGGAGCTCGATTTCTCCTCCATCTCGCTCCTCATCACCCGTAAGAATCTTGAGGAGGGTGGATTTTCCTGCGCCATTTCTTCCGAGAAGCGCGATTTTCTGACCTTCAGCAACGACAAACGAAAGGTCATCAAGAACCACCTGACGTCCATATGCCTTCCGAAGATTTTTCGCGTGAAGCAGAGGTCGCTGCATAGGCTATGCTCGTTCAATTTCACGCCACAACCGAGGGAACAAGAAGAAAAAGCGTTCGCCAAGAATAACAGCAAGGAATAAAAATGCTTGCAGAGTTGCACCCTCATACGACCACCACGTATGCACAAGCAACCAAAGCAAGAAAAGACCAGGGACGCAAAGAAAAAAATACGGAATGCCCGCGGTAACTACCATTTCCACGCCTCCCTTACGCAATTCACGAACCGCATAGAGCGCCATGGCGCTTATCGTGACAAAATATTCCGCAAGAGAAAAGGTCATGAGATCAATACGCCACGTTTGCACATCAAAGAAAAATGCAAAAAAGAAAATATACGGAAATAAAATCGATGCGAGCGCCGGAAGCAAACGATGTGGTAATACACGAGAAAGGAGTCCTTGAAATGAAAGAAAAATAAAGAACGGAAAAAAACCGAGAGGAATAATACCGTAACCATACCAACGAGAATTTTCTGGAAGTGAAATTGCAAGGGTATAAAGCGACAAAACAAAGAACGCCACCCCAAGAACAACAGAAAGCGCTCGCAGAGCAAAAAAACCACGCGAGGAGTGCAGCATATTAAGGAAGAAGATAAGATCCATGTTCGTACACCACAACATCATCAATCATGACACGAGTGACATCAACAAAAACATCAACATGATACTTGCTCGATCGCTTGGGCATTCCAGGCTTTGCATAAATCGTATGTTTTTGCCCAAGCGAAAGATGGATCCCACACATGCGTTCATAACTTCCAATATCAGTAAGAACACGATTTCGGGTAAGTGCGCGATTCATACCAAATCCAAGCTCGCGAACCCACACCTCCTCATCTGCCTTAATCTGATCAAGAACTTTGACAAAAGATTCCGGAGCATGAGGAGCCTCAACTAAAACGCCTTTTTCAATGCGCACCAACACCGGTTCATCAGGGATGATCACATGAAAACCCGCGTCGCCAAATGCATAGAGCTTCACCCATCCATTTACGCCGGCAATATTTTTTGGCTCGGTAAACACTTCCCCGATAGGAAACTGTCCACCGGTATTTTTCATGCCCGTATAATCTCCGATATTCAACTTTGCATCTTCCAGCGGGGTTTCATAAACGAGCTCCGTCCCTTCACACGAAACAACCACGCGCTGGGCACGATCAATAAGCGATTTCAACTTCTTTCCCACCGAGTGGTAATAATCCTGATCGTACGCAAGCGCATCAATATAAATCTCATACTCGTGTTCGCCCATACGGCCCAAATGTGGATGCTCAATAACCGCAAGACTGCGGTTAAAAAGCTCTAAACGAAAACGAAATTCATTTAAGCGAAAACTCGTCGACTGCACGAGAACCACTAAGTCACCGGGGGAAAGCGCATCAATAGTTTGCCGTACCTCTACAGGAGTAGTAGCGCGAAAGTCCATCATCTGCGCTTGCGGAAGAGCATACTGATACGCATCTGCAAGAAGCGAGGATAATCCGGAATCACGATCAAAAACCACCAAAGCCTTTGCGCCGGAAGAATGCTTGATCGCGTCACGAATAACATCCGCGACATGACGAGTAGCTTTTTCAAGAAGAGTCTGCATACAAAATACCAAAATGGTATCAAAATGAAACAAAACTGCAATAACCAAAAACGACACTTTCATGTCGTTTTTGGTTATTCTTAGTCATCAAGATGCACACGACGTGGACGCGCTCCACCAGAAGCTGCAGAAGAGGAAGGAGCAACAGGAGCAGAGCGCTGCTGCGTGCGCGTAGGACGTCCATCAAAAGAAGCAAAGCCACGTGACGGACGACCGACACCACTATCACGACGACCAAAGCGATCATTATGACGAGGGCCACGAGAGAATCCTCCACGCTTCTGGAAACCTCCTCGAGAAGCTGATGATGAGAAACCTCGTGAAAGCACGGGCGTTCCTGCACGTTCAGGAAGCGTCTTTTTAATAAGGCGTTCGATCACCTGAACATCACGTGCTTGCTGAGGCTCTACGAAGGTAATAGCCAATCCATCACGTCCTGCACGACCCGTACGACCAATACGATGTACGTAATCTTCAGGATTATCAGGAAGATCAAAGTTTACGACAACGGTAATATTCGAAACATCAATACCACGCGCAGCAATATCCGTCGCGACAAGCACACGGTGTTGCCCACGCTTGAATCCATCAAGCGCACGCTGGCGTTGAGACTGAGAACGATCTGAGTGCATTTCTGCAGCAGAAATTCCTGCAGCGTTTAAGTTACGAGCAATACGGCTTGCACCATGCTTGGTGCGAGAAAAAACAATAATAGTACCCGCATGCTCTTTAAGTACTTGTTCGAGCATGGCCTGTTTATTCTGCTTTTCAGTAACAATAATCTCTTGTGCAATTTTATCAACGGTAAGTCCAGGGGGAGCTACTTCAATACGTACCGGCTGACGCATATATTTACTTGCAATACGCGCAATCTCCACCGGCATGGTTGCAGAAAAGAGCATGGTCTGACGCTGAGGAGGAACGGTTGTAAGAATTCGTTCGATCTGAGGAGCGAATCCCATATCAAGCATGCGATCTGCTTCATCGAAAACCAGTACTTCGATCTGATCGAGCTTTACCGTTTTTTGTGAAAGATGATCAATTAAGCGACCAGGAGTTGCAACAATAATATGCGGGTTAGTACGCAAAAGTTTTTCTTGAGGACCCATTGCAACACCACCAATAAGAAGCGCGGTACGCGCACCGAATTTTGATGCAACTTTACGCATGGTTTCTTCCACCTGTACCGCAAGTTCGCGAGTAGGAAGAAGGACAAGGCCACGACCCTTGGTCTTTGCCAGGCGCTCAATCATGGGAAGCGCAAACGCAAGCGTTTTACCCGTTCCAGTTTGAGCGATGCCGAGGACATCAACTCCCGTAAGCGCAACAGGAATAGCCTGTGCCTGAATAGGAGTGGGAGTAACAAAACCCATGGCCGTTAAATGAGTAAGAAGTGACGGATGCATGCCAAGCATGCCAAACGTAGTTTCCGAAGAAGACGTCATAAAAAAAGACTAGAACGTCCTTTGCTCACGATCATTGAAAATGACAAAACAAAAAACGTCGATGAATATGGTCCGTTTCCGGCACCACACGCATCCAAGACGTCGGGGTTTGCAGAAAACGGGTACTTGAGAAGATTCTCGCGAAGTCCCAAGATTACGCTTACTATAGCTTATTTTTCTAAAAGAAGCAAGGAGAAAGCAAGCTGCGCTGTTTTTAGCCTTACACAACCAAAAAACGGTCAAGAAGCATCCCGATAACCAAAGAAATGCAAACGGTCACGGCAATAATCATGCCGTTCAAAAAAAGACGACGACGTATGCTCATGCCCGACAAAAAAGCGAGACATGCCGAAACAATGAGGATAAGCGCACCGGAAAAGAAAATTGACCATACCGGAGTTGCTGCGCCAAACGCAAACGGCAATACCGGCACTGCGGCGCCAAACAAATATCCAATGCCAACAATAGCCGCCGAACCAAGTGGCGACCCTATGTCATCAGCATGCGCGCCTTCATTTCCCAAAAAGAGATCTTTCTGCTGTTCGAGAATGCGCATTTCACGCTCTCCGTGAGCAGCAAGGAATGCTCCTGCTGCCATGGAAAGACTTCCCGCCACAGAAACCGTGAGCGCCGAAAGAAAAACAAGATCCGGACGCCCAAGTGCCGCCACAAGCCCAGTAACCGCACCTAAAATTTCTACCGAGCCATCGTTAAAGCCTAAAAATGCATTCCGTACAACGTCAGCACGCACCGTCCTCTTCCCTCCCGTTGCAGCCTCATCTTCGTGAAGCAATTCATCAGTAAGAATCGAGCGCAATCCCTCTCGAACTTCGCGATCTTCAACACCCGCCCATAAATCCAAATATTTTTTTATTCCATGCGTCTCTACCGCCTCCAAAAAAACATATCCCGCCCTATCACCCAAGCATCGAACAAAAAACAAAATAACCGCATTACGAAACCGATCCTCAAAACGCAAAGAAACGACATCAAGCGCAAAACGTTTTTTCCAAAATGCGATATGTGCTTCTTCGGTAGCAATAAATCCACGAAGCATCTTCTGAAATTCAGGACCGGCATGCCGTTCAAGCGAGCAATACAATCGATAATCAGCAATTTCACCACGGAGCAAAGATCTTTGAAGAGGAGGGGGGATCATACTTACAAAACGGAAAGAACAAAATAAACAACCGTTCGGTCACCAAGGCGCACAAGAACCTCTTCCCCCACGCGATGCCCTAAAAGGGCATTCCCGACCGGGGAATGATAAGAAATCTGCCCTGCCCCAGGACGCACTTCACGTTCTCCCAGAATTTTCCAAGTATATTCTTTTTCTCCCGTTCGGACAGTCACGGTACTCCCTAAACGAATCACCCCATCCTCAGAAACGTTCTCGGGAATAATCACCGCACGTGCGAGCATCAACTCCAACCGAGTAATTCGACTGAGCATACTCCGAAGCTGCTGCTTGGCATATTGATACGCTGCATTCTCAGACAAATCCCCCATCGCTGCCGTACGAGCAACTTCTTCAGCAGCGGGAATACGCTCTTTTTGCAGTCGAGCAAGCTCGCGCGTCATTCGATCGAACGCAGCTTGAGTAATATGCGGATCATCCTCACGAAGATCGCGTTCTTTTTCTGATTTACGCGTAGGAAGTCGCATAAAAAGTGCTATGCTAGCAATATATGATTCTCCATTATTTCGCAACTCTTATTCCGCTCATTCTCCTCGATGCATGCTGGCTCATACTCGTTGCGAAACATTTCTACAATTCCCGCATCGGCCATCTCATGGCCACTGAACCCACCTGGTGGCCCATTCTCCTATTTTACCCGATCTATGCCGGTGGTCTCACCTATTTTGTCATAATACAGAAATATGATGAACCCTTAAGCAAGATTGCGTTCACTGGAGCTTGCTTTGGATTTATCGCCTATGCAACCTATGATCTCACAAATCACGCAACTCTCAAAAATTGGCCGCTCTCAATGACACTCGTCGACATCACATGGGGAACATTCGTCAGCGCCGCTACCGCCATCATCGCAACACTCATAATAAAACAGATCACCTAAAAAAGAGGCTGATGGATAAAAATCCCCCCAATCCTAACCCTAATACCAAGCCAAAAACAAATAACGTATAGACAAAAATTCGCTGACCAATGTGCAGCTTCTGCAAACCCCTCTCATGAACTACATCAAACATTGAAGGCGCGAGATGATCTCCTCGCATCTGCAATGCAATACGCTTCCCTCCCATGACAGATGTAAGGATACCTACGCCATTACATCCTAAGTTATACCAAAGATGCGGATGTTCAATATCAGGACCGACCAGACGAACACCATTCGGCGTGTAACCCATGAGTCCGTGCCACAAAAAATCAAAACCCTTTCTTCTCCCCGAACGTCTCCAGGTCTCTTGCAAGAACGAGGATATCTGTCGTGATGCCGCTACAGGATAGGCATGCTCTCGTTTATACGAAGCGGTATTATCAAGAATTCGTTCCGGCCCTCCCACACATACAAGATTTGCATGAGCGCCAGGAGAGTACTCATAGGGACGCCGAGTGACATACATGTACGGATCGGTTTCCTGTACATTGGAAGATTCCTTATACGGCGGCAAAAAACTCACAATCGCCGGAGAAGCGCTTCGCTCCTCTAAATACCCCGCCATATATCCTATCGATCCCCGTACCGTTCGATGAAACCAACGATTAAGCACATCACCATTGCCATCCTGCAAAGAGAAGTGCTCAAATCCGTTCGTACACAACACCACATCACGCGCACGTATCTTCTTTTTACCAACTTCAAGCTCTATACGACGCGAGTGAATAGATACACGAGAAACGGGTGACTGTTCAAAAATCTTTAACCGTTGAGGATATTTTTTAAGGAGTATGTGAAAAAGATCTTCAGTAAACAGCGCGCTATTTAAACAGCCCTTCTTTCCCGCCAATGCTCCAATGTAGGCACTATTCGTCGTTCCCAGGAGAGAGAGAAGATCTTTTTTTGGAAGCCATGTTGCAAGATCATGAATTTCTCGAGGCAAACCCCTCAAGGAAGCAACACCTTTTGCAAGTAAAAGTTCCTCGGTCTCCAATCCGAGACGCTTTTGCACGAGAATATCGCTCGCCATGCGCTCAATCGTCGCTCGATCTTGTAAACCTGCGTAACCGGTGACTACGGATAGTCGTACCGACAACTGCTCATCGTGCGCAATGCGCTCTAAATCCAAGAATGCATCATCGACCAATCGCTGTCCTTCAGCCACTGCATCAGCACCGAATTCCTCAATCATGTCAGCAAATGATCGCTCAAAATATCGAACCGCCTGCCCGGCATTATGCCCAGTTGCTCCATGGGCAATCATGGATGCCTCAAGCACGACCACAGAACGCGATGTTTGCGTAAGTAAAAAATAGGCGGTACTTACACCAGCAATACCGGCACCAACCACGACAACATCAGCGTCAAATGACTTCTCGAACGAAGAAAAGGGAGCGCGAGAAGGCAACTGATGAATCCAGGGGGAACGCTTCAAAGACATAGGAAAAGTATATCATTCCGCCTTCATCGCTCGGGTAGGAGGAACGTTGTAATACGTCAGTAAAAAATCCGCAATCTCACCAAAAAGCGGCGCAGCGGTACTCTCCGCATAAATCACTCCCGACTTCGGATTTTCAATTTTTACCACCATGGCAAAACGAGGATCTTCCACCGGACCAAATCCAGCAAACGATCCGTTAAATGCAGTTGCAGAATAGACGCCATTCTCCGCAATCTGTGCAGTACCCGTCTTCCCCGCAATATAGTACCCGGGCACGCCTGCACGCTTCCCATGCCCATATTCAACTACCGCGACCAACATTCCTGCGATTTTTTCGGCAGTCTCAGGAGTAATCACTTGATGCAAAAAAGTGGGAGCAATATCCTCTACCGTCCCATCAGGATATTCCTTTCGTTCCACGATATAAGGCTTCATGTATTTTCCGTCGTTTGCCAGTGCCGCATATGCTGCTGCAATTTGCAGAGGCGTCACAGTAATACCTTGCCCATAAGACGCTGTTGCAGAATACACCTCAGCACTATTTTCTAAAGAAGCAATTGTACCCGCGACTTCGGTGTTCAGCTCGATACCCGTCAACTTTCCAAAACCAAATTTTTCCACATACTCTTTAAAACGACCCTGCCCAAGCTGACGCATAACCCAAACCATGGCAGTATTCACCGATTCTTCCAACGCCTGAATCATAGTCACCGTTCCAAACACCCCATCTGCAGCATTTTTAATAGGACGAACCCATCCCACATCAAGAGAACCGGTATCATAATACGTTGAATTGGGTGTTACCGCCCCCGTATCAATAGCCGCGGCCATAGTCAGTGGCTTAAAGATAGAACCCGGTTCATACGGAGTAAATATCGTTGGATTTACATACACGCCTAGATCATCCACCGTTCCATATTCCTCTGGGTAAAAATCTGGGGAGCCGCACATGGCAAGTACTTTCCCCGTAGAAGGCTCAAGAACAACCAAGGCACCGCTATCAGCCTGATGTTCCTTCACCGTTTCTTCGAGAAGACCACAGGCAACAATCTGGAGCGTACGATCGAGAGTAAGATACAAATTTCCCCCATCAATCGCGGGGGTAAATTCTCGATCACCTACCCCTACCCAACTCCCAGTAACATCTGCTTGCGCATAAAGAGAACCCGGGGTACCCGAAAGAAAATCATCAAAATATCCTTCAACGCCATAGTTTCCATGCAACTCCCCTCGTTCATTACGACCGAGAAAACCAATAACCTGTCCTCCAAATTGAGGCTCCGGATAAGAACGCTGATTTTCAATACGATAAAAAATGCCCTCCAAGTTCAATGCTTCCACTAAACGAAGCTGCTCTTCGGTAACTCCTTGCGCTACCGGCTCCCACGGATCTTCTTTCTTCGAAAGACGAGCAATAAGCTTTGCAACCGGATTATTTTCCAGCGAAGGCACGGGAGCAACGACCGCTACGCTCTCTCCTTCCTGCGCTAACGGCACATATTCTCCCTCTACCAGTGCCTCTGCAGCATCTAAGGGAGGGGGGAGACCTGCTTCCGAAGAAAGCTCTCGCACATCCTCAGCACGCGCTGCAATAACAAGCGCTTCAAGCGCTTGAGCTTCTTCGATACGCCCCGAAGCACGCAATTGAAGTGCTGCGGAAAGACGATCATATTCCTCTAATCCATTCATCTGAACGATACTGGCAATTTGACGTGCAACAGCAACTGGATCGGTAATTTTACGAGGATCTGCCTCAATGGCAGCGCGAGGCTCAGTAGTTGCGACGGGATACCATGCAGGATCACCGTAATCCTGAACATACACCGTTCCTCGACGCGGCACGAGCTCCTCATAAAGCGCATGCTGACTCTCCGCAACCGCTCGATAATAATCAGCGTCAAGAAGTTGAAGCACTGCTAGACGTAAAATAATGGCAGAGCAAAAAAACAAAAAGAAGAAACGGAACATGCGCAAGCGCCGTCCGCTTCCTCGTTCAGCTTTGCGTATTCCTCCGCCGACCATACGGCCTTACGCTTCCTGCAGCTCCTCCTCATTCACCTTACGACCATAAGACGCCGTGGTATCTCCTGTACTTTCATCCTCAATAAGACGAATAATCGCGGAAGGGCCTTCAAACTCCCGCATCATCATCATCGTGCCTCCATCGTCAGTAAGAAGAGTAATCTTACTCTCGTACGAAAATTCGTAATCCTGTCCACCATATACCACGATATCATCCTCGGGCTCCAATTCCTCTACGATATCTTCAAACTGAATAACCTCTTCACCTTCAGCATCAAGAGAGAGCCACGTTCCATCCTTGGCATGCACCCAAAAAACCGTCTCCCCTGATTCCAATACGACTTCATCAAGCCGCTGAGGTTCAAAGGTTTTGTCACGAACAATAATCGCCCGTTCTTCTTGAAGTGTTTTTAATGCTTCTGCAATAGTCATAAAGGAAATAAATACCGGAAACTGATAACACATCGCAGTTTACCTTATCAAGAGCGTATGTGGGAAAGAATGTCCACAAAACACAAAAAATAAAAAAGAAGCGCAGATTTTACGCCTCTTTTTTATATTATCTTTACTGACAAACCGCACATTCTTCATTCGCAACATCACGCTTTTGCGTGCCCACACCAATAGAATCGGCCTGAATAGGAGCACTCGAACGGAAATAGTACAACGACTTTACCCCGCTCTTCCACGCCTGCATATGCACCTCATTCATGTATTTTCCAGAAACCGGAGTTTGGAAGAAGAGGTTTAAGCTCTGCGCCTGGTCGATATAGGGCTGACGATCAGCGGCTTGCTGCACAAGCTCGCGCATGTTCATTTCGTAACCTGTACGGAAAATCGCCTTTTCTTCTTCAGTAAGGAAGTCGAGATTCATCACACTGCCCTTGTCAGCAATAATCTTCTTCCATACTTCCGATGTATTCATGCCCTTCGTTTCTAGGAAATTTTCCAAATGACGATTTTTCACCAAGAAGCTTCCGGAAAGGGTTTTTTGCAAATACGCATTTCCCGCAATAGGCTCGATAGCAGGCGTTGCCTCACCACAAAGGAACGCCGTGGAAGCCGTTGGCTGAATAGAAGTCACATAACTGTTGCGCTGCGTTCCACCATCAAGAGGAAGTCCTCGCTCTTCTCCCAAACGTGCCGACGCCTTACGCGCCGCCTCGCCAAACGTTTTGAAAATCGTCTTATTGATAGTTCGTGCCGCAACACTTTCAAACGGAATACCCTTAGACATGAGATAACCGTGGTATCCCATTGTGCCAAATCCAATGGAACGCTCACTCTTCACCGAAAAGACCGCTTTCTTGTATTCCTTCGGATCAGCCATGTCGCAGAACGTTTCCAAATTGTTATCCAATCCCTTTACCGCGGCATAACAAATGTCATCAATTTGATCGGCAAATTCATCCCACTTTTCAAGGTTGATCGATGCCAAACAGCAAACAGCCGTGCGATCATTATCAGTAGGAAGCACAATCTCCGTACACAGATTCGACTGACGAACTTGCAATCCCTTCGCCTGGTGGTGAGGAGGAATCGCGCGATTGACGGTATCGATAAAAAGAATGTACGGCTCACCCGTTTCCGCGCGCATGGAAAGAATCTTGCGCCACATAGTTGTTGCATCAAGCTCCTTCGTGACTGTCTTAAAATGCGGATCAATAAGCTTATACGTCGTTCCCTCTTCTACCGCACGCATGAACTCATCGGTAATCGTAATACCAATATTAATGTTCAACGTTTTACGGTCTTGGTCACCACCAGTTGGCTTGCGAACTTCCAAAAAGTCTTCAATATCTGGGTGATCAATACGCAAGTACGCTGCCGCCGCACCACGACGAACGCCGTTACGCGCAATAGCCACCGTTTCAGAATCCATGATCTTGAGGAACGGAATAACACCCGAGGACTTCAAACCGGAAGAAATAAGCGGCGCATTCTGTCCGCGAAGCTGTGACCAATCCGTTCCAATACCTCCCCCGAACTTCGCGAGGAAGGCGTTCTCTCGATAAATATCGAAAATGCCTCCAAGATCATCAGGAACGGTATTGAGGAAACAAGAAATAGGAAGTCCCTTTTTCGTTCCAATGTTCATGAGCGTTGGCGAAGAAGGAAGGAACCAGTTCTTACTCATGATGTCGTACAAAAACTGCGCATGTTCTTTTTCGCCGCGTGCCATTCCCACCGCAATACGCGCAAAAAACATCTGCGGATCTTCTACCGAATCTCCCGCAACATTGCGAAGCGCATAACGATCGCGGAAGTTTTCAAGACCAAAATAGGTAAAATTCTTATTGCGTTCTGGAGCGAGCGTAAGCGATTGCTGAATCTCCTTATACTCTTGCATGTAATATTCAGAATCCCAACTTCCCTTTCCAGCAGTATCTTGCAAAATTTCATCAAGAAGAATGTCACGTGCAGCGACGAGATCATTAGCTGAAAGCGCATCAATAACTGTCGAGTAGGGCATAATTATTACTATTTTGACCTTAAAATGTAAACAAAATCTCGCAACCTTGGAAAATGATCAGCATATCCACCTCCTAACGCATCTTTCAGATTCCACTGATCGTTATGCCAATAAATATTTTCATTTATTGCTCTATCCAGATGATCTAAATAAACCACCTCCACTTCATGATCGTGAATATTGTCAGTAACAATACCCTTTAACGGCGCCTGTCCTAAGGCTCTATGACCAATTATTACCTGATCGCCAGGACGCACTGTAGGATGATTATCATTTAGTTCAGACATACTCCCTACACCCAATCTTCAAGCACCGAACCTTTCGAATATTCCGTCGCACGAGTCTCAAAGAAGTTTGCATGCTCTTTGGCATTGATCATGACATCGAGCCATTCGAGAGGATTTGCCTTGTTATACATCGCATCAAGTCCAAGGTCATTCAATCGTCGATCGGCGATAAAGCGAATGTACTGCTTTACCTCTTCTGGCTTAAGTCCAGGAACCGCACCCATGGCGAAACAGGTATCGATAAACGCATCTTCAAGCTTCACCATATCGTCACAAGCAGAGCGAAGCGTATCTTGAAACTGCGGTGTCCAGAGATACTTATTCTCGGAAATAAGATCGCGGAATAAGTGACAAACGCCCTTGCTATGCAACGACTCATCGCGGATAGACCACGTAACAATCTGCCCAACACCCTTCATTTTGCCCATGCGGGGAAAGTTCATGAGAATGGCAAATGAAGAAAAGAGCGAAACGCCTTCAAGGAAACCGCCAAAAACCGCCATGTTCAACGCAAGATCTTTAATATCATGCACGTTGAACTTGTGAATATAGTCGTATTTTGCACGCATGGCTTCGTAATCCATGAATGCAGAATATTCTTTCTCTGGAAGTCCGAGGGAATCGTTAAGATAGGAATATGCCCACACGTGAATGGACTCCATGGCCGCAAACGCAGAAAGCATCATTTTAATCTCCGGCTTGTTGAATGCGGGGATAAGATGCTGGTTATAGTTGTTATTCACCTCAATATCGCCCTGCGTGAAGAATCGCAAAATTTGAATAATCAAATTCGACTCCTCTGCCGTAAGACGAAAACGGTAGTCTGCGATATCGGACTCCATGGGGACTTCAGTAGGAAGCCAGTGTGCCTGATTCTGCTTTTGGAAGTACTCATAAAAATGAGGGTACTCAAAAGGACGAAATACGGCGCGAGGCGTTAACAATCGCGACTGCTTTATTGTTGCTTCGGAAGTAACAAATGTTTGGAGCGTTGTTTGGTGCATAAATGTGACAACAAAAAAATAGCCAGGTTGGAAAGGCTATTTTCTCCTCCTTCCCACCATCGACGATGCACACAACATATTGTGTGCTGCCTGCAGATCATACCACTAGGGATAGTGTTCGACAGATCTTTATGTGGGTAAGTAAAATTTGTTTTTAACCTTCGCGGAATTCTTCTCTTGCGTCGCAAAATTCCTAAAAACCGAGGGTGAAATTTACTGCGGGGCTGATTGTCTGGGGAGCAAAATCAACACTCACCGCCTGACGCTCACCACGCTTCGTATCAAAGAGAATATAGTTGTTTTTGAGCCCAAATTCGTACACTTCCTTCGTCACCTTCACATCTTGAAGACAATACTCTCGGATTTCATCAATCTTCCCCTCTTTCCACCACGCAACCGCCTGTAATCCATGTGCAGACTTCTGCGTGCCAAGGGTAGCCTTCGCAACATCATCGAGCTTAATACGATAACCAAGCTCTCGAACCACATGATCCAAAATATCGAGTTGAGGCAAAGTCAACAAATCACCCGCATAGTAGTTATTCAGTACCGGCATGTCAAAACCAATACTGTTATACCCAATAATGCGACCGCTTTTCTCCAAACGTGCAAATAACTGAGGCAAATCCGCCTCCAAGAAGGACTCGTACGTATCGGTTTCGTAAAAATAACACCCAACCAAAGAAACCTTCAATTTGTCAGTAAAATAACCCCCTACATCATCAAATGTATTTTGGGTTTCAATATCGAGGACAACATCATTGTTCATACCGTGAAAAGATGATAAAGGAAGATGAAAAAATGATACAGCGAGATCGTGGATAGAATAATCAGAGATATCCACCCTATGCCCATGTAAAAAGATGAAAAAAGAGTAAAATGTATCCATTATAAAATCTTTTATGATGGAACGTGGAAAATCACCAGAAGAAGTTGAAGCGAGAAAATTTAATGTAAGAAAAGCTCTTGAGCGCTTTGAAAACTCGCTGAGAGAACAAGGAAAGCGAGTAATGTGCATCTTAGGACCCGCAATCGCTTTAGGAGGGCCTGCATTTGCCGGAGAACGAGAACAGACGGTAGAAGCAGCGCCTGATAGCGAAATGCACTGCGACGTTGCCTGGGTGAACGAGCAGGGAGAAAAGGTAGGAGAATCCTCCATTCCCCTTCCAGACCTCGAAGATCTCCCCATTGAAGATGCAACCTACGAATTAGTCGCAAAGCACACGGGAGATCAAACCCGGGAAGCTATCGGACTGGTAACCGAAACATCACGCGAGAAAAAACCGGAAAGCCATCCTGATAAAGAAGAACGAAGCTTCCAAGAAAAAGTGAAAATCGCAGCAAAAAAAGTGCAAGAACAAAGTTTCAATGCAAAGATGCCAGGAGATGCCCATGCATACGGCTGGACATTTAAAGTCGATACAAGTCAGTCAGCACGCTGGAGCGGCCACGATGCCCGACTTACCGTTGCTGCAGTTATACCAGCAGACTACGGAGCAAAACAAATCATGGCAGGAAAAGCACCGTCAGAGATGGGAGCATTCGTAAAACTCACCGTACGACCTAAGTAAAACATCGGCTCCACGGAGCCGATGTTTTACATTCCTACAATTTCTGAATAGGTCGGGTAGGCGCGAAGCATGGTACGCATCATTGACCACGATACTCCTGCTCGCATCGCAAGAGCATACTCATGAATAACCTCCCCCGCTCGTTCGCCAAGCAAATGTGCTCCCAAAATTCTTTCACCATCTCCTGCAAGCACGACCTTCAGCATGCCCCCACGACGATCATCAATAGCCGCACGTGCAAGCGTACGCACAGGAACCGAATATGCAAACGCCTTTTTATCTTTTTTCTTCGCATCACGGAGGGTAAGGCCTACGCTTGCGAGCTCAGGAAACACAAACGTGACTCGCGGAGTAACACGATCATCAAACGTCTCATAAAGCTTTACGCTCCCTACATGCGCCGCATTCCATCCCGCAATACTCCCCTCTGTTGCGGCAACACTGGTGAATTGCATACTTCCCGTTACATCTCCCGCAAAAAAAATATGCTTCTGTGTTTTCAATCCTTCCAGCTGAAGTCCTGCCGTATGAGGAATACGTCCAGTTGCGACAAAAAGCGCATCAGCTTCTCCCCGACATCGTGGAGATTCTCCCACTTGATACACCACTTCAACGCGCTTCTTTTTTCTTTTCACGCCAAGCACCTGAACGCCGCATACAACCTGCACTCCCCGCTCGCGCAATGAAGCCTCCGCAAGCGCAGCGAGATCAGCCTCTTCACGTACAAGAATATGCGGAGCATGCTGCAGTAAAGTAACCTTCACCCCTAAGAAATTCAGAAGCGTAGTAAATTCACAGCCAATGGGACCACCTCCAATGACGATCACCGACCGAGGTAACGTTCTCATGCTTACCACATCTCGATAACGCAAAACAGGAACATCTTCTTCACAAGGAAAAGAAAGAGGTGCATCTACTGCCCCCGTAGCAATAACAAAGGCCTTTCCGGTAATCTTTTTTGATGCCCCCACCAAAATCGTGTGGTCATCAAAAAATCTTCCACGCCCCTTCACGACATCTACCCCTCGCTCTTGCAAAAACTTTTTTGCAAGAAATCCTTGCCGATAGAGCGTTTCGAGAAGGGCATCTTTACGCTTCTGCATCGAGGAAAGATCAAATCGCACACGATCTGCAAAGATTCCGAGATGAGGCGCATCGTGTTGAAGCGAATAGTACAAACGCGCAGCATGAAGCAAGGCCTTCGTGGGTGTACACGCCGAAAAAGAACATTCTCCTCCAAGCTGCGCTTCTTCGATAAGACAAACGGATACCCCCGCTTCTGCAGCGCGCTCAGCAGCCGCAATGCCTGCAGATCCACCCCCTACCACTACCACATCATAATCGTACGCTTTCTTCATAGATCGCCTATCAAATCTTTCATTGCATCCCACAAGCCAGGATATCCATGCTCACGCAGATAATACCACCACTCTACTCCCCAAAAGCTTATTTCAGAAAAGCCCGTTGAGCGCGCATACGCAAAAGCATCCCGAGCATGACGAGGAGTAAAGTACGACGCTGCAACTCCAGGATCAATAAAACGCGGATGGCTCACAAACCAAGGCTCCATCTGCAACTCCGAAATAACCACTTCATGCGTGTGCAAAAGCGGAAAACGCATCAAAATGTACCACCAGGAAGGAACAGGAAAAGTGAACGCTCCAAACCACGCACTCTGTGCGCTGCGATACATACTTACTCCAACCCGATCCGCAAGCGGAGCGACCGATGTCCACATCTGCTGTTCTCCACTCACCGTAAATTGAAGAGATGCGGAAGGATCAAGCTCCCGAATTAAAGCAACCTCTTCCCGAAGAAGTGCTAAGGACGTCTCAGGACAATCACCGAATGAGAAAAAAGGTTCATTCTCGATTTGCCAAACATCTACCGACGAGGCATATCGACTCACCATGATACGAAATGAGGAAAGAAGCGTTTCCTCATAAGCAGGGCGATCATGAGTCATCACCCAGGAAGGAATAAAACATTCCGGCCATCGAGGCACTTTCGCCCCCATCACCATATGAATAGTGCGCTCCTCTGCACGAATCAGCTCCACTACTTCATCCATCTCTTCCCATGAAAATACACCCCGAGCAGGCTCTATATCCTTCCAATAAAGAGGCACCCGCACAAAAGCAGGATCAAAATCTTCAAGAGCCGCAGAAAGCACCTCTTGCGGTTCTAATCCCAAAGAGCGCGCATACTCCGTTGAAAACGTGAAACCCACCCCTGGCGAAGAAGTAGCTTCTCGAAAAATGGCAGAAGAAAACAACACGAATGCACCTAGTGCACTGAAAATTGCCGCACATCGAATGAATCGTCCTCCATGCATGCTCAGTCTCAAATTTCTTCTTTCTTTTCGCGCACAAAAGTTAACCAACCCTCTACAAATTCAATCGCAACTTTCAATGGAGCTTCAATAATGAAGTCAAAGAAATAAATGAAAACGTTAATCTTGGAAACTTTCGAAGAAAGCCATGACCCCGCCTGCGCAATAGGAAGAAGCGCGACATCAAGGAAAGATCCAAGAATCCCCGCGCGTTGATCGGAAAGAACAATGTCACGAGTGGAATACCGAATACGAATACCAAAAAAGGTAACCAACGAAAGGAAGAAGAGGAAAAGCCCAATCGCAAGACCATTAAACCCGACAGTATGCAAAAAGGCGGCAAAAATACCATAAATAGCCACAAAAAGCAGCGCATAAAGCACCGCGAAGACGGTAGACCAGGACGTTCGCGGCTGATATTTCACGCGAGTATGAAGATACGGGTAATCGGCGCCAACACTTAAGGCACGAATTGCCGCCTTATAATGGTCCACATTATCAGGTCCGGGAAAGCGAACGCTCAAGCCAATAATAGAGAGGAGAAAGGGGGGGAAGAAAATATTTACCAGAAGAGGCGTAAGGGGAATATGCCCATCGTAAAAAAAGTAATCGAAAGGCGCTTCAATACACAAAGCAATGATGGTTTTTGTAAAGAAAAGAAAAAGAACGGAGCGAATAACTGATCGCCGAATGCGTACGCGAAAATCATTCGTGCGCGCCTCAAGGGCGCGCGCAACTGCACGATCAAGCTCATGGGGATGTGTAAAAAGCGCAGCGTCCGGCTTTGCATCACGAAGAACATCAAAAAGAACACGAAAAACTCCCGCCTTACGACGGATGAGCCGCATGAGTCGATCGGCAAGCGGATGAACAATGTCTTGCTCAATAGCACGAATGACACGCGGCAACTGCTGAGCAACCTGTTCCACACACTGTGCATCATCCTTTGTCCATGCAGGAAAATACAACGTAAGCAGACGAAAACGCATAACGCCAACATCCGATTTCAACAAAATGCGATGCACTGCGGTATACAAACGCAGATCCTTCTCCTCATCATTCATGATGAGCGCAGGATCCCAATCCATACGCTTTTTAAGCGCATCATACATGAACGCCGCAAGCGCCTCTTCATGCTGGGTAGGCGAAAGAACGTGGTCAATATCAGTTGCAAGAACATCGAAAATCCAACGATAAAGCTCTTCACGCTCCTGCGCAGGCTGACGAGCGGCAGCCGCAAGAAGAACTTCATATTTCTGAATAGTTTTTGCAATGACCTCCGAAAACGCAAGAGGAATGGATTTATTCGGCAAATATTTCGCCCAAACAAGTTCACGAAGCAAGTCAGGAGCATGCGTGGAGAGATCACGCTCAGCCCCTGCGTATCGTTTCAAAATGCGCAAAATAGCATTCCGGCGAAGAAGATGATCTTCCTGGTAATCAAATGTATTACGAATTTTCTCGTAAACGGTCGCCGCAGAAGAAGCGGGTACACTGACCTCAAGAAGCTCATCCCCGACGCTTTGCGAAAAAGGCAATTGGGCACGTAATTGAGGAGCGAGTTTTTTGAGGACATCAGACATACAACGGAGACTAGAAGAGTGATCGCTCCGTGGATTTTGCGAGAATAGTAAACGCCTCTTCAGCAGTATCGACTACCGTAAACAAACGCATATCCATACGATCGATAGCATCGTACCTGCCATACACAGTTTCTTCAAGAAACTGTACAAGAGGGGTCCAATATTCCTTTCCTACCAAAACCACAGGAATACTCTCGGATTTTTTCGTTTGAATAAGCGTGAGAATCTCAAAAAGTTCATCAAGCGTACCAAAACCTCCGGGAAAATAAACGTATGCCTGCGCGCTGGCTGCAAACATGACCTTTCTCGTGAAAAAATAATGGAAAGAAATGCCATGCGTCACATACTTATTCTGACGCTGCTCATGCGGAAGCTGAATATTTAATCCCACCGAACGCCCTCCTCCCTCAAACGCCCCTTTATTTGCCGCTTCCATAATCCCGGGACCGCCGCCAGTAATAACTGTAAATCCTTTCTGCGCAAGCATTTTTCCCAGACGCTCAGCTTCTTTATACCAAGGACTCGTGGGAGGAATGCGTGCAGAACCAAACAACGAAACCTCCTTATTCATGGTGGAAAGAAATTGGAAACCCTCAACAAATTCAGACATCATGCGGAAAATCCGCCACGTAAGATCAGACATGCGGGGCGCACGGACACCCTCTTTACACATCTGCTTTTCTTCAGAAGAAAGGGGAACTTTGCACACACCATCAACACACTCCACATCCTGTTTTCCTCCTCCAAACAACTTTCGCATAGTGGCTATAGTGTACCACGCGCACGCCCCCAAAGAACCCGATCAACGGGAAGAGTCTTTGCAAATATTTCAATCTCCGGCCAGTCCGTTGCAACAAAAACAACCGCAGCTTCTTTACAAGCCATATCCACGCTCTCCTCACCCCTGCTTCCTTCATAAACGTGCACACGGGGATCGTACCATTTGACGGGAACTCCCTCTTGTTGCAAACGAAGAAAAATCGCTACCGCCGGTGAAGAACGCGTATCATCAGTGCCGGGCTTATACGCCATCCCAAGTAAAGCAACGTGCCCCCTTCCCCCTTGCATCTCATAAGCCTGAAGGATCTTCTGCACATAACGATCACGCTGACGAAGATTTCTTTTTTCAGCTTCACGCACAAGGGGCAAATCAATGCCCCGTTCCTGAGCAACCGAAAGAAGCGCCTGGGTATCCTTCGGAAAACAACTCCCTCCATACCCAATACCATGCGCAAGAAATTTTGCCCCGATGCGCGGATCAAATCCCATGCTCTTTGAAACCATTTCCATATTTGCGCCGAGCAATTCTGCAAATTCACTAAGCTCATTCACAAAACTAATCTTGGTAGCCAAGAATGCATTTGCCGCATACTTGGCAAGTTCAGCGGTGACGCGATCGGTGATGAGCAGAGGAACCTCTCGAGCAACCCAAGGAGCATACACCCGCTTCATCATCTCCGCCGCCTGCTCATCTTCTACACCGCAAACAATACGCGCAGGAAAAAGCGCATCACGTACTGCCGTACCCTCCGCAAGAAATTCTGGATTTGCAGCAAAAAACAAAGAAGGAAAGGCTTCGCTCAGTTTTTTTCCTGTTTCCGGAGGAACCGTAGATTTAACGACAAACAGCGTATGAGGAAAATGCTCCGCATACCACGTTGCGGCAGAAAAAACCGCGGAAACATCCGCGTGTCCCAATACGCCCTGAGGCGTTCCCACGCAACAAAAAACCACCTCGGGTGCAAAAGGAATCTGCGCATATGAAGAAACCGTAAAACGCCCCTGTCGCTTTCCTTCTCCTAAAAGATCCGCAAGACCTGCCTCAAAGAAAGGGAGCTCCCCTCGAGTAAGAAGTGCGATTCGCTCCTCATTCGCATCTACAACCGCAATCTCATGTCCATACTGCGCAAAAGCACCCGCACTCACCAATCCCACCCAGCCTGCACCCACAACATGAATACGCATACCCTCTTACCAAGATCCCTCAACAATCTTATTCCCGGAAGGAGCAGGGTTACCATCACGAGGCTCGAGCATAATCACGACACGAGAAAAAAGCATCGGATCAATAATACCCGTCGCAGGACTCGCCACAAAAACCCCAGTCCACGTACCATCAGCACGAGCAGTAAGTGCACCAAGATCCACCACATCAGCCAAACCCTCTTTTACCAACCACACATGGTACTCATATACCTGGGAATCAAGAGGAGGGAGCGTGACTAAAACCTCAAGCACCGCGCCTTCGTCCTGCATCACACGCGTCACCCTGCCTACGTTTACTCCCCCTGAAACAAGTGAAGCAACCGCAGACAATTCCTGAAACACACTCTCCTCACCCACGCCCTCCGAACGCCGTGCTTCTTCAGCTTGACGATTCTTTGCCTGCGCACGAAAAGCCTGAAGGCCCGTCCAAAAGGCACCCGCCCCACCAAGAACCACCACCCCTATAAGAAGAGCGGAACCCATACTACGTGAGCGTGGACGAATCGATCGCATCATACAAGGCTACGCCATTTTCCTCGCCTCCTCAGCAACGGCAGCCGCAAGAAAAGGCGCAGGATTGACATCGAGGATTGAGGGGATGATCTTTTCTGCCGTAGGCTGATCAACCATCTGCGCAAGCGCACGTGCCGCTGCAAGCTTCATAGCCATCGTGAGCGTATGCGCATGCGCATCGAGCAAACCTCGAAAAATTCCAGGATATACCAAAACGTTATTCACTTGGTTAGCAAAATCCGAACGTCCCGTAGCAACCACGGCCGCTCCCGCTGCTTTCGCTTCATCCGGCATGATTTCAGGAACGGGATTTGCAAGCGCGAAAACAATAGCCCGAGAAGCCATGCTGCTCACCATCTCGCGCGTAATGACGCCTGGCTTACTCACCCCAATCACCACATCCGCGTCCTGCATGACCTCAGCAAGAGAGCCTGTTTTTCCTGCAGGATTCAGAAGACGTGCAAGACGATCTTTTTCCGCATTCATACCTGCACGACCAACCGCAATAATACCTTTCGAGTCCGCCATATCGATACGCACAACACCGGCAGCACGAAGAAGGTCTGCAATGGCAACTCCAGCAGCTCCCACTCCATTGATAACTACTCGTATATCCGCAATTTCTTTCTCTACAATGCGAAGCGCGTTGTAAAGCGCCGCAAGCGTCACAATTGCCGTTGCATGCTGGTCATCATGCATCACGGGTATATCTAATTCTCGAGAAAGACGCTCTTCAACCGCAAAACACGCAGGTGCAGCGATGTCCTCCAAATGAATACCTCCAAACGTAGGAGCGATCATTTTTACCGCCTGGACAATATCATCAACTTCTTTACTCGCAAGAACAATCGGCACTGCATCAATATTGGCATACTTTTTATAAAGCACCGCCTTCCCTTCCATAACAGGAAGTCCGGCCATAGGACCAATATCTCCCAAACCCAATACTGAAGTTCCATCAGAAACGACCGCAACCGTACGTCCCTTCATGGTATAGAGATACGCGTCATCAGGATTCGCAGCAATTGCCTCACAAGGCGCAGCAACACCCGGCGTATAAGCCACGGACAAATCATCTTTCGTCTCAAGTGGCATAAGAGAGGTAATCGCCCATTTCCCCTGCTTCTCTTTATGCTGTTTCAATGCTTCTTCAGAATAATTCATACAAAATATTATACGTCTATGAGAAAAGATTTAGGAAACGGCTTCTTCTTCTCCGAGGAAGACTCGCCGGAATCATCAAGAACAATCGTGGGCTCATTATATCCGTCTCCCCACTCATCTTGAAGCCGTTTCTTGGGGGCAGAGGACCGAGAAGCCGCATAACCCCCATATCCCCCACCCCATCCAGCCTGGTGACGAAGACGAATTTCTTCAATAAGATTTTTTGGAATCTCATCGAGGAAGGTGGAAGGCTGGCGAATGGTGATATTTTCATATCCCGAAGTAATGCCATACGTCAAAAACAAACGCTTCTTCGCGCGGGTTGTTGCCACATAAAACAATCGACGCTCCTCCTCAATCTCTTTGGGATTGGCAAATGATTTATCACTCGGAAACGCCCCTTCAGCAACGTTAATAACGAAAACATTCTCCCACTCAAGTCCTTTTGCTTGATGGATCGTCGAGAGAATCATCTTTTCCTCGGAATATCCTTCATCGCGCTTTTCTAATTCCGGATCCATGAGGCCTCCAAAATCTCCCGTGAGCGTGACGGCATCTAAAAACGCTCCCAGATCCTGATATTGCTCAGCAAAGAGCGCAAATTGCTCCAAATCCTCTCGACGCTCTCGCGAATTCTGATATTCAGCATCT
This sequence comes from Kapaibacterium sp. (SeqCode), assembly GCA_044350705.1. Classification (GTDB taxonomy): domain Bacteria; phylum Patescibacteriota; class Patescibacteriia; order UBA9934; family UBA9934; genus JAGORL01. The sequence continues at coordinate 287,344 of JBILHA010000001.1, read as the reverse complement.
AAGTATTCTCGATAGATATCACTCCCCGCAAACGCTCGAAGCATATGTGCAGGAAGTTGCTCAGAAGCCATTGCTCCTAAAAGGGTTGCCGTACGCGACCACCCTTGTTGCGCCTTATCGCCAAGTTTTGGAGGAGAGACGATCGCATCAACAACCGTATCTTGCGTGCTCACATGATTGGCAACCTTTGCCGCAGTCGCAAGCCCCATTCCAGGCTGAATCTGGAGCGCCCGCATCCACGCCACACCATCTTTTACATTTCTCAGAATTCTCAAATGCGCCAACGCATCCTTCACATGCGCACGCTCAAAGAATTTCATTCCGCCTCGGTACTCATAGGGAATAGCACGACGCATCAATTCAAATTCAAGCGCTTGGGAATGAAACGCCGCACGAAAAAGAACGGCAATGTCTCTGAGGCGAACGCCCTCATTCAGTAAAGAAAGAATTTGTTCGGCAACATATTGCGCCTCTTGCCGATCATCAGCCGCAGGAACAACAAAAGGACGCTCTCCCTCGCGCGCCACAGCAACTAACTCTTTTTCATATTGATCCTGGTTATTTGCAATAACCGCGTTCGCAACCGCAAGAATCTGAGGCGTTGAACGATAATTCGTCACAAGGCGATGAATCACGGCACCGGGATATCGTCCGGAAAAATCAAGAATATTTTGAATTTCCGCAGCGCGGAAAGAGTAAATGCTTTGCGCATCATCTCCAACCGCAAGAATATTCCGGTGATGTGAAGAGAGAAGGTCTACGAGATCCGCCTGAATGAGATTCGTATCTTGAAACTCATCAACCATGAGATAGCGAAAACGACGAGCAAGGGAGGTCCGTACATGCTCATCTTCTGAAAGAAGACGGTAAAGCTCCAGCAACAGGTCATCAAAATCCATGGATCGCTGCCGCACTTTTTCTTCTTGATATTTTTTTAACACTTTCTCGATCTCTCCCGCCAAGGGTTCGTGCATGGGCGCACGACGCTCAAGCGCTTCCTGAAGAGAAAGACGGGCATTCTGCGCAAAGGACGTAACGGATTTAATCACCGAAGCAGAAGGGAATTTCCTTCCAAACGAATCCGCTTTTACTTCTTTTACGCAAAGTTTAATAAGATCATGCGCATCTTCCTCATCCAAAATAGAGAAATCTCGTCCATACGGCGTGCGATCGCCATACATACGAAGCAGGCGATTCGCAATAGAATGAAACGTTCCCGACCACAATCCCGTAGGATAGACCTTGAGCAAAGACTCCACGCGGGTGATCATCTCTTTTGCCGCCTTATTCGTAAACGTAAGCAAAAGAATCTCTTCCGGCTGCACCCCATGCTCCAAAAGCCATGCAACGCGATAGGTCACCACGCGCGTCTTTCCACTTCCCGCCCCCGCAAGAACAAGCTGGGGACCATCTCCTGAGGCAACGACCGCATATTGCTCATCATTGAGCTCAGCCCGATAATCGCAAAAAGGCGCGGCTTCTCCGGTCATGCCGGTCAGGAAAAAATCTTTCATAGCACCCCAGAGTGTAACAAAATTCTCCTAAAAAGAAGACAAAATACTGGGGATGAATATACGCAAAGACACAATATTAAGTATAGCAAAAAAATGACTTTTTGTCAATATTATTTCGCTAATATAAGCTATTTTTTTATAAATATCTTGCCTTATTGAGCACATGCTCATCATGCGTTTCGGCGTAATACACTTTTCCTTGCATATCAGTGAGAAAATAGTAATACGGATTCTCGGCAGGATTCCAAACTGCGCGAAGGGCGTTCATGCCAGGATTACTTATCGGTCCTGGAGGAAGACCAGGATATTGATACGTGTTATAAGGAGAATCAAGATCACGATCAGTAAGAGAAATGGACGGATCCTTGCCACCGGTCACGTAATTGACCGTCGCATCAGACTGCAATGCCATGCCAATTTCTAAGCGCTTCAAAAAAATATCTGCTACTTCTCGCATCTCATCAGATTTCCGCACTTCACGCTCAATAATCGAAGAAAGCGTAAGAAGTTCGTGCATCGTCATGCCCTCTGCGTCTCCCGTGGGTTTACCAAGCGTATTCACACGACTTTCCATAGTACGAAGCATGCGGGAAGCGACATCTTCCGCAGTTGCATGTTCGTAAAAGCGATAGGTATCAGGAAAAAGATATCCTTCTAAATCAACATCTGCGGGTTTTTGCGCTTCCTTTACAAAACGGTCAGCCGCAAGAGCAGAAGATGCATCCGTCGCCCGCTGCCAATCCTCTTCAGAGATGTGAGGAAGTGCGGCGCGAATCGTGGCACCGATTTGTGCAAGCGTATATCCTTCCGGGATAGTAACGCTTACTTCTGTTTCTCCCGAAGGATATATGAGCGCTCCTAAAATATCCGCCGTGCGATCTCCCGGGATAAGAAGAGTCGTCCCAGAACGAATATCATCATCTAAACCTGCAAATTTTGCCGCGAGTCGAAACCAAAATGCACTCGGAACGATCTCCGCTTCCTCCAAACGCCGTGCGATGCTCGCGAGTGATTCCCCTTCCGAAATCGTGAAAGAAGTCTCTGGAAAATCCGAAGAAGCTAAAAAGTATTGATGGAACTGACGATACGCAAAAAGTCCTCCGGTGACCAATAAGAGAACAGCAATAACCGGCAATCGAGATCGCTTTTGGCGGGGACGATAACTATACTGCTGCTTACGAAATAACATACACCTCCATTTTCACAAGTTAAAAAGAAATGTCAAAGCATTCCCGAGTAAGGCCCTTGGGGGGTCTAGGTCTTTTTCTCACTTTTATAAGTATTTTTCTCCCGTTTGCTCTTTAATCTCTGCAAGCAACTCTTTCAAATGTTCAGCAGACCGTTTATGACACACCAAAAGCGCATCAGGAGTGTCGACTATCATAACATCCTGCAAACCAAATGCCGCAACCAAACGATCTCCAGCGGCATACACCAAAGATCCATGGGTATTTTTCGCGATGACCGTCCCTTTTACTACATTATTTCCCTGATCAGAAAGTCGATCGTGCAAGGTATCCCACGTTCCAATATCACTCCACCCAAAATCTCCTCGCAAAATACGCACCCGATCATGATCCATCTTTTCAGTGACGAGATAATCAAACGCTTTACTCGGAAGAGTGCTAAACAATGCCGCTACACGCTCCCGGTCCCCCTCTCCATACGCATCCCGAAGCGCAATAAGCGTCTCGAACATATCAGGCGCATATTTCTCAAAAGCTTCTAAAAACTTTGCAGGAGTCCAGGCATAATAATTTGCATGCCATAAATGAGAACCATCCTCCACGTATTTTTTCGCGATCTCATACGGAGGTTTTTCTGTATGGCCAGCAAACGCCAAAACAGAAACGGCTCGCCGTTCAGCAACAACGCTCCCTACCTTGGTGTATCCAAGCGCAGTAGAAGGAAACGTGGGAGGAACACCAATATCCACAAGAACGCCCTCTTCTTTAATGAGCTCATCAGCTACCTGAAGAAGAGTGAGAAAACGTTCAGTATCTCGAATATAGTGATCGGACGGAAGAAACATGGTGGGCTCATCCGGCTTATCAAGCGAGAGCACCGCAGCCGCAAAACCCATCGCCGGACCTGTATCTCGTCGCTCTGGTTCGATAATAATCTGCTTTTCACTCAACTCTGGCAGAACACCTCGCACATGCTCTGCAAACGTAGGTGAAACGGAAACAAAAATATCTTCCAACGGATAAACGCGCGCAACACGATCGAAGGTATCACGCAAAAGTGGTTGGTCAGAAAGAACATCAAAAAATTGCTTTGGCTTGGTAGACCGGCTCATGGGCCACAAACGCGTTCCGACCCCACCCGCAAGAATAACGACACGCATACATGCTTTTACGTTGCTCAAAAACGTAGCCTCATCTTATAAGAATGCGAGTACATACACAATTCCCAAACAAAAACCTGCAATCACATCAGTCACATAATGCACCCCAACCGCAATGCGTGAATACATCACCATACCTGCAACAACGCTCAAAAAAACCCCAGCGACGACCATCATTTCAAGGGAAGGATAAAGAGGATAAAAAAGAAGTGCTCCCGCCAGTGCCGCACTCTCTGTAGAGTGGCCTGACGGAAAAGAATACGTGCGCACCCACATGCGATATCCCGAAATTTTCTCAAAGTTAGGTCGTTCCCGCTTAATAATTGCCTGAACCACCAAAAGCGTAATATAGCTAAGCAGGAAAGGAATCAACGGACGCCACCAAGACATCCACCCCGCCAAACTCACCCCTACCCAAACAATTGCAAAAAGATACATGCCATACGCAGCAACCTTTTTCCAAAAATGAAGGCGATGCTTCCCCTGCTTACGTAACAGCTCGGTGATGTGATGATCAATGCTTTGCATAGGTCGCTCCTTCTTTTAACCGTGCAATTTCTTTTCGCTGTATCTCGATCTTTCGCTGAATGTCTTTCGCGTCTGGCGGAGGAGTAAGCAGCTTGTTCGGATATGCGCAAAGATGAACAACTGGACACATCCAACAACGAGGAGTCCGAGGAATGCAGATTGCACGACCAAAAGGAACCATCGTGGTATTTACATCAGCTTGTATATCAACAGGAACTCGACGCAAAAGCTCCTCTTCAAGACGAGAAACGGACGCTGTCTTTGCCCATCCTAACCGCTGTGCAATCCGAAATACGTGGGTATCTACCGCAATCGCAGGCATTGAAAAGCGGGCGGCCAAAAGCACGCTTGCCGTCTTTCTCCCTACTCCTGGCAAGGTAACCAATTCTCCCATAGTACGCGGCACTTCTCCATCAAACTCATCACGTATCTTTTGTGCCAAAGCAATAATATATTTTGCTTTGCTCTTATAAAGTCCGATGCTCGAAATGTGCCTCCCCACATCATCAGGGATTCCTTTCGCAAGCCGCGCTGCATCAGGATATGCGGCAAACAGCCCAGGAAGTGCCTTAAGTACCTGTTCATCCTTGGTACGTGCAGAAAGTACTACCGCGACGAGCATCTGAAACGGGGTACCCATATCCAGAGCACCCGATTCAGGAAAACGCTCGCGCAAAATGGCGAGCGTCTTTCGTATGGTTTCTGATTTACGATGAGCGCTGGTATTCAATCTCACATTCCTGGAGCGATTCATATTCTTCCGTAATCTCTATGTCATTCGGCACTACAGTACATTTTTCAAGGGTAGTAATGACCGCCGCCCCTTCTTGTACCTCAAGTTGCTCATGCTGCCAATGCGCAAACCCCGCATCTCCATATCCCGTAGTAAGAATAACGTTACCCTCCCAATCCGGAATCAAACCATATCCATCCATCGCGCGATACTGTCCTCGAAAGACGGTCCATGCATATTCTTCACCAACCTCACTCCACTGAAGAACCAGGGGGAAGTGCTCCTGCTGAACGCGAGATGTCTCAGGATACATGACCGCGATTTCCTCTTCGAGAAGAAGAAACTTTTTGCCCTTTCCATCTGAACATGCCGTATATCCTGGGTGAAGGTAATCATTTTCATCAGTAATCTGATCAATATCCGCAAAGAAAACCGCCTCGTTCTCAGAAGAAATTGAGAAATAAGAAAGAAGTGCACGTCGTATTCCTTCATCCGAAATAAAAGAAGAGAAAGAGGTAAGCTCATGAGCGCGTATCTTTTCATCTGCGGCATACTGAGGAAGATGAACGCAGTACTCAATGCCCGCCTCTGCATTTACCTGATTCCAACTGCGAAGCGTCGCCCCAAGGGTCGTAGTATCTTCATCAACTACGAGAGGAACTTGGAGAGGGACAGGGTGAGTAAAAAGAGGGACAGGAGGCTCTTTCTGCGCTTCTTCCTGAACGCGGCCATCCCCTTCAACTGCCTTGACGATTTCTCGTACATCTAATCTCCCCTGTAAATCCTTCGCTAAAAAGGCAAAATATCCTGCAGCAATAACGCTGACCAAGGTGATGCACGCGAGCAATGCAAAAGCAATCGTTTTCTTTGTCGTTTTCTCAGGGGGAATAGGGTTATACATAGAGAAGAGTATTAGGAACAATCATCCTGCCGTTCGAGGAGACCTTCCGCATATAAAATAGCCTCATTCCGGGTCGCAATTTCTCCACGATCTCGAGCTGCTTCAATACGCTCCAAAAGCATACCAAATGCTTTACCAAGAGGCAGAGGCGCACGCAAGCGCATGGCAATATGCTGGACATCTTGACCTGAAAGCAAGGGGGCAGAAGCTGCCTGGAAAAGATGATGCCGCGAAGAAAGATCTTCTGCCCATACCCGTACGGGATATTCTCGATAATCAAGCGGGAGATCCCTTCCCCGCGCGTTTGCTTCGCAAACCGCTAAGAAAAAAGGCACTCGCTCAACCCCGACGTCACGCCACAATATACGAAGCTCGTTAGCAGCGCGTTGCTCAGTCCAATCTTCGTATTTCGCTTTCTTATAGAGCTCTGGAAGGCGCTCGTGATGCGCAACGCATGCAAGCACATCACGCTCATCCCGTTCAGAAAAATGCAAACGACGGAAAAAAGAACGAGCGAGAGGCACCCCCGCCTGACCATGCCCCTCATCAAAAATCTTTCCATTCACCTTTCGCGTTGCAACAGCCTTGCCAACATCATGGAGCAAAAGTGCAAGCCGCAAAACTCCCCCATGCGCAGAAAGAGCCTCTTGCGACGCAGCCTCTACGGCCCGCACCGTATGCTCCCATACCGAACCCTCTGGATGCCATTGAGGATCCTGTGGGATTTCACGAAGCGCATCCAATTCTGGATAATGCGTAATCAGTCCCGTATCTTCAAGAAATCGCAATCCAAAAACAGGATAAGCACCCGCAAGAAACTTCCTCCACTCCTCGGTAACGCGTTCCGATGAAAGCGTTTCAAGCTCACCGGATCGCACCATGCGCGCAAAAAGCTTCTTGCTGTTTTCTTCAACCCGAAGTCCAAATCGAGCAACAAACTGCATGCCTCGATAAACACGCAAAGGATCCTCAGGAAAAGTACGCTCATCTACCACACGCAATAATCCCTGAACCAAGTCATCCTGTCCGTGATAAGGATCAATGAGTTCATCAGTAAGAACATCGCGCAACATGGCATTCATGGTGAAATCTCGACGACGAAGTGCATCGGTAAACGACAAATGAGGATCTCCGGTAATAGAGAATCCTTTGTGCCCCCTCCCTTTTTTCGACTCTCGCCGAGGCAAAGCAACATCGATCACCCCTTCATCAAAGGAAATCTTATAAACCCCAAACGCGGCACCAAAGACATCGACCGGTCTTCCCGCAAGCGCTTCAAGAATTTCCTGCACGCGTACCGACTCAACACCATATACCTCTATATCAATATCCCGTACCTCATCCTCTCCCCGCACCATATCGCGAACCGTCCCTCCCACAAAAAAAGCACGGGGAGGCTGTTCTCCGCGCAAGGGTTCATCTGCCACTTGCATGGCAAATGCTCGTACAAATTCCTCCAGCGTATATCGCATACACGCACGCCTTAAGGAAGAAGGGAGGTACCGGTCATTTCAGGCGGCTGAGGAATACCTAAGAGCGCCAAAAAAGTGGGGGCAACATCAGCAAGCATACCCACCGGCGGAAGAAGGGAGAGATCGCCCTCTGGGACATCTCCGGAAATACCGGCCTTTCCCTCAAACTCACGAGCAATAATCCAAAAAGGCACGGGATTCGTACTGTGCTCTTTATCCATAGCATGCGTTTGCAGGTTGAGTACCTCCTCAGCGTTTCCATGATCAGCGGTAATACATACAACCCCGTCTTCCTCGAGAACCGCATCAACAATGCGTCCTAAGCATTCATCAGTAACTTCAATAGCACGAATAGTTGCGTCAACATTCCCCGTATGCGCCACCATATCTGGATTGGCAAAATTCGCAATGATAACATCGTAGTTTCCTCGCTGTACTTCTTGCACAATACGATCCGCAACTGCATATGCGCTCATTTCAGGCTTTACAGCATAAGAAGCAACATGCGGCGAAGGAATGAGCACGCGATCCTCATGGGGAAAAGGCTCTTCACGGGTACCGTTTAAAAAGAACGTGACATGCGCATATTTCTCTGTTTCCGCGACATGCAGCTGAACAAGTCCCGCGTCTGCGATCACTTCTGCGAGCGGACGAGTAATCTCAACGGGAGGAAATGCGACCAGGACAGGCAAATTCTTTTCATACTCAGTCATGGTCACAAAAGAGAGACGAGGGATGTGCGTACGCTCAAAAGCATCAAATGCAGGTAATACAAAAGCTTTTGTGAGTTCTCGTGCCCGATCAGGACGAAAATTGAAAAAAATCACTCCATCTCCCGATGCTATAGGAGCTACGGGTTTTCCTTTTCGCACAATAACCGTAGGCATGAATTCTTCATCATACGTCTCTTTTGCATACGACTGCGCAAGCGCCTCGTCGGGGCTCTCTGCAGTAAGAGGAGAAACCCCCTCAGCAATCGCTCGATACGCCTTTTCCACACGATCCCAACGGTTATCTCGATCCATGGCATAGTATCGACCGGAAAGAGAAGCAAAAAAACCGATCCCCAATTCCTTCATCTTCGCTTCAAAAGAGGCAATGAATTCTCGCCCCGAGTTATACAAGGTATCACGTCCATCAAGGATGCCGTGTATTGCAACGCGCTTGACTCCTGCAGACTTCGCAGCTTTCAAAAGCGCAATACCGTGTTCATCAAATCCATGTACTTTTCCTGAAGAAATAATACCCAGTAAATGAAGCGTTCCTCCCGATTCTTTCACCTGGGCGAAGACCTGAGCAAACGCGGAGTTGGTCGCAAACGAACCATCAGTCATTGCTTTGTTAATACGAGGAAGCGTCTGGCTATACACCCGACCAGCACCGATCGCTAAATGCCCCACTTCAGAATTTCCCATTTCCCCCCACGACAAACCCACCTCTTCTCCCGAAGATTTCAGCGTAACCACCGGATAGCGTTGAGTCCATTTCGCCAAATGGGGCGTACGAGCTCGGGCAATCGCATTCCCCTCTCCATTCGGGGCAATACCAAATCCATCGAGGACAAGCAAAACGGCCGGACGCGGCCTGCGAGTATTTCCTGAAGAACCAACAGCTGCCATACGAGGAAAGTATAGCAGAATAAAAAACCAAAAAGAGAGTACCTACACTGAGAAGTGGCCTATTTAATAGCAACGGTTTCCGATTGATCATCGAAAATATAAGCAATATCGCGCACAGGAACCAGATCTAAAAACGCTTGCCGCTCCATCACACTTGAAAGTGAACGCAAGCGATCAATTTCCGCAGCGAGTCGATCATTCGCCCGAACAAGTTCCTCGTGATGATTTTGTGCATCACGCAGCGCATAAGCTTTTGTTGAGGAAGCATTGACTTGCATAATGTATCCTGCGAGCAAGACGAGAAAAATACCCCCCGCAACAATCAGTTGCACGGTTGAAGCTGAATGGTGAAAAAAGTTTCTTCGTTCCTCCATACGAATCACTTACTGTTTTTCTATCACCCGAAGCTTTGCACTCCGAGAACGAGGATTTTCTCGCTGCTCTTCATGCGTCGCAATCATCGGTTTTTTGGTAAGTACAATAGCTCCTTCACTTTGTAAAAATGCGCGCTTCACCAAACGATCCTCAAGAGAATGAAAGGTGATAACCGCCAACCTCCCTCCAGAAACAAGCACGGAAAGCGCTGCCTGAATACCTTGCTCGACTGCACCGAATTCATCATTGACCGCAATACGCAACGCTTGAAAGACGCGTGTTGCAGGATGAATTTTTCCCATGCGGGGGATAATCGATGAAACGATATCCGCGAGCTGCAAGGTACGCGTGATGCGCTCCTTTCTTCGCGCTTCAAAAATCGCTTTCGCGACCTGGGGCGCTCGAGGCTCTTCGCCATACCGACGGAAAATTGTCGCAAGGTCATCACGCGACCAACTATTCACGATGTCCGCAGCCGTAACCCCTTCTCGAGTGTCATACCGCATATCCAACGGTCCATCCGCCTGAAAAGAAAAACCTCGCGAAGGATCATCCACATGCGCAGACGAGTATCCAAGATCTAAAAGAACAGCGTGAGCCTGCTGAACATACTCAGAAACATGCACATACGAATCATGCACAAACTGCGCACGATCCTGATATGGCGCCAATCGTTCACGCGCAATGGCAAGGTTCCTTGCATCTTTATCGAATGCAAACACCTTTCCCGTTGGACCAACTGCATCCGCCAAAAGTGCGGTATGCCCACCGAGCCCACACGTTCCATCGACCACAGTCATGCCAGGAGCAATATGCAACCCATCCATAACCTCTCTTGCAAGCACCGGAATGTGTGTGACGTTCATATACCTAATCCTCCCAAAGATTCAGCAATCGCCTCTGCATTCTGCTCAGCTTCGCGAGCATATGCATCCCACGTTGCTTTATCCCAAAGCTCCAAACGATCATTGATGCCAACAAGCACGGCATCTTTTTGCAATTTCGCGTAGCTCCGAAGATATTCGGGCACCACAAAACGTCCTTGGGCATCCAGTGTCACGTCCATTGCACCCGCAAGCATGAACCGGGCGAATGAACGGGACGCTGCAGACCCAAGCGGTAATTCAGCAATCTTGGCAGCCAAGCGTTCCCAAGCCTCTTTCGTAAGTACAAATAATGAAGTGTCCAGCCCTCGCGTCACAACCGCCCCCGTCGCGAGAGCAGAACGAAACTTCACCGGGACAGCGAGCCGCCCCTTGTCGTCGATGGTGAGATGAAATTCGCCAATGAACATGGTGGTTGTGGTGGAGATTTTTGAGGAGAAATGGCAATTCCCCACTTTTTGCCATTTGTAACCACTTTACACCACTTTTTTTCCACTTTCGAGAAAATACTCGAAATCTGTGCATAAATCTGCCATTCCCTGCAGACCGACTCAACTGCAAGTAAAAAAGAAGGAGCCTTGAGAAAAAGGTGTTTCATCTATATGCCTTCACAAAAGCCGTCTTCTCCTTTATCATCATCTCAATTCCATTTCCCAAAAGCCCCTTCTATGACCCCACCAAGGGGTCATTCTCTTTGCATGACAAAATACTTGATATTCTTTTCTTATGTCCAAGAAAGAAATTCTTCTCAGGGAGGCAAAATCAAACGTGGAAAACGCACGAAAAAGTATCGTGCAGGAAATACAAACGACCGAAAAAACAATCGAGCGATACGAACAACCCGGACAAACCGATCAATTTGTCCAACAAAAGCTCCTCACGCATTTTCATGAGCGACTCGATCAATTACATCATCTCTTCCCAAGCCCCTTCTTTTTCCGCGGAGATATCACGCATACCGACGGAAAAATACAAACCATCCACTTTGCAAAATTCCCCCTCATCTCAGAAGGAATTTTTTCCTGGACTTCGCCCGCAGCACGGCTACGCTTCGCAGACCTCGGACCCATTACCTACACAATCCCAGATCAGGGAACGTGGTCCGGAACTTTAAGCCGCAAAGATCAATTCATGATCGCGGGCGGAGAAATCCGCTTCATGACCAGCGAAACGGCAAAAGAGGGACGAACCCTCGTCTATCAAGAACAACTCTCCAAAAGAAAAACCGATTTCATGCTCCCGGAAATTATTGCACGCATGGAACGAGCACAAGATGACGTTATTCGCGCTGAAGCGCAAGGATCTTTTCTCATTTCAGGACCCGCCGGATCAGGAAAAACCACCCTCGCATTCCATCGCATTGCCTACCTCCTACAATCACCCGAACATGCAGCGCAATTTTCAGATGACAACATTATCGTTTTCGTCCAGGACGAAAACACACGAGCATACTTCTCAAAACTTCTCCCCGAACTCGGCATTCACCAAGTAAATGTTACGACTTTTTTTGCTTGGGCATGCGAACAACTCCACATCAATAATGCAAGTTTCGTAAGACGACAAAACGGAACCAACATCGCCATCGATACGCACGAACACCATAAACTTCTCGCACTTCGCAAGATACATTCCTGCAATCACAAAAACCCTTTCGCTGCGCTTGGGGAAGCATATGCCCCCTTCTTCTCCCCAGAAGACATGCTTCTTTTTGAGGAACAAAAGCGAACAAAAACATTTGACCGTTTCGATATCACCCTCCTCCTCAATGGACTCATAAAACAAGAAGGAAAATTAAAAAAAGAGGAAGAATATTTTGAGAGGAAAAAAGAATTCGAAGTCATGAGAAAAAAACGAAAAATCCCCCTTTCATACGCGTTCATCGTTATTGACGAAGTTCAAAACTACCTTCCAGAACAAATAAACATCCTACGGTCATGTATCAGCAAAGATACGAACGCCATGCTCTACGTAGGAGACCTTCGCCAACAAATACTTTTAGGAACGCTTACCACCTGGGAAGAAGCAAGCGAATCATTCACCCCTGAAAGAAAAGTTGAACTTGAGAAAGTCTATCGGAGCACGAAGCGCATTCTTTCATTCATCAACGACCTCGGCTTTGCGACGAGCATTCCCGACGGAATGCGCGACGGCCAAGCAGTCCAAGAAGAACATCACGAAAACGAAACATCAGAACTCCAACGCATCAAAGAAATATCACGAGAGCCTGATGATAAACTCCAGACAGGAATCATCGGATTTTCAGAAGAATACCTGGAGATCTTCAAAAAAGAACTCACACATATTCCCCATTTCCATATCATGACCGCACAGCAGGCGCAAGGCGTAGAATTCGATCGAGTATTCCTCGTAGGAATAGCAGCAGAAATGCTCATCTCTGAGAAAAACATCCCACAGGAACTAGAAAAAAATCTGAAAAAAATAAGAAAAGATTTACTCTACGTGGCGCTTACTCGTGCCATTGAGGAGCTCTATATCTTCGGAAAAGTGCCTCTAAAAACCCTTGCTTCATCTCTTCTCTAAAAAAATCTGCGCGGAAAAACGCGCAGATTTTTTATGGTTTTTCGAAAGCTACCTCTGTTTCTTCAATCCGCTCAGTCTCGCGCGCAAATTTCGATGATATGCTCCTGCAAAACGGTGCGCTTCATCACGCGCCCGTTGCAAAACCTCCTTATACGCATTTGCTGCACGCAACACTTCCGGTTGTGAAACAACGCTCACTAAACGATCCTGCTTTCGATCAAACCCCTTTGCAATACCGATAACCGGCACCTTCACGCCAAGTGATTCAATAACATCTTGTACACGATTCACCTGCCCCTCTCCCCCATCAATGACGAATAAATCAGGAAGAGGCCACGCGATCGGCTGATGCTGCGCACGTGCCAAACGTCGTCGCATCACCTCTTCCATGGAAGCGACATCATCTCCTCCTTGAGCAACTTTAATACGGAATCGACGATAGTTTTCTTTCGCAGGGCGTCCACCTTCAAAAACCACCATCGAAGCGACTGCGGCAGAGCCACTGATGTGCGCAATATCATAGGCTTCAATGCGGCCCAAGAGATCCGCTCCGGAAACGCCTTCTACCTTTGAAAAAGGAAGCGATGGCACGTCATCATCCCGTAAAATAAGCGCAACATCATTAATATGTTCAAGTGCTTGAACTCTATTACGATATGCAGCCGCCTCTTCAAACTGATGGTTCTTTGCGGCCCGCTTCATATTGCGCTCAAGCTCAGAAAGCACACTCGTTTTCTCTCCCTCAAAGAAACGCATGAGTCGCGCAATCCCTCGACGATATTCCCTAACCGTCATCTCACCCCTACACACTCCAGGACACTTTTTGACCTGCGCATCAAAACACGGCTTCCCATCTTTATTTCCTTTTTTAAATCCAAATGATCGTTGGCCAGTAAACAATTCAATCGGAAAATTCGATCCTCCCGGTGGCGTACACACCGACCACGGCATCACGGGTCGCAACAAATCAAGCGCAAGCTTAATCGCGCGACCATTGGTATACGGTCCATACACTGCCAAAAAATATCTCTTCGCTTTATCCGATAATTTCCGAGAAAATGGCTGAATACCCAAACGCTCCAAGTCTCGCCCGCGAAGCAACAGTGGACGCGGATACTGCTCATTCGTCAAACAAAAATACAAGAAGCTTTTATCATCCTTTTCCAAAATATTATATGGCGGTTGATGCGCACGAATTTGATTTGCTTCAAGAACCAGCGCCTCAATAACCGTCGGCGTTTCAATATACTCAATCTTTGCAATATTCCGTACGAGATCTTCAATCCGTGCATCATGCGCTTTCGTAAAATAGGAACTCACGCGTTTTTTTAAACTCGTCGCCTTTCCAATATAAAGCAACTTCCCTTCTTGATCGTAATAAAAATAAATCCCAGGCGATTCAGGGAGTTCATTATTTTTAATAACGATATGTTCGGGAATCATAGCTCCATCCCTATTTCAAATATTTTCTGAGATATTGACCTGTATGACTCTTCGCATGACGCGCAACATCTTCAGGAGTACCGGTAACTACTACTGTCCCGCCCTCTGTTCCTCCTTCGGGACCCATATCAATAATCCAGTCAGCAGTTTTAATCACGTCTAAGTTATGCTCAATGATCACCATTGAATTTCCCTTATCAACTAAACGATGGAGCACTTCCAAAAGTTTCTTCACATCATCAAAATGCAAACCGGTAGTAGGTTCATCAAGGAGATACAGCGTCTTTCCCGTCTGACGCTTGGAAAGCTCGGAAGCAAGTTTTACACGCTGCGCCTCACCTCCCGAGAGAGTTGTCGCACTTTGTCCTAACGTAATATACGCCAATCCTACCTCATTCAGCGCCCTGAGCTTTACATGAATTTCAGGAATGTCTACAAAAAATTCAGCAGCCTCTTCAATCGTCATGTCAAGCACCTGAGAAATATTTTTCTCTTTGAAGGTCACCTCAAGGGTTTCACGATTAAAGCGCTTACCTTTACATACCTCACACGTTACATACACGGTCGGCAAAAAATGCATCTCGATCGCAATCACGCCATGCCCCTCACAGTGTTCACAACGACCTCCCGCAACGTTAAAGCTAAAACGTCCTGGTTTATAACCGCGTACACGCGCTTCTTCCGTTTGCGTAAAGAGTTCGCGAATCGGACCCCATGCACCCGTATAGGTAGCAGGATTAGAACGAGGCGTTCGACCAATAGCTGACTGATCGATAAGAATCGCTTTATCAATATATTCAATACCAAGAATAGCCTGATGCGGCGCAGGTTGTTCAGAACTGCCATACAGCTTTTTCGCAACCGCTACATACATCGTGTCATGCGCAAGCGTCGACTTTCCACTTCCCGAAACCCCGGTAACACACACAAATTTCTTCAGCGGAAAATCAACATCAACATTCTTGAGGTTATTTCCCGTAGCACCTTTTACTTTTATCGCTCCCGCATCGCGATTCCGACGTTCTTTGGGAACCTCAATTTCTACATCTCCTCGAAGATATGCCCCCGTCCGAGAATTTTTATCTTTAAACACTTCAGGCGTTGTTCCTGCCGCCACAACATGTCCACCATGAATACCCGCGCCAGGACCAATCTCTACCATGTAATCAGAACGACGAATCGTATCCTCATCATGCTCAACCACAAGAACCGTATTGCCAAGATCACGAAGCTCTTCAAGCGTACGAATAAGCTTTTCGTTATCTCGCTGATGCAATCCAATCGTTGGTTCATCAAGTACATACATCGCTCCTACAAGATGTGAGCCAATCTGAGATGCCAAACGAATACGCTGCGCCTCACCTCCAGACAAGGTTCCCGCAGTTCGATTGAGCGTTAGATAATGAAGACCTACATCAAGCATGAAGCCAAGACGATTTTCTACTTCTTTAAGAATCGTTGCCGCAATCTCTTTATCGCGGTCAGAAAGCTCAATCGACAAGAAAAAATGTACCGCTTCATCAACAGAAAACCTCACCACATCAACAATGGACTTCCCTTCAATCAAAACATGCAACGCCTCTTTGCGTAAGCGATCTCCATGGCACACCTCACACGGCTTGTCGGAGAATAAATCTACCGTTCCCAACCCAGAACACGCAGGGCATGCCCCATACGGACTATTAAAAGAGAACAAACGAGGTTCAATTTCTGGGAAAGAGAATCCATCATCCGCACAACTAAATTTTGAAGAAAGCGTCCGATCTTCGTACGGCGTCACCACCTGTGCAACTCCCTCTCCTTTCGCAATTGCCTGCTCAAGCGCATCAGCCAAACGCTGACGACCATCTTTTGAAGACAACAACACCACAGGAATGGTATCAATCACCACTTCAATCGTGTGCTGCTTGTAACGAGAGAGCTCAATCTTCTCACTCAAGCGATGCATTTCTCCATCAACCCGCACCTTTGCATACCCCGCATTATACAAATCATAAAGCAACTGGTAATACTCCCCCTTTCTTCCTCGAACAACCGGCGCAAGAACCAAAACCTCTTCACCTCTCCCTTGAGACTCCTCCTTTCGTCGGAGTCTTCCACTCCCCCCACTCCCTTCACTCCCTCCCGTCCGGCTACTCGCCGGATTACTCCCCTCTTTCAATCCCCGCATCACGACATCAACCATCTCATCAACTGACAAACGTTCAATAGGCTTCCCACAAATCGGACAGTGCGGCTTTCCAATACGCGCATAAAGCACACGGAGGTAGTCGTAAATTTCTGTAATCGTAGCAATGGTGGAACGTGGGTTACGACCATGTGCCTTTTGATCAATAGAAATCGCAGGAGAAAGACCTTCAATCTCATCGACATCAGGCTTTTGCATGTTCCCCAAAAACTGTCGCGCATAAGCCGACAAAGATTCTACGTAACGTCGCTGCCCCTCCGCGAAAATCGTATCGAACGCAAGCGATGATTTTCCACTTCCTGAAAGTCCCGTAAAACATACGAGCTTATTTCGAGGAATGGAAAGGGAAATATTTTTGAGATTGTGCTCACGAGCACCTTTGATAACAATTTCATCCCGCATATTATTTCTTACGCTTTTTAACTTTATCAGCCTTCACTAATTTCTTTGCCGCCAATTCAACCTCAAGCACTTTAATTTCATCGCGCAAAATCGCCGCAGTCTCGAACATGAGGAGCTCTGCTGCCTTTTCCATCTCCACTTTCTTTTCCTTAATGACTTCAGCAAGTTCTTTGGGAGAAGCAGTGAGCTCAATATCAAGCACTTTCTTAATCTCCTCGGTACGATCCGCATCATCTCCGAGCATGACACGAATATCAGAAATATTCTTTTTCACTGATTGCGGAGTGATACCGTGCTCCTGGTTATGCGCAATTTGAATCGCACGACGACGCGCAGTTTCCTGAAGGGCGCGTTCAAGTGAACCCGTCATATTGTCTGCATAAAGCACAACAAGTCCATGAAGATGGCGCGCTGCACGACCAATCGTCTGGATAAGCGACGTTTCAGAACGAAGGAATCCCTCTTTATCTGCATCCAAAATACCAATAAGAGAAACTTCGGGAAGGTCGAGACCTTCACGCAACAAGTTGACACCAACTACTACGTCGTAGACGCCCTTACGAAGGTCGGTAAGAATGGCGATGCGATCGAGTGTTTCCACATCTGAGTGCAGATACGCAACCTTCACCCCTTCTTGCTTAAGATATTCTGCCAGATCTTCAGACATCTTTTTCGTAAGAGTAGTGATCAGTGCGCGCTCACCTTGTGCAATACGTTCTCTGACACGACGAATAATGTCGGGAACCTGGCCGTCAAAAGGCTTTCCATCTGGACCTTCATCAGTAGCGGTAACCGGAAGCACCAGCGTTTCAGGATCAATAAGACCCGTAGGACGAATAATCTGCTCTACAACTCGATCAGAATGCTGTTTCTCAAAAGGACCAGGCGTCGCAGAAACAAACACGGTTTGCCCGACAGTTCCCATAAATTCATCAAACGTGAGCGGACGATTATCTTTCGCGGAAGGCAAACGGAATCCATGATCAATCAACGTTTGTTTACGTGCCTGATCTCCTGCATACATCCCTCCAATTTGAGGAATGGTCACATGGCTTTCATCAATAATCGTTAAGAAATCCTTAGGGAAATAGGAAAGGAGTGTGTATGCAGGCTCACCTGGCGAGCGTCCGTCAAAATGACGAGAATAGTTTTCAATCCCAGAACAAAAACCAATATTGCGAATCATTTCAAGATCGTATTTCGTCCGACGCTGTAATCGCTCATATTCTAAAATCTTCCCTTCTTTATCAAGTTCTTTTAATCGCTCTTCAAGTTCAAATTCAATAGACTTGAGCGCGCGTTCACGTTCATCACTTGAGGACATGAAGTGCTTGGCCGGAAATACCCATACGTCTTTCATCGTTTTCTTCATTGACCGAGTAATAGGATCAAGCTGAAAAATTTCTTCTGCTCCGAGAGGACCAAAAACTACCCGATACAGCATTTCTTCGTTTGCAGGCATGAATTCTAAAACATCTCCTCGCACGCGAAGTTGGCCTCGGAAAACATCCGCAGAAGTGCGTTCAAAATGAAGATCAATCATACGACGAAGAATATCTTCTCGAGACTGCCCATCCCCGACACGAAGATAAATAACTTCACGCTGATACGCTTCAGGGGAACCTAAGCTATATAAACAAGAAACCGACGCAACAATAATGACATCTCGACGCGAAAGAAGCGCCTGTGTAGCCGCATGGCGCAAACGATCAATCTCGTCATTAATCGTTGCCTCTTTTTCAATGTACGTATCGGTACGAGGCATATACGCCTCTGGCTGATAATAGTCGTAGTACGAAACGAAATATTCTACGGTGTTATTTGGAAAGAATTCACGAAACTCATTACAGAGCTGCGCGGCAAGCGTCTTATTATGTGCAATAACAAGCGTTGGGCGTTGCACCTCTTGAATAACATTTGCCATCGTAAAGGTCTTTCCAGATCCCGTAACACCAAGCAGCGTTTGAAAACGCTCTTTCTTTTGAAGACCCTCAACCAAACCCTGAATCGCTTTTGGCTGATCGCCTGCGGGCTTGTATGATGACTGCAGTTCAAATGAAGACATAAGGCTAATCAGCAAAAACGTCCCAAGAAGGATGGCCTTCTTAGGGGGTATATACCCGCTCTATACGGGAATACAACAATACTATCATGCTACCAAACAAAAAGCGAACACTTATGTTATCCGCAGATCTTCTTCAACATATCGCCATTGCACGCATGCTTCTTTTCTTAGGAACAGGTATTCTGCTCTTTCTTGCACTTTATAAAAAGAAAATTGCACTCTCTTTTTGGGCGCTCGCGATAGGGCTAGTCTGGTCACTGGGAGCTGCAATCATTCTCCTTCCAGGACATACCCTTCTCTGGGGAAACCAAGGCGATGAAACGTTTCAAATCGCATTCATGGAACGCGTTATCGCCGGACAGCCATTCAGCGATTTCTTCTATGAAGGTCTTTCCGTTTTTTATCCCCCGCTCTACTTCTGGATTTTCGGAACCCTTGGCCGCCTCTTTAATTGGGACGGCATTTCTGCAGCGCAATGGGGAACAATGATTACCTACGCGTCGCTTCCGCTGATCTCGGTATTTTTTGCAAAATGGTGTCGATGGCCTCAAAACGAACAAAAAACCGCACTCTTTCTTTCAGTCGCTACGCTCCTATGCATGAATACAGAATCCCTGCTCTTAAAACCCTATGAGGTTGCAGCAGCACTGTTAAGCGTCCTCTGGCTCTGGGGATTCTATAAACTCCTTCAATCCCCTACTCATCGTCTCAGAATCATACTTGGCATGACGGGAGGGATCATCTTCCTTCTCTACTATTTCTGGTTCGTCCTGCTCATCCCTGCAATGATAGGGCTGATCATATGGCTCCGTCTGACAGGAAGCTCATTGAAAGAAAACGCTCTCTCCTTTGTCTCAATCGGTATCATCGTTACCCTCATCTCGTCCCCTTTCCTTCTTCCCTACCTTCATGATCTCATCACGCTCGGACAAGAAAATTTCCAAGCCGTGTATTTCTATCACACGGATATCAATATTTACGCACCCTGGATGGCCTTTACTCCCGCCGGGATCCTCATCATTGCGAGCCTTTTTTCTTTCTTCAGAAAAGAAGAACTTACGTCGGCACAAAAGGCAAGCCTTGCGTTGGGAGGGAGTATTCTTCTCTGGCACATCGTGCAAATGACCGTACTTGCAACGGGAGGAAAATCAGTAATGCTGAGCAAACCGTTTCTTTTTCTCGGAACCGTGACACTCTTTTTGCCGGCAGTTGAATGGATAGCAGAAATGGTCGAGAAAAAACAAGTCACCCATCCCAAAACGGTACAACGCATGTTCGCAGCAGGAATACTGCTCACTGCACCTCTCTTTCCTCAGGGAATCTTTTTAGAAGATATAAAAATTCAAGCTCAACTCGAACAAAACAAGATAAAGAAGACCAGCGCATTCGTTGCAGAAAATATCAGAGTTTTTGTTCCTGATTATAAAGAACGGACATGGTTGATGAGTGGACTCCAGGATATAAATGGCATACTCCCACTCACCCACTACTTAGCATGGAATCCGCACTTCAGCCACCCTGCTGCACACTGGCAAACGCGCTTGAATAACATAAAAAGTATTTCAGAACTCTCTTCTGCAACAAAAGTAACACAAGCTTTTGATGAAAGAGGAATAGATGCGCTATTGCTCTTTAAGGCAAGAGACGAGGAAGGAAACACCTACTACCCCTTCTTTTACGAAGAAGATACCTGGCCAAACGGTGCTGAAAGTAGAGAATTGAGATTTAAAGAAGAAGTGATCAGTTTACAAGATTGGGAGGTGGCACATGAAGATAATGAATGGAAGATTCTCCTAAGAAGGAGGTGAGAAATGAGAGGAAGCACGAAAATGCTTCTTCTTTTTTATGTCAAAAAACTAACGTAAGTATACTTTACATGCATTTTAAAAACGCCAATGTTTATTGCGTCGTGAAATGCAAAATGTAAAGTATACTTACGTCATGTTTTTCACACTAAAATAAATAACCCGCCATTACCCAAAATCCTCTCCACAATCATGCCTCCCTTTTCTCTTAAACCGACATCTCAATGTCTATGACAGAAAAAGTATATCTCTGCACTCTTGCAGAAGTTCGTGATGATCATGGCATCACTCTTCAAGAACTTGCGGACGCCATAGGTGTGTCACGACAAGCACTCAGCGCGATTGAAAAAAACATTTCTGAACCCGGCATCACAACGGTATTAAAAATCGCTGACTATTTCAGTATTCCTGTTGAAGCATTATTTGAAGAAAAATCGTTGTAAAACTTCTAATTGATAAAAAAGAGCATTAACACCACAACGATATACGCTCCCCATCCCACAAAAAGCATTCCCTGCACCCCCCAAGGGAGCTTCGTGATACCCCGCATACCCATCGCAAGCGGAAGAACAAATGCAGGAGCGATAAAAATCGACTTCACCACCCCTTGATCGTAATACGGATAGCGATACGCGTAATACATGAGCGCTAAAAGAAATGCCGAAAAGAATCCAAGCACGGGCAGAGCATCAGAAAATGCCTTGCCTTTTTCTTTGATCAGCTGCGCAAAGGCATAAATTACACCCACAATCATGATTCCTACCGGGATAAATCCTAATCGCAAAGCCCATGTTGCCAGTGGTTTTCGATACGCACTCACAAAATTTCCATTATGCGTCGTAAGTACTCGATCTTCTTCTGGCAATGCATTCTTTCGATCTTGATTTTCAAAAATTCCTAAATAATCGCTCACCGTATCGGCATATAACATGCTCCAAAATCCCGCTCCCCCTGCATACCAAAAAGGAAATAGGAAGATGTTCGCATCAAAAGTAGTCATGAACTGCACACGCTCATCAAGCATCAAGGGCTTTGCCGGAAGCATGTCGTAATTGTTGATAGACGCCTGAGAAAGGCCATTGCTGCGCACAACATACCAGGGTATATAGCAAAGCACTGCAAACGCAATGGTGAAGAGAACGGTTCCCGTATATTTCAGTACTTCTGCCTTCTTCTTTCTTATCCGTATCATCTTTATTATCAAAAGAATAACCGTCACCCCAAATGCAACCAATGCCGTTATCTTTGTTACCACTCCCAGCCCCACGCACAGCGCTAGAAGAACTGCAGATTTCCATGACCATTTTTCTTCTCTCCACATCGTCAGGGCCAAATGGATGATCGCAAGGACAAAAACATAGTTAAGCGCCTCATTGGTAAAGAACATACCGACTTCCAAAAAGGCAGGAAGACCAAGTGTCGCAAGAGCACCAGCTAATGCATAACCTGCAGAAAACCCCATGCGTCTCCACAACGTAAATACCAATACATCAAGCGCGGCAACAATGAGCAAATGCGATACCCAAAAAGGTACAGAAAGAAATCCAAAGCCTACGAGGACGAGATAGTAAAATGGCTCATGCCACGCAAGATAATTTTCTTCAAGAGAAGGGATGCGACGCTCGAAAAGAAGGGTCTCAAGAATATGGACATGCGCGCCTCCGTCATATCCCCAATACGGATTAAAGGAGAGAAGCTGGTGGACTTGAAAAGCAAAAAAGAGAACAGCGATCACCACTCCAAAAATATACAAGATGCGATCTCTCCACGCCTGCTTTTCCTTCATACTTTAAAAGTAACTCGTGCATTCATAAGGTAATTCCACAGAGTGACGCAAACGATAGCCAGGACTTTAGCAAACGCAGGAAGCATTCCAGAACCTACTCCCGCCAAAACAATAATTGAGTTTAAGGCAATGCCCACAAGAGATACGCCGACAAAACGCGCAAAAGCAACCGATGCCACCTGCTCATGCTCCTTAAAAGTGACATAGTGATGAAAAAGAAAATTGTGAATGACGGCAATACTCGTAGCAATAATATTTGCAGGAAGAAGAAAAAGACCTACCACCTGGTGCAAAAAAAGAAATCCTCCCAAATCAATAAGCGCCCCAACTCCGCCAATAAGGATATACACGAGAAAACGCTTTCTTCGCATCGCCGTAAGACGGCTCAGTGTATAAAAAAATTCGCGCACATCTTTAAAACCAAGCTTAGAGGTCCCATGAATGCGGTCACGGAAAATGACAGGCACCTCTTTCACCTGGGCACCGCGTAGCTCTGCCACTAAAATCATCTCCTCTTGAAAAGCATAGCCATTACTTTTCAGACTCAGTACAGGAATCTGCTCAACAAAACTCCGCTTCCATGTACGAAAACCCGCAGTAACATCACGCGTCTTCAGTCCCAAGCATAATCGCGAAGCGCCCATCGCTCCAGAGCTACAAAATGTTCGCCAAGGTCCCCATCCGACAATTTCACCTCCAGGAATCTTACGCGAACCAATAGCAACATCAGCACCTGCCATCACCTCGGCCAGGAGCCGAGGGAGATCCTGTGGATCATGAGAAAAGTCTGCATCCATTTGCGTAAGTGTGTGATACCCCTTCTCAAACCCCCATGCAAACCCCGCACGATAGGCCGATCCCAACCCCTCCTTCCCCTTTCGCTCTAATAAAAAAACGCGCTCCAAAAAAAACGCATGTGATTTCACTTCCTCAGCAGTACCGTCCGGTGAAGCGTCGTCAATAACAAGAACATGGACATCAGGGATGACACATAATGCATCAAGAAGAGTCCGAATATTCTGATATTCATTGTAGGTCGGAACGAGAACAAGATGCATAACAGATCCCACAAGGAGGGATCACCTTTTTACTGAGAAATACCCTTTCGTACAAGTGCTTCTTCTATAACATCGAGAGCTCCCGCAGGTACTTTCTTTCTCCACTCTCCATTTCCTTCCCGCATTTGAGAACGAAGCATTTCTCCCTCAATACCCGGCACAGGAACGATTTTCTTTGTAGCAATGCCCTTTGCCTCAAACGCTGCGCGCACCTCCTCTCTTCCAGACCACATCACGACATCACTCTTTTTTTCTGCGGCATCAAGCACATATTCTACCCAATCCGCATCATTTCCCGCATCTTTCGCGACCACAATAGTAGCATCCATGATATCTGCCGAAAGAAGCGCAGCAGAAATCATTTCTCGACGTTCTTCAAGCGTAAAAAGATCATCGCCATCAGGTTGGGGCTTTACAGGATCACAAATCACAATAACAGGATCACCCATCGTTTTCACCATGCCCTGTATCACTAAAAGATGCCCATGATGAAACGGCTGAAAACGACCAGGAAAAAGAGGAGTAGGCATAAGAAAAAAGGAAGGGAATAAAGGAAACTTTCAGTGTCATTCCGAGAGAGAGACCAAGTCGACCGAGGAATCTTCACGTTCATCATCAACCAACATTCCTCAATCCTCGTTGCTCAAACGGTAATTGAAACATACGACTTCGATCTCGTAAGAGCTGTAGAGGAACATCCATATCTGCGATATCAATAATACCCTTTCCCGCCTGTGCAAGGCTATCAAGATATCCAAGCGCTCGAGGATCAATTCCCATAAGCGTTGCACCGATCGCATCCGTTGCAACCGCATCCATGCTTGCAATCGCAACGCCCACATGAATGGCGGTACCATCTGTAGGACCGTCCCCTTCCATCCCGAGAAACCCATCTAATACGGCAATGTCAACCGGATGTTGCTCATAAAGCTGACGGATAATTTCATGCGCACCCCGATCCCCATCAGCAGCAAGCCAGGGAGAACGCGTAAAAACCCGTCCAGAAATAGTTTGTCGAGGAGGAACGATCCACGTTCCCTCTACCCAATTCGCAAGAGAAAGACATGCACCATAGAGACGATGCGTCTTCAACGTGCCCAAGCTTATTGTTACATCCGCCTGAAGCGCCTCCTTTGCACGTCGAACAACAATAGGGCCATGCACACCTTGAATTTCTCCTTCAACAGTTTCGCCCTCTTGTAAGTCTCGAAGGGTAACATGTGCATACTCTCCCAAAAGACGCTCATAGCCAAAATGGCGGAAACCCGGAAGCGTCCCATAATGACCTGCATCAGCGATAACAATAGGAGCATCGGTAATCTCTCGCAAAACATCGAGAAGCCCACGGAGTGCGTCTACATGGGTTGCGGCAAGCTGCAACTCATAGTGCCCTACATCGGGCTTAATAAAAATATTCTTCGCAATCTTTACTCGATCACGAAAGGCCTCACCTAATCCGTGAACCGCCTCTCGCACCGCATTTCGGCGTAATTCGCCCGCAATCAACGTAACATGAGCCATAGAATTACTCGGAGCATACAAGTCTCCCGAAAGAACGTAAAGATCCCAATTTGTGCAACTTCTATGCCGCGCTCAGGACAAAAAAAGACTAGCTAAAAAGCTAGTCTTTTTTTGGTTCCGAGACATGGATTCGAACCATGATTCACGGCTTCAAAGGCCGCTGTCCTGCCTTTAGACGATCTCGGAAAGCGAATTCCTCTTCATTTCGGTCATTTTGGAGCCCCTATCAGTCCGGTTGCCTCTCCGTACATTTAGGTACGGATCAGCAATCCTCCCTCTGTAGGTCCAAACTGCCTCGAAATGAAGAGGAATTCGAGACTTATCTTGAAAAAACAAGACGCGTAACACTATGCCAAACATTCCTTACTTTGCCAAGTAACACCCCACAACTCATCTAGGTTCTCAAGAACTTTCTAACCGCCCCAGCAGTAGTGATAACACCCAAGAATGAAAGGCCAGCCCATTGAGCAAAGAATAGCATGATGCCATTCTCTAAATAAAAACGGGAAAGGCTTACTGAAACTCCTGAAAAGAATCGAGAAACAAAAGGTTCAAAAGAGAACAACACCAATACCAACGCGATACCCATGATCATCGTTGCCGCAAACGCATAGATAACCGCCTCCAGCAAAAAAGGAGCGCGAATAAACCAATCCTTTGCTCCAACAAGTTTCATGACCGAAATCTCATCACGATGCGTATAAATAGCAACACGAATCGTATTAAAGACGATGAGCACCGAAATCAAGCCAAAAAAGGCTGCAAGACCAATGCCTCCTAAACGGATACGTTCAGTAAATACAGAAAGCCGATCAATAACCGTCTGATAGTCAGCGTAGTCCTTGTCTTTGATGTATTGCGAAAATTCAGGACTATTCACCGCTTCAAGAATAAAAGGGAAATCTTCAGGATTTTCAGCCTGTACACGAAGGGCATCTCCGAAGGGATTTCCTTCCACTTCATCAAGTGCCGCGAGAATCTCTGCATCATTCGCATGCCGCTCCCGAAACGACACAAGAGCTTCCTCGGCAGAAACTGTGGCAACATCTTTTACCTGCGGCAAGCCAATAAGATATCCTCGCACCGATTTCACAACATCCTCACTCGTCCCTGGTACAAAATAGAGCTCAACCTGCACACGATCTTCAATAGCACGCACTGATGCCGTAGCAAGTACATTGAGAATAATGACGGCATTGATCGTCAAAAGCGTCAAAAAAAGCACCGACGTCGTAACAAACGACAGCCAGAAATTCCGGAAAATGCCTTGGAAGGCAAACTTCACCATGCGAAAAAAAGCGCGCATAGACTATCCAAGATGATACTTACCTTTCGCAACATCAGAAACAATCTCCCCCTTTTGTACCGTAATCACTCGACGGTTGAGCGCATTCACAATATCGCGATCATGCGTAACGAGCACAACCGTCGTACCAAATTCATTGATACGCTTGAGAAGCTCAATGATTTCTCGCGCGGTGACGGCATCCAAATTTCCCGTAGGCTCATCCGCAAGCATGATCTTTGGACGATGTACTAAAGCGCGAGCAATCGAGACACGCTGCTGCTCACCTCCTGAAAGCTGTCGAGGATAACGGTGTGCCTTATCCGCAAGTCCAACAATTTTCATCACTTGGGGAACGATCTCTTGAATACGCTTTGAATGTTCTCCCGCAACTTCCAATGCAAAGGCAACATTTTCAAAGGCAGTCTTCTTAGGAAGAAGTTTATAATCTTGAAAAACCATCCCTAATTGACGACGAAGCGTGGGAACTTGATAATGAGGAATCCGCGAGATATCCCATTCTCCAATAATAACTTGACCCTCGGTGGGCTTTTCTTCAGCCGAAAGAAGTTTAGCAATGGTCGTCTTTCCACTTCCACTTGATCCTACGATAGACACGAATTCTCCAGGCTCGATATGAAAAGTTACTCCACGCAAGGCATGAACATCAGGAGGATAAACTTTCGTGACATTACGAAGCGTAATCACATACCAATAGTATAGCGCACAAAAGAAAAATCGCCTGTGCATGACAGACGATCTTTCTGGAGCCGATGACCGGGCTCGAACCGGTGACCTGCGGTTTACGATACCGCTGCTCTACCAACTGAGCTACATCGGCACAGATGTGCCACCCAAGTTTGTCCATCTTCGGCGTCGCCTCCTGCGCGCGGCCTCACCGTAGGATTTACCTACGCCTCGGCCGTGCTCGTCGGCTCCTTGAATCTGAACAAACTTAGTGGCACATCTTCACTTATCATCACTCTTTACAAAGAAAAGGATAAGGAAGATAAATTTTTCGTGGAGCGGGCGACCGGGATCGAACCGGCGATCTTTTGCTTGGGAAGCAAACATGTTACCGCTACACCACGCCCGCAAAAACGAACGTTCAAAAGCGGAAATAGTAAATCATAAAGAGGAAGTTTCGTAAAGCACCTTTACCACACAAAAACCCATGCGGGATACTCCGCAGCATGGGCGCGCAAAATTGCGCCCAAAGTCGGCTTATTAATAGCAATTCCACGGATATGCACCCAAGCCTCATCCCCGATACCCCCTTTATCCACCACCTTAAGCACCCAAAGCGCATCCGCTCCTACAAAATCTGATCGCACCTCACCAATCCCCAGGGTACCTACCTGCCACGCCCAATCAGGCAGCTCAGAAAGAAGAAAAACACCGAGATCCCCCCCATCCATCGCGGAACTATCTTCCGAATAATAGCGCGCGATATCCGCAAATGGCATATCAAGTTGAATTTTCTCGAGCACGCTCTGCATGCGCATTTCTTGGGAGGGGAGAATTTCATTACGTAACGTCGAAGATTGTCGAAAGCGAAGAAGAGGCAGTATAAGAAACTTCTCCTGTTCATGAAGAGAAAGCCCCGCATCACGCAAAAGCGCATGATCATCTTCTGTAAAAACATCCTCAGATTCCAACGCCCGATCTCCTAAAAGGCGCTGAAGCCGCTCGTCACGCACCGCAAAAGCAAGAGCGAGGGGAAATGCTTCCTGATAAGAAGGAGCGATCTGAAGGGCAACAAATGCATGCGCAGTCTCAACGACTTGCCGATAGGAAACCGGTGAAAAACCTACCCACGCAGGAGGTAAAACAAAATGAGAAAAATTTCGAGAAAATCCTTCACCTGCGTGAAAAAACATCGCTCCAAATTGGAGAGAAAACCACAAAAAAAGAAATCCTATGCCACTACGGCGCAACCAAACCTTTCGAGCATCGGTCATAGCGCACCTTCACGATGTTCAGGAGGTGCGAAGAAATAATAAAACCACTTTGCAGGGTTACTCAGAGAAGGGTCTGTAGCAACGGTAAGCGCTTCTTCCGCAGAAGCATCGCCTTCTCCGGCAATTTCTTGTGCACCATCTTGCACGACATACATTGTCTCTCCTTCCTTTGCGAGGTTCAGTTTCGTACGAGCCTCGCCTTCAACGGCAGTTTCAGTAGAAAGCTGAGAGATGAGCTCAAGAGAAGCGAGATGCTGGGCATTGAGTGCCGCATTCTCAGCTTCCATACGCTCAAGCTCAGTAGCAATGTCGATATTTCTTACGTATTCACGCACAAATGCGAACGCGACAAACAAAAGAAGGCCAACAACGGCAACGGTGAGCCAGGTACGAGGAGAAAGTGTTCGCGCATTATGCGCCATACCCTAAAGATGATAGCACGTTTCGAACCACCTGTCGGTCATCCCAAGGAATGGTTTTCCCGCCCGCAACCGCCATAACCGGCTCCGACCCCTTTCCGGTAATAAGAACAACATCCCCTGGCTCAGCCTGTTGCAACGCAAAGCGAATCGCTTCTCCTCGATCAGAAATAAGGAACAAATCTTCTCCCTCACGCTTCCCTTTCTCCCGTGCGCCCGCAGCAACCGCATCAATGATGACCTGCGGATCTTCATCGTACGGATCTTCATTCGTTACGATCACTACATCCTCACGCTCTGCGGCCAAATTTCCAATAAGCGGACGACGTGCCTTATCACGCCCTCCCCCCGCTGAACCATGAACACCAATAACTTTTCCCGTATAAGGTGGCAAGGAATCAAGAAGCGCACGCAAGGCATACGGCTCATAGGCGTAATCCACAATCACCGTAAAAGGTTGCCCGAGCGCAATGCGCTCAAATCGTCCTGCGACATCATGGAGTTTCTCTGAAGCTTGAAGAACGTCTGCGAGGGGAAAACCACACGCATGCACCGCGGTAATCGCCGCAAGCGCATTAAGACGAGAAAAATGCGCGGGAAGTTGCCAAGAAACCTCCTTCCCGGCTACACGCACTCGCGCACCTTCCCCATCTCCAGAAATATCTTCTGCATACACCCCTTCTTCCGGATGCACATTCCATCCAAAAGACCAATGACGATCCGCGGGAAACTGCGCATAAAAAGCAGAATGCTCATCATCACGATTCACCACGATTTGCTTCGCAATGCGCTTTCCCGCAAGAACCTTGTGCGCACGAGCGGTAAGATGAGAAAATAAAAGACCCTTTGCGCGCTTATACGCATCAAAACTTCCGTGAGCCTCAATGTGCTCAGGGGTTAAGTTCGTAAATACCGCAACATCATAGTTGATACTTACATGACGAAACTGCGCGAGTCCCTGCGAGGAAGTTTCAACAATGGCATAGGTGCAGCCCGCATCGCGCATATCCCGCAACATTTTTTGCAACACAAAACGACCCGGCATGGTCATTTTCATACGATTCTCAACCGACCTTCCCGCAATAGAAAAACCTGCGGTAGAGGTATATCCCACTTTTTCACCTAGTTCACAAAGAAGCTGAGCAATAAACTGAACAGTCGTGGATTTTCCATTTGTCCCCGTCACCCCAATAACCACCATTTCATCAGAAGGATGCCGGTACACCATACCAGCCAAATACCCAAGGCTAGCATGATAAATCTGGAGCAAAGGCTGTGGAACAGCCTTTTTCAAAGCATGGAGCATAGATAAGCATTTTCTTTCAGAGTAACAAATGAGGCCATTATCCGCCACATCCGTCTTCACCCGCCTTATCCTTTCTCTATATCTTTCTCACCTCTTCACGAAACGCTTCGCCTGCTTCAAATTCATTCGCAAACGGCTGACCCACCGGACATCCAGGAGAAAACAACACCACATCGCCACGAGCAGCAAATTTTCTCGCCATTTTCACCGCTTCTTCCATGGTTTGGACATGATCTACCATCACCTTTCCTAAAAGGGCCTTCTCTAAGGCCTCTGTTGCGGTACCAGGAAAAAGAAGCACTTGTTTACACATGTGCGCAATAACAGGCGCTACCGCATCAAACGAAACGCCACGGGAATCACCGCCCGCAAGAAGAACGATGCGCTTTTCAGTACCCAACGTCTCCAAAGCAGCTTTGAGCGCTTCAGGTGCCGTAGAAGCGGTATCATTCACATAGGTCACCTCGTCCACTTCACGCACCACCTCCTGTCTATCCGCAATACCTGAAAAGCGCTTCAGAACCTCCGCTACACCTGCCAATGGCACGCCACGCACCAAAGCGGCACACGCAGCAGCAAGTGCATTAGAAAGATTATGCTCCCCCTTGAGGGCAACATCATCAACCGCTAAAAGGTCTTGTATACCTCCTTCACGTCGATATTTCACAATGCCATTTTCTATAAAACAACCATCTTCCTCCATGGGTGCAGTGCTAAACCAGAGAAGTCGAGAAGGAACTCGGGAAGCCATTTCTCGTACTTCTGCATGATCTTTATTGAGAATAGCAACCTGATCAGGCGTCTGGTAGGCGAAGATGATCTCTTTAGACTTTTTATACGCCTCATAATCCGGATAACGATCCATATGATCCGGGTATACATTCGTTAAAACCGCAATATCCGGACCACGACCGAGATCCTGAAGAGCATAGGGCAAACTTAACAGCATCCAAGAAGAAAATTCTAAAACGACGGGAATTTCCTCCTTCTTCTCCAGCGCTCCATCTAAAAACTGCAGTGGCGATGCCTTCACATTTCCTGCCACAATTGCGGATGGATGAAGCGTTTTAAGCATTTCCCCTAATAGTTTTGTCGTTGTCGTTTTTCCCTTTGTGCCCGTGACCGCAATAGTTTTATAGGGGTAGAAACGAAGGAAAATACTCGTATCAGATTCAATATCGACGCCAGCTTCTTCCGCAGCCTTCATGTACGCGGTCTCGCTCGGAACACCTGGATTCTGAACGACATAATCAACATCAGTAAAATCCTCCTTCCGATGCTCACCTAACACAAAAACCGGCGGATAGACATTCGCCTCAGGATGGGCAGTACGATATTCTCGGTACCATTCCATAAGAAGCTGTAAGGATGATTGCAAGTCCGCTTCGGTCTTTAAATCGGTCACCACCGTCTGTGCTCCATGCTTGATGAGCCAAGTCGCCGTAACAAATCCACTTCCCTCTTTATATTTTCCTAAACCCATAACCGTAACCGCCGCGTCCTGAAATTGCTCAATACGTTCCAATTGCATATGCCCCTATGATACCAGTGCGGGAGAAAGAGACGCTTTACGTACGAGGATAACGCGCCAAACAGCCCAGAGGAAAACGCATTTCAGAAGCGAAATAAAGAAAAGAAGAAGAAATATCCCCGGCGAAGGAAAAGACAGGTCATGGGAAAAAAGAATGTAGGGGAAAAATGAAGCTCCAAGAGAAAGAAAAGAGATAACGAACAAAAAAACCCCCAAATGCACCGACTTGATTCGTGCAAAAAACCACAGCATCACAAGCGCATCTAAAACAAAGGCTGCGAAAAATATTCCCGCAGCTTGTGGCCCAGAAAGTGAAAGGGTAAAAAGAAACATCATACACAAGGGGAGCGTAAGAATGCCCACCGCAATAACCAAGAATCGTCGAAAAGGAAGAGAAAAAATACCCTCCATCTTATTCCGAGGCAATGCGACATCCAACGCATCATACGAAACAAACGTGGCAAGCCCAAGCGCAAGAATCCCATCGGTCACGACATTCAGCCAAAGCAATTGCACTGGCGAAAGCGGCACAGGAACACCAAATAAAAGCGCAAACGTAAAAACGCCCATTTTTGCCAAAGAAAGCATGAGCAGATATGCGGAGATCCGTTGTAATGCCAAAAAAGTTCCTCGTCCCTCTTCCAGCGCATGGGAGATGGTGGCAAGCCGATCGTCCATAAGTACGACATCGGCAACTTCACGCGCAACATCGGTACCGCTGTGAAGAGCGATGCCTACATCCGCAGCCGCAAGCGCGGGGCCATCGTTTACCCCATCACCGGTCATACCTACCACCGCACCATCTGCCTGCAAAGCACGCACAATACGAAGTTTATCTTGAGGAACCATACGCGCAATAACGCTCACTTTCCGCAACAGACGTGCAAGATCGGCGTCAGATAAACCCCGCAACTCATCTCCATGAACACACTCGCCTTCCATACCTAACCGGCGCGCGACAGCTTGGGCAGTTTCTCGATGATCCCCTGTAAGCATAAGCAAACGCACTCCTTGTTCTTGTATACGTGCGACCATTTCTTGAGCATCGTCACGCAAAGGATCTGCGATTCCAAAAAAAGCAAGAAAAGCAAAGTGCTCAGAAACCGATTCACGTTCTAAAAGCGTGAGCACGCGATACCCTTTTCGTGTGAGCGCGCTCGCTCGCTCTCGAAGAGCTACGACGACGGAAGACTCCTCAGAAAGTAAAGCAAGGAGCATTTCAGGAGCACCAAGTCGAAACGTATGAACATGACGCTCGCGCTGTATGGTGGCTTCACTGAACTTTGTCGCAGAAGAAAAAGGAACGCTCTGAATAACCGCAACATCTTCGATACCTTGACGAACAATATACTGCGCCAACGCCTGCTCGGTAAGTGAAAGCGCGAGAGAAGCATGCTTTCTACTTTGCTCAGTCAGTGCAGAAAGTGCTAAACGAACCGTTTCAGGACGAGAAGTATCACATACCTCCACCTTCATATTCCCTTCGGTCAAAGTACCGGTCTTATCAACGCAAAGAACATTGACGGCGCTCATACGTTCAGGGACTCCCAACTCACGCACAAGCACCTTCTCCCTTGCCATACGCTGAAGCGCGACGGCAAGCGCAACCGTGGTAGCGATCAATAAACCCTCAGGAATCGCCGCAACAGCGAGTGCAATACTGACTTGCAGCATGGAAAAAACATCTTCACCCCGAAGTATCCCCAGTAAAAAGAGTCCTCCGGAAAGAAAAAGAACGATGCCAGAGAGAAGAAAGCCCGTCTTTTTCAATTCCTTCGCAAAACCACTCGCTCCCCCCGTTGTCTGCTGCGTTTCATGCGCAATACGTGCAAAAACGGTTTGTCCAGCAGTAGCCACTACAAGAGCCTTTCCCGTACCCCGAGAGATCGCCGTTCCCATAAACACCATATTCGATCGCTCAAACAAAGGAACGGGGGAAGGGAGAACTTCAGTACGCTTTTCCACTTCGCGACTTTCTCCCGTAAGCGCCGCTTCATGACTCGCAAGGTCATTCACCGCAAAAAGACGAGCATCAGCACCTACCTTCATGCCCGCACGTAAAAAAAGCACATCTCCGGGCACAAGTTCTTCCGCAGGAATCTGCAGCACCTGTCCGGCACGTTCAACCGTTGCCAAAGTCCCCACCATTGCACGTAACGCTCGCATGCGCTGATCAGCACGATATTCCTGAAAGAATCCTAAAAGGGCATTAAAAAAGAGCACGAGAAGAATGCTTATAACATCAACAACGTCTCCGAGAAAAAAAGAAACTCCCCCCGCGATAAACAAGAGAGCGACTAAAGGAGAAAGAAATTGGCGAAAGAAAATACGCAAGGGAGAAATGCGATCCCGCTCAGGCAAAACGTTTTTTCCATATGTACGCTGTCGCTCTTCTACTTGCGCAAGAGACAGTCCCTCTCGGGTTCCTCGTACGACCCGCAAAACGTCCTCTGCACTCATGACATGCCACCCTCGTTCCTCCATATACCAAGATTATACCTGTTTCAAAAACAAAAACCCGACAGACCTGCGATCGGGATTTTGTGGTGCGCCGAGCGGGGATCTCGGCTACGCCTCCGGATTGAGTCGGTGCTCGTTCGGGAGCTATAAAGCGCATAGATTCAGCTTTATAGCTCCACTCACTCGCTTGACCATCGAACCGTCGTGGGTTCGATTATTTTAGATAAAATAAAAACCCGACAGACATGCTGTCAGATTTTTATGGTGCGCCGAGTGGGGATCGAACCCACGACCACAGGCTTAAAAGGCCTTTGCTCTACCACTGAGCTACCAGCGCAAAATGAAGCGCCAAGAGCATACCAAAAAAGAAGAAATTTGTGAAGATAGAAAAAGGGCAGCGAATAAAAGACTGTGCAAAGGTCAAAAAAACGCTATACTTATGCGGTATGAATAAAAATATCGCCTCGCTTATCGCAGGCCTTGCGTTCGTGGCCTCGGGAATAATGTACGTCGTAGGATCCGGATCCTCACATCTCTCAGAGCTCGCAGATCTCTTCTGGATTCCTATTCCACTCGGTATCGCAGCCCTGATCGTCGCCCTAAAAAAGAATTCCTAATTAAAACCACCCTCTTTCGAGGGTGGTTTTTCGCTATGACCAACACCGTACAAAACCTCACTCGCCTCTCACTCTATGCAATAGAACATGGCATCCGCATACTTTTTTCTTTCCTCATCCTCGCCGGCATGCATGAAGACAATTTCTCCTTCATGAACGAACTGGACACGGGAACGGCAATAGCCATTTGGTACAGCCTTCTCGTTCCCATTGCCATACAAGGA
The DNA here is from genome assembly GCA_044350705.1 of Kapaibacterium sp. (SeqCode). Classification (GTDB taxonomy): domain Bacteria; phylum Patescibacteriota; class Patescibacteriia; order UBA9934; family UBA9934; genus JAGORL01. The sequence continues at coordinate 252,359 of JBILHA010000001.1, read as the reverse complement.
AAACTCTTTTTAAAAGAAAAACGCATACTTCCCATCCATGAATACTATATGCCTGCAGGAATAGCGCTCACAAAAGCATTCGTGCTGCATCTCGGGGCAGCTATGACCGCATATGTCATAGCAAGCGCATTTGCCCCAAATGTTGCCAACTGGATAGGAGCAGCTTTCGTTCTCCCATTTTTTACAAGCGTTATGGGTGAAATGACAGGATTCGCTTTCGTTATTCTTCCCGCCACAATCGCAGCAAAAAAGAAAAAGTAAACAAGGAACTTACCGTTTCAATACTTTGAGATACGCATCACCAGGAATCTCCACATTTCCTACACCCATCGCCATCATTTTTGCCTTTCCTTTTTTCTGCTTCTGCAACAACTTGAGCTTACGCGTATAGTCACCGCCGTAGAGTCCGCCAGTGACATCTTTACGCATCGCGGAAATACGTTCACCAGCCACAATCTTTCCTCCCACTGATGCCTGCAACTTAATAACGAACTGCGTACGCGGAATGGTTTCTTGAAGAATCTCAAGAATACGACGACCCACACGCTCTCCCTCATCGCGATAGACAAGTGACGCAAACGCATCAACCGGAGAATCGGCAACGGAAATTTCAAGCTTCACAATATCCGCTTCGCGATATTCAAACACATCATACGTGAGCGACGCATACCCCGCCGTCGCACTCTTCAAACGATCATTAAAATCAACGATAATCGCAGAAAGCGGCAATTCGTAGTGCAGCATTGCACGACCTTCAGAAAGATACTCGGTTGTGAGATACGTTCCTCGACGCTCCTGACACAACTGCATAACGTTTCCGATGTATTCCGCAGGCGTAATGATGTCGACTTTCGCCCAAGGTTCTTCAATCTTTTCGATAAACGAAGGATCCGGGAGATCAAGCGCGCCTTTAATAACCTGATACTCGCTTTCTCCCATTTTAAATACACGGTACGCAACCGAAGGAAGTGTGACGACAAGATCAATATTGTACTCGCGATTCAAACGCTCCTTGAGAATTTCCAAGTGAAGCATGCCGAGGAATCCACAACGGAATCCATAACCGAGCGCAGGCGAATGCTCAGGCTCATATACAAGCGCCGCATCATTGAGCTTCAAACGATCCATCGCATCCCGAAGCGCAGAATACTCATCGCCGGATGCCGGAAAAATACCCGCAAACACCATCGGACGCACTTCACGATATCCTTCAAGCGGCGTCACGATATTATTTCCGATCGTGAGCGTGTCACCCACACGACATGCACGAATATCCTTAAGTCCCGTCACGATATAGCCGATCTGTCCGGTTTCTAAGTAGTCCAGCGGGGAAAACTTCGGCTTGAGTGCGCCCAATTCTAAAATTTCTCCATCAGCATCAGTTGCCATCATGTGCAACTTCTCTCGCTTACGGAAAACACCATCAACCACGCGCACATACGCAACAACGCCTTTGTAATCATCGTACGCGGAGTCAAAAACAACCGCGCGCGGAGCATCTTGCGCTTCACCTTTTGGTGAAGGGATGCGCGCAATTACCGCATCAAGAAGTGCAGGAACGCCTTCACCCGTCTTTCCTGAAACCGCGAGAATATCTTCTTCCCTACATCCGAGCAATTTCACAAGCTCCGCCTTGCGACGAGGAACATCCGCAGCAGGAAGATCGATTTTGTTAAGAACGGGAATAATCTCCAAATTCTCTTCCATGGCCAAATAGAGGTTGGCCACCGTCTGTGCCTGGACACCCTGCGTAGAATCCACCAAAAGCACTGCCCCATCTACAGCCGCAAGAGAACGGGAAACTTCGTAGTTAAAATCGATATGCCCTGGCGTATCAATGAGGTTCAGCGTGTATTCCTGCCCGTCCTTCGTCCATTTCATGCGCGCAGGAGCGAGCTTAATGGTAATCCCACGTTCGCGCTCGATATCCATGGAATCGAGCAACTGATCCTTCATTTGCCGCGTTTCAACCGTTTTCGTAACTTCAAGCAACCGGTCAGAGAGCGTGCTCTTTCCGTGGTCAATATGGGCAATAATGCAGAAGTTTCGAAGTCGCTCTTGAGGAATCATAATCGCATCTATGCTAACAAAGAAAAGCATCGATGGCTAGATGGGGTTTCTTCTTTTATAATTAACCCATCCGCTATGAACATGCTCATCCTCGCATTTTTTGCGGGCATCATTACCGTCACCTCTCCCTGCATCATTCCCCTTGTACCCATCATTCTCGGGTCTGCACTCAAACAAGACAAACGCTACCCCCTCATTGCGGTAGTTGGCATGGCGACTGCATTCACCTTCTTTGGATTGCTCTTCGGCATCTTCAGCGACCTTCTTCCCTTTGACAGAAGAATCCTCCACACAATCGCATACTGGCTCCTTGCATTCATGGGTGTAATATTACTCATCCCGCCTCTCGAAACAAAAATTTCCGCGCTCACAAGCCAACTTTTTGCCAAACTCTCTCAAAAAACTCCACAAGCCGCAGCATTACATCAGCCAAGTGAAGCATTCTTTCTTGGCGCGCTCCTCGGTCTTGTATGGGCGCCTTGCGCAGGCCCTGTTCTTGGTTCCATCATCATCCTCTCTTCAACCGCAAAAAACGCACCCTTTGCAGGAATACTTTTCTTGCTTTATGCAATCGGCGCCGGTCTGCCCATGCTCCTTATTGCCTATGGCGGCCAAAAAGTCCTCAAAGGAAAAGAAATATTTCAAAAATACAATCCGCTCCTCAAAAAAGCGTTTGGCACTCTCCTCATTATCACTGCACTCTTTCTTGCAACGGGAACGTTTAAACGTATGGAAAAATTTCTCGTGCAATACGCACCCGCATGGATTACTCAATTTTAAGAAATAATCCCCGAGCCTAACAACTCTTCTCCGTAATAAAACGCAATAAATTGTCCAGGCGCTATCGCTCGCTGAGGCGAGGAAAAGGTCACTTCAACCACCGCGTCTTTTGCATCTCCTCCCTGCATCGAAGAAAGTATCACAAATCCGCATTCAGCGAGCGGCTGACGATAGCGAATACGCGCAGAAATGTTCTTTCCTTCGTAAGTAGCAAGTGCGCCCGTGTACGTCTCGGTAATATTCCCGGCACGCAGCACCGACTTATACAGCGCCGGATCATCATCTCCCACCGCAACAACAATTTCATTTGTTTCAGGCCGACGCTCTACGACATAAAGCGGTTCCGTACTCCCTCTACTCCCCTTACTCCCTCCCGTCCGGCTACTCGCCGGATCACTCCCTCTCCCTCCCACACCCAACCCCTCTCGCTGCCCGATCGTATAAAACTCAAATCCGCAATGCTGCCCAAGCACTTTTCCATCAGTAGTCACAATATTTCCTGGATGTTCCGCAATACGCGCACCAAGAAAATCTTTCATCGCAACCGCGCCTACAAAACAAATACCTTGGCTATCCTTCTTCTCTGCAACAAACAAATCATGCTTTCGGGCAATGTCACGCACCTCGCTTTTCTGCAGGTGTCCAATCGGAAACAATGCGCGAGCAATCTGTGACTGTGTCAACTGACACAAGAAATAACTTTGATCTTTATTTGTATCTACCCCTGGGAGTAAATGCGCAATCCCTCGTTCATCTACGGTTTTTCGTGCGTAATGACCAGTCGCTACAAAATCACACTGAAGTTCATCGGCGGCTTTCAAAAACAAATCAAATTTCATGTACTTATTGCAAAGCACATCAGGATTCGGCGTTCGCCCCGCCTTATACTCGGCGATCATGTATTCGTACACTCGCTCTCGATACTCTTTTTCAAAATCAAACGTATGAAACGGAATGCCTAACTGCGCAGCAACGCGCATTGCATCACGTCGCTCATTTTTCCATCCGCAGTCTTTTGATCCGTCTAATCCGTCATCATCCATCCCATCCGTCCCCCCACTCCAATTCTTCATGAACCCCCCAATAACCTCGTACCCCTGCTCCAAAAGCAAAACTGCGCTGACACTCGAGTCAACGCCCCCGCTCATACCTAAGAGTACTTTTTTCTTTGCAGACATGCGCAAAAAGATAACCAATATTGGAGAAAAAAGCAATCAAACTCGCCACTCCTCAATCATGACATGAAATATCTTTTTCGGATCTTAAAGAATGCGCACGATACCATGCTCTGCATCTACCTCTACCTCATCACCCTCTTTAAGAATCCGAGTCGCTACTTTGGTACCAATAACACAAGGTATTTGAAGTTCTCGACTCACAATTGCTGCATGGCATGTAACACCTCCCTCATCAGTCACGACCGCACGTGCGCGTTTCATTGCAGATAAATATTCAGGAGCGGTCATCGGCGCTACGAGAATTGCGCCTTCAGGAAAATTACCTACTTGATCGTAAGTAAAAATACAAAATACTTTACCTCGAACAGGTGCATGGGAAAACGCAACAGCTCCCTTAAACTCCCTCTGTCCTTTTTCAACTTCAGGAGCACGATAAAAATAACCAAACTTCGAAATCAATACATCAAAAGAGGTGTCCATATGTACCGCGTCTCCTATCATAAAATAACCACGCATCCGCTCTTCTAAATGAGGGAGATTCGGCACGCGATCTTCTCGTAACAAAGCCATCGCCTCATTGAAAGAAAGAAATTCTGCATACTTTACAGAAACAGATAGCTTCTCAAGGCACAAACGCAACGCTTCACGTATGGCAATATCGGCAGCTTCAAATACCCCTTCACATGCATGACGATCATACGTGAATTCATTTATCACAGTATCTCTCCATGCATCACCCATTGATAAAAATTCTTCTCGCCAAGGTCCAGGTAAAAAATTGGCGAGCATATAATGCGGATAGAAGCGCTTCCAGGCATCAAGCAAGTCAGAAACAAGATCGAAATACTCTTCTCGAGAAGATCCTTTTATGCGCTGAATGATTGCGCGGGCATCACGCACCGCACATTCAAATGCAATGCGATTTTTCTGAGAAAAAAGATCGTGACTTTCAGGCAAATGAATGATGCGTTCTTTTATATTACGCATTTCATCGCTAGGTCGATAACATTCTATAGCGCGACCGTTAAATGCAATAACTTGTCCAGAAAATGAAACACCATATGCCTGAGCGATAACATCCGTCATGAGTATATGCCAAAAATCACAAGTAAACATTGAAAAATCACGAGTAAAAATAAGTGAAAGTTCTTTTTGCATAGAAAAATTTACAATGTAGTAATTGGTCGACTCTGAACAACGTAAAACGCCCCACCCTCCATCGCCCATTCAATATCACAAGGAAATCCGTAATGCTTTTCAATGCGTATACAGATATCTCCAAACTCACGTATCTGTCTGCTATCAAGCTTTTGTGCATTCACTTTCTCAATCGGTACAGGAACATCCTCATTTCCTTTTTCGCCCCGAATCAACATGCGATCTTGATCAGCTACATACATATCCAAAATAGTTCCGTCTTTTTTATCGAAAATATACGAATCAGGAGTTACCACTCCCCCTACAATATATTCTCCTAGCCCCCAACATGCTTCTAAAATCATCTGATTCATATCACGCGTAACCGGATGTACGGTAAACGTCACTCCAGAAATTTCTGACTGCACCATTTTCTGTACAACGACCGCAACCGAAACACGCGTACTCCGCATACCCTTTTCATTACGGTATACAATGGCACGAGGCGTAAACAGCGAGGCCCAACACTTCTTTACATGCTCTAAAAGTACTTCACGCGTAGTATTCAAATAACTTTCTAACTCGCCCGCCCAGCTTGCCGTAGAAGAATCTTCAGCGGTAGCAGAGGAACGTACCGCCACAAATTCTGAACCAAGCTCATCAAAAGCTGATAAAATTTCTTTTTCGAGATCTTCAGGAAAACACACGTCATGAATAAGATCATGAATCACTCGCGAAGCACGATTAACTGAAGCAACATCTTCGCAATTCACCTTATCAAGCACGGCCTCAATTTCCAAAGTCAGCTGTGCGTCTTCAAGAAAGCGATCGAATGCCGTACGGAGAACAACGAATCCTGGAGGAACCGGAATGCCCGCCTGCGTCATTTCTCCCAAGCTCGCCCCTTTTCCTCCCGCAAGACGCGTGTCATGTTTTGACAACGTCTGAAACGACTGTACAAACATAAAAATCTGTTGCATTTATTGATACTAAATGCCATAATAGCACATAAATAAATGAAAAACAAGGATTTTGTTGTCTCAAAAACACAACAGTATGAAAAAAGATCTTGCAGATTCTCTCGCAATATTTGGCCTAGATTGCGACACAGCAAATACCTATCTTGCCTGTCTCAAGCTAGGTAAGAGCAAAGCAAATGACATTGCAAAAAGCGCCGGCCTGCATCGCACAGTTATTTATCGTCATCTCGAAGAGCTCGTAGAACGGAGCTTAGTGCACGTAAATGTTGAGAGCGGCGTGCGCATATTCAGTCCTGCAAATCCAGGTATTTTAGGAGAAATTATCAAAGAAAAAATGCAGGAATCAGAAATGATTATTCCCGCACTTCTCACGCTTTATGCAACCGCATCTCCCGCAAAGCCAGCCTTTCGTTACTATACCGATTCCGCAGGAGTAAAACTCATCCTTGAAGAGATCCTTGAATCACATCAAAAATTCTATCGCCATATCGGAGGATTCAATCAGCAAGACTTCCGTCGTATTTTCACCGAAGAATGGATGATGAGCTGGGCTGAACGTCGCATCGCACGCGGGGTCGATCATCAATCCATCCGTCCTCTCGCCTGGAAAGAAACGCAAAATGAAACCGCAAAACTTTTTATTGGCATAGGGAAAGAATTTCTCCGTGACTATCGCTATGCACCCATCCCCGGAGATCTTCCCGTACTCATTTATCTCTACGATGAGAAGGTGGCTTTTATCAGTGCACGTCCCACGCATACCTATGCTGCAGTCCTTGAATCTGCAGATGTTTTCAAAACCCTCAACAGCCTCTTTGACATCATTTGGTCTATCTCCGAACCTCCGGTAAACGCTCCCACGAAACGCTAGTTGTTGTGCCAAAACTACAACAAATACATTGACCGCGAAGCATGTTCATGGTTGTATTATTCGTTCTGAAAAATCATCAGTTTGCGCCAACGCGGCAAAAAACTAAATAATTCGTAAGAACCTTCCCGTACCTCAGACGCTCAAAGGAGCAACCATGTCAATCCCTCAGGACGACTCGAACGATCCCATCGCCACCAACCCCAACCGCCGTGGCATCTTCCTCTTCCGGCACGACCTCAAGGACGAGGAGAACGGCCGTCCGGAGATGCTGTCTCCGCGGGGCATCGAGATCGCGAGGGTCACCGGCGGCGAGTACCTCCTGGGTCAGCCCATCACCCGGTGCTATGCCTCGGCGCTGATGCGGACGCACCAGATGATCGCGGCCTTGATCGCCGGTGGGCACCTCAATGTCGCCGAGGCCACCCGTACGGTGGATCTCATGGGTGCCACGATGGAGGAGTGGATCGCCCACTGCGACAAGGGCTCGACCCTCGAAAGGATCGAGGCCGCTTACCCGAGCTTCATCGAGAGCGTCGGAGACCGCATCCTTCACACCTTCCGGGAGATCATCAACAACCTCCCCATGGGCGAGATGGCGCTCGTCGCCAGTCACTCGCCCTGCGCCGAGGTGGCGATCAAGATGCTGACCGGCGTCAGCATCCCGGCCCTCAAGCCGGGCGAAGGCGTCACGCTGGCCATCGACGAGGATGGCAACGCCACCCTCGAGAGAGAGATGCGTCTCTCCAGCTAGTCACCCTGTCTGGTGACCGTGGCCCCGTGCCTTGTTCCGCGCCCAATCGGGGCGCGAGACAAGATGCGGGGTCTCTGTCGTTTATAGGAGATTACAATACTCGAACCGTGCCATGATTTGCACGCACTTCAATGGTTGCGCCATCGGGAATAAGCGATGTTGCATTTTTTGTTCCAATAATGCATGGCTTTCCGAGTTCTCTGGAGACAATTGCCGCATGGCAAGTAACTCCCCCTTCATTGGTCACAATCGCTGCAGCTTTTTTCATGAGTGGCACAAACTCCGGTCGCGTCATGCCGGTCACCAAAATTTCACCTTCGTTAAAGCGATCAAATTGCGATTGATCAAGAATAACGCGTGCGATACCCCTAGCATACCCCTGCGAAGCAACTTGTCCATAAATAACTTGAGCCGTATTCTGAGACGCCAACTCTTCTTCAAACTCCTTGCGGAGTGAAATCGCCTCTTCACCATAATGAATCCTGTAGCTCCCTTTTTCAAAATCAAGAAGTATTCCCTTTTCTCTTCGTGAATGAAGCTCATCAGCAGTAAGCTGACCACGAAGCACATAAGGAACTTCATCAAACGTCATGAACTGTAAATGCTTATAGGGAATTCCGGTAAGCCGCTCAATTCCACTGAGCACTTCATGAAGTGCATGAACGCCCATAAGCGTATATTTCTTACGTGTCTCTCGCCAGAATATAAGACGTTCAAAAAACCACAACGGATTTTCAGAAAGACGATGCGCTTTGCAAATGCGCTCAATCTCCTGCAAACGACGATTTTTGTACGTAAGTAAATGCTGAAACTCTTCCATTCCCTCCTTTTCATGAGCTAAAAAGTATCCCAGCTCATCAACGATCTGTTCATCAGTAAGATGTTTAATTGACGCGTAATTTGTTGCAGTGTAATCAAACTCCTGTTTGTACGCCCGAACGTCAGATTGTGCTTTTATCCAAACAAGAAGCTCTTCATGAGACATGCTTTTTCCCTTCAAACGCTGTGCAATTTTAAGAAATGCTAAACGACGTTCAGAGGAAAAAGTAAGATCAACAGGCGTAGTGAGTGACTGCACTTCTTCAGCGCTCAATCGATACTGCGTAGCAATATCTTGAATAGCCTCTCGATCAAAACCCGCATCGAACGTATCAATAAAGATGCATGAATTCCAAAATTCATAATGAACCCCTTCAACTTCTCGGAAATAAGCAAGCAAATCTTCTCGAGAAAGAAAGGTAACCCGTCCCTGAAGAGCAGACGCATACACTGCCTCCATGCGAGTACAGGCAGCAAAAAACTGCTTATACAACACGTTAAATACGTCGCGATCTTTGTACGTTTGATAAAGTGTTTTCGCAGAATGATAAAGAGCGGCTTCATCAAAATAAAGCTCTCCGTAATTTTCTTTATAAAATCCTTGCGCCCGTCCAAACAGAGAAGACTGCTTTTCATCAGGAATACGCACACCAATTGCCGCCACAAATCCAGGAAAAGTCGTGAACGGAACAAATCCACCTTCTTGTTTATACAAAGATCTTTTCCGAGGCTTAACTTCTCCAATTTTTGCTTCAGTAGTAAAAACAAGAATATCTGCCGGAGTAAGTGCAAATGTCTGGCAGAGCTTCTCAAGCGTCTCAAATTTAATTCCATTCACCTTTCCAAGCGCCATCGCCTGGATGGTATTGCGATTAATCCCTGCTTCACGAGCTATCTGAGACAAATTTTTCCCGGTTTTTTGAGAAATCACCTCGATATTGATGGAAATCATAAATAAACTAGTCAATTTAGTGCATAAAAACACAAAAATACTTGATAGTCAATATCAAGTGACTAGTAAAGGCATCAATTTAAAACTAATTCTCAAAAATCGAAAAAATCTCAAGCTGAGGCTCGGCCGTTACGGTTATTCTTTCTCCCAAAATAGGATGACTAAATGAAAGCTCTCTCGCAAAAAGCGCAATATTCCCCTCCATACCCTCCGAAGCACCATACTTTACATCTCCCACAATCGGCCCCACCTTCGACGCCATGGCAACCCGAATCTGATGCGGTCGGCCGGTCTTTGGACGAACCTCGACAAGCGCAAAATCCTCATCACTTTTCAAAACACGATAAGCAAGTTCAGCACGTTGCGATCCCGGCACTTCTCGATCATATGCAGTGACAAAGTTTTTTCGCTCATCCTTTACAAGCCATTGCACAACAAGACCATTCGCGAGGCCCCTCCCAGCGCCAGGGTCTTTCCCCTCATACTTCTCCGTACTCCCCTCACTCCCCTTACTCCCCTCACTCCCTCTACTCCCCTCCACAACACACCAATACACCTTCTCTATCACATGACTCCGAAACTGTTCAGAAAGCCTCGATGCCCCCTTCGATGTCTTTGCAAAAAGAACCACCCCTCCCACCGGACGATCGAGACGATGAAGCAAACCAAGGAACACATTCCCCGGCTTTTGATCCCGTTCTTTGATAAATACTTTGACGGCATCAAACAAATTCTCATCTCCCGTTTCATCACCTTGCGTAAGCATGCCATGTGGCTTTTGCACGGCAATAAGATGATTATCTTCGTAAAGAATAGTGAGCATAGAAACGATTGGTTTAATTGGTTAAATTGTTATGTTATGAAGAAACCATTTCAACCATCTTTACCATCTAAACCTCCTAAATTTTATACTTCAGCATATCACCAGTAATTCCATTCTCCAAACAAATCTCTCGATACACAAACGCTGATGCACGAGGCCTGCGCACCATATCCTTCCCTACCGCAATAAGCCCAAACTGGGGCCAAAAGCCGGAGTCCCATTCAAAGTTATCCAAGAGCGACCAATGAAGATATCCACGCACCTCAACACCGTCTTTTATCGCACGATGCACCTGCTTGAGAGATTCAATCAAAAACCATGCGCGCTTCTCATCTTTTGCATCTGCAAGGCCATTCTCGGTAATAAAAATAGGCTTTTTATATTTCTGAAGTTCAGCAAGCGTGTAATACAACGCTTCCGGATAAAGCTCCCATCCTACATCAGACGTCACCTTATTTTCATTCTGTACTTTTCCGTACACATACCGATCATGAAAATAATGATTGAGTCCAATAAAATCTTGCCTATCACCAATGCGTTGCAAAAGATAGTCGTTATGCCACCAACGAAATACAGCAGCCATCGAGCGATTGAGGAAGGTATCTGGCTGAGGATCAATAAAGCTATTATTCTTCGCAATTCCTACCATGGCACGAGGTTGAATACGATGGATAACATCATATGCCTTTCGATGAGCTGCAATAAGTCGATGCAGAACACGAATATACGCTCGCTTACTCTTTTTCTGAGGCGGCCAAACACCGAGTAAATACGAATTACGCGTATACAAGTCCGGCTCATTAAGCGTAATCCAAAAATGCACCTGATCACCAAGAACAGATACTATTTTCTCAACATACCGAGAAAACGCCTCAACGACTTCCTTACTCTCCCATCCTCCCTTATCCCGAAGCCACAAAGGAATAGGCCGGTGCCAAAGCGTGACAAACGGTTCCAAGCCAAACTCATGACACGTCTGCAAAACATCTCGATAATGTGCAATCACCTCTTCATCAAACCTCCCTTCTTCAGGCTCAATCCGCGACCATTCTAACGAAAAACGCGTAGCATTATGTCCCAAGTCCTTCGCCAGTAAAAAATCATCACGATAATGCTGCCAGTGCATTACGGCATCACCGGAAACAAAATTCTCTAAACCATACTTCTCTAATTTTCCAGACGCTCGAAGATCTTCCAGACGCTCAGGAGACGCTTCCCACTCCGTCCAATCATTCGTATGCCCGCCCTCAACCTGATGACTCGATGTCGAGGCACCCCAAGAAAATCCGGACGGAAAGGCATATCTCCGTTTCTTCATCCCTCCACCCTATACCAAACAGCGTTTTAAAAAAAGTCCTACCATGTTACCCGCACGACGACACCCGTAGGAAGTAAAAATCCACGAGGATTTTGCTCTTGAAGCGTGAGTTCAACACTCATCATTTCTCCCTTCCAAGGAAGCGCGCTCTTGATCATATTCTCAATCGCAAGAGCAGGATACCCGAGAGAGTAAGCATTCACTAAAAGCATGCCACGTTCCTTCTGAAGAATCCGCACGCACTGATCAAGCAATCTCGGGAGATGCTCTTCAAATTTCCAAATTTCGCCTTCTGGCCCTCGACCAAAAGCAGGAGGATCCATAAAAATGGCGTCGTACTTGCTTTCACGACGAATTTCTCGAGCGATAAACTTTTGCGCATCATCAACGATATAACGAAGAGGCTTGTCGGCAAGTCCTGAAAGCTCTGCATTTTCACGAGTCCAAGTTACCACCGGCTTGCTCGCATCTACATGGGTCACATCAGCACCTGCCGAAGCTGCCGCAACGCTTGCGCCTCCGGTATACCCAAAAAGATTAAGGACGCGCATACCTGGTGCGATGTGCTTTTTAATGTACTGCCAATTACTTGCCTGCTCAGGAAAAAGTCCCGTGTGCTTAAACGACGTTGGACGAATACGGAACGTTAAGTCCTCCCAAAGAACGGTCCACGCATCAGGAACGGGCTTACGATAGGTCCAGTCTCCCTCTCGACCCTGACGCGCATACGTCAAATGAGGATCCATCCAGCACGCAGCCTTTGCATCTGCTTTATTCCAAATCGCCTGAGGATCAGGACGGACCATGACAATATCACCAAAACGCTCACTCTTCTCTCCTTCACCAGAATCAAGGAGCGCGTAGTGTTTCCAAGGAGCAATTTCACGAAGAAGCATAGAAAAGACTGAGGACAAGTACTCCCAACACTACACGATAAAGCGCAAACCAGCGAAATCCTCCCTTTTCGATAACTGCAAAAAGGAATCGAATCGCAAAAATACCGGTAATAAAAGCGACAAGACATCCTGCCACCAATGAAATAATCGGAACATCTAAACCCGTTTCGGAAATATCAAGTGCCGTCACCAGACCCGCACCAGAAATTGCAGGAATAGCAAGAAGAAAAGAAAAGTTTGCAGCCGTTTTTCTATCAAACCCAAGAAGCATTGCCGTACTGATACTCGCACCCGAACGAGAAGTGCCAGGAAAAAGAGCGAGCGCCTGAGCAACGCCTATCGCAAGCGCAAAGGGGAGCGTAATCTGCCCATCTTTCACGACCGTTCGAGAAAGCTTTACGGCAATCACATCAGCGATATACAAAATGATTCCCCAAAAAATAAGCATGATACCCACCATGGGAAGCGTACGCTGCCCTTCAAGCCAATCCCCACCAAAAATTCCTAACAGTCCCGCAGGAATGGTAGCCAAAACAAGATACATCGCAAGACGCCACGCGGTTTTATTACCCCTGCGCAATTCTTTGATCCAAGCAGAAATCCTCGGCCACAATGCAACAAGAATCGCTCCGAGAGTAGCAACGTGTACCGCGACATCAAAAACCACACTTTGCGCCTCCCAACCCAAAATCGCAGGAAACAAAATAAGGTGTCCTGAACTTGAAATAGGAAGAAATTCCGTAAAGCCCTGTACGGCGCCCAAGATCACTGCCTCAAAAATGGTCATACGGGGGATGACTCAGGAGGAAGCGTAGGATGAGGAAGAGAAGAAGAGTCGGACGAAGACGGATCAAGCGAGAATTCTCGACCGTCCGAAGGAACTGAAGATACAGATCCGGAAGTCGCCGAATGCTCTGAAGTCGACTTCTTTTTTCTCTTGCGCTTTCTCTTTTTCTTTTGCGCATCCGCACTTCCTGCGTCAGCATGCTGGAGCGCAGAAAGAGAAACCGGCTCAGCAACTGGACGAACCACCAACTCCCCATCTTTCGCGCGCACCGGCGCTCCAGACGGCGCAGTACTCGGCTGCTTCTTTGCCTCACTCTTTGCTTTCGCACGCTGTCGTTCCGAATCCACGATAGCTTTACATTCTTCACAGTAAATAGGACGGGAACGGTCAAGCTCTACCGGAAGCAAAAATTGCTTTCCGCATCGTGTACAGTCATACGTAAAACTATACTTTGCTTTCTTCGCTTCTTTTTTCGCATCAGAAACCTCTTTCAATTTTTCATCAATATTTACATCATCGCCAAAACCACTCCACGCCATAACACGCTCTTCGATATTCTTCCGATTCCCCGAATATCGTTCACGAGACTGTTCAATAACCTTCTGCGTACTGCCCGTCGACTGACCAATCGGAGGAAGCGTCGAGGCAGAAAAGGGCTGACTGGTAACACCATCAATCATGAGCTTGACATACACGCCAGCACGAGGAAGCTCGATAATATCCTGCGCCATAAAGCGCGGCATGAACTCAGGCTCCAAAAAGAGTGCATCCGGAGAACCTACGCGGAAAGAAACGATAGTGCCGATGTTACCAAATACCGCATCACGCACCGGTTCAGAAAGCTGAGCAATGTACTGGTGCGCCAAAATAAGATTCAACCGATATTTTCGCGCCTCGGAAAGAATGCTCGCAAAAGAATCTACGGCAAAATTCTGAAATTCGTCTACATAAAGATAAAAATCTTTACGAAGCTTTTCCGGAGTATCAACGCGTTCCATCGCTGCAATCTGGATCTTCGTAATGAGCATGCCTCCAAGTAAACGCATCGCTTCATCACCATTTCTTCCTTTGGAAAGGTTCACGATGAAAATCTTCTCATTGTCCATGACATCTCGAAGATTCAACGAGCTCTTCGCCTGTGCAACGATATTGCGAATAACTGCGGAAGAAATAAATTGACCTACCTTATTTTGAATAGGAGCCACTGCTTCCGAAGCAAACTTTGCATCATACGCAGCAAATTCCTGCACCCAAAATTGCTTCACGATAGGATCCTTGATGTTACGAACAATTTCCAATCGATAATCCTTATCAGAAAGCATGCGGTTAATACCCAAAAGCGTCGTACCAGGGGTATCCAAAAGCGCCTTCACCGTATTGTTCATGATGTACTCCATGCGCGCACTCCACACATTCTCCCAAATCTTCTTGAAAACCGAGAGCAGTGAAGAGGAAATACGCTCCTTCTCTTCAACGAGAAGATCATGAGGAAGATCATGATTGACTTCCAAAACGTTGAATCCAATAGGATTATCAAAATCCGCAGGATTAAAGTACACCACGTCATTAATGCGCCAAGCAGGAATAAAATCAATGAGCTTCTCGGCGGTATCTCCGTGAGGATCGATATAACAACACCCATGCCCCGCATACACATCCGAAAGGAACATGTTTTCAAGAAGGGTAGTCTTACCCATACCCGTCTTTCCAATCACATACATGTGACGGCGACGATCGTCGGTTTTAATACCGAATTTCCGCATTTGATTACGAAAATTCGTCTGCGCAAAGTACGTAACATGCTTTTCATGATCGTACTGAAAAGGTCCTGAAGGTTCAGAAGAATGAAGGACGGGTTCGTCGTGATGATCATGCGACATAGCTACACCGGCAAATTATCAGGAGGAGCATCCTGTTTTTCATCATGCAAACCATGTTCTTGAGGCGCCTGCGGATGAGGAAGGATCGCATCATGAAAAGGCGCATGATCTGGAAATTCATGAGGCGCCGAAGGCTTTTCGGGAATACCCGCAGGAACGGCATGCGTAGTACCCTGCTGCGTTCTGCGTTCAAGATACACTCTTCGCCAATCGTCAGAAGTAGGCTCGCTCACAGGCGTACCTCCAAGCCGACCAACAGGAGCCGCGGGAAGAACGTTAGGCGCTTCTGAACGACGTGCGCCCATTGCCGTAAGCACAGGCGTACGCGCATCCGCAGAAGGAAAATGGAAAAGCGTTGCAAGCTCTTCAGCATTTAAAATGGTAGGAGTCGCACCCGCAGAAAATGATCGCGCCGCATACCGCTGAGCAAGAATGCCCTGTTTTTTGCCATACGACCACTTCTGCCAAAAATAATCATCTTTTGGAACAGCAGGACCATGAGTAGAAAGTTGATTAAGAATAGGACTATTAAAAGGCTGAAAAGCACCCTTCATGCCGGAAGCAAAAACCCCCTTTCTAAAACTATTCTTAGGTCCAACACCGATCCAACGAATCTTTGCCTCCCACCCTACTTTTGAAATCTTTTCTGCAACCTGGTCAATCTGAATTTTCTCCGCACTTGTTAATCGGAACATCTTAAAATCATCCGGCTTCTTTTCGGCCTTTTCCGCACCTCCTCCAATCTTCATGCCAGTAACCTGCTCTAAAACGCCAAAAGGAAACCAAAAGAGACCATCAATCGCACCCAGAATGCCACCGCTCTTTTTCGGAGCTTTTTCCTCCTTCCCCATCACCTTTCCTAAATATGCCAAACCCTCTTTCACCCAATCTTCATTCTGAGGCGGACGAATAATAAGCTGCACCCACAAGTGCTCACCGGGCTGCATTTTTCCCATGAGCTCAAGAAGGGACAAAAGCGGATCTTTAAATCGATTTTCCTTTTCACCTTGATGTTCAAAACTATCGTAATTACGAATAGGTAAAAAACGTTCTTTTGCCAATACAATTTCTGCTCCAAACAACTCCTGGTCATCATTAGGATACTTCTTCGCAACCATGCCGGTATAATCAGGCACCTCGGTAATTTGGGCTTCAGGATACTGCGCGTATAAATCAGCCTCCAAAATATCTCGGAATTTTTCCAACGCACGAATCACGAAAGAAATATCCCCGCCATTACTCACCAATTCAAAAGAAAAACGCGCCTGTGTTTTTCCGAGAAGCCATGTTTCTTTCCACGTAAGTCCACTCTTTGCTCCCGCAAGGTTAGAAAAGAAATTCTCCATGCCTTTTGGAGTTTGAATGCTCGTTTGTGGAACACGTACCTCGAGATTGATCCACTTTAAGCTATGTTCAAAAACCTCTTGCTTGTATTCAAGCCAAAGATGAGAAAATCCCCAAACGATGACCCCTAAAATAGGGACGGGGCCAACAATAAGGAGTGCATATGCCGCCAAAACATCCGGAGGAGTGGCTGCAAAAAAGCGTTCAAGAGTAGGCGGAAGATTGAGGACGATCCCAAGCATATCGCTATATAGCATAACACGACCCTTCGGTCGTGTTATGAGGTTTTCCGGTATTCAGTATTTCTTTATTTCGTCGTCTTTTCCTGCCAAAGAACCAAGAGAGGACTTGCAAGAAAAAGAGAAGAATATGCTCCCGCCGCAACTCCAACGATCAGCGCAAGAACAAAAGGACGCGTAGATTCGCCCCCAACAAAGAAAATCGCCAAGAGAGGAAGGAGTACCGCAAGCGTCGTGTTAATGGAGCGACCCATCGTTTCATTAACGCTTTTGTTTACCAGTTCTCGGAAAGACTCCCCGGTACGCTTTGCCGCTAAATGCTCACGCGTACGATCGAAAACTACAATCGTATCATTAATGGAGTAGCCAAGAATAGTGAGAATAGCCGCTACAAATGCCGTATCAATTTGATATCCCCACACGCGCCCCAGAACTGCAAAAACCCCAAGAGGAACAATGACGTCATGCGCGGCAGTAAGCAGCGTAATCGTACCAAATTTCCATGCAGAAACTTTTTCTCCCACATTACGAAACGCCCAGGCAACATACAAAGCAATAAGTACCAAGAGAACACCGATAGCGATCGTGGCTGAACGGCGAAGCTCAGAACCCACAGAAGGACCTACAAACGTATATTGCACTTCAGACGCATCTGCATAGCGTGACTGAACCTCGGCGAGCAAACGCTGATGCTCATCTTCAGAAAGCTGCCCTGCTCGTACAAATACCCGGTCTCCCTCACCCTCTTGCACCTTGATTTCCGCAAACCCTGAGGATTCAAGATGTCCCCGAAGTTCCTCAGGGGAAGAAAGCGAGGGCACGTTAAGCTCAAGAAGAGCACCTCCCGTAAAATCTACCCCGTAGTTCAGGCCAAAAAACATGAATGCAGCAAGAGATGCGGCAACGATAACTCCAGAAAGACTGAGCCAAAGCGTACTAAGACGCATGATATTAAGAGACTTCATACAATTAGAGTCCAAGGAAGAAGATCTTTTTCCGGAAAGCTTTAGAGCGAGCAACTAAACGAAGCATGCCGCGCGTAACCGTAAGAGCAGTAAACATGGAAAGCAATACACCAATCGTGAGCGTAAGCGCAAAACCGCGAATGAACCCCGTACTCATGAAGTACAAAACAATAGTCGCGATAAGGGTAGTGAAATTCCCATCTCGAATCGAAGGCCATGCACGACGATACGCTTCCTCAAGTGCCGAAGGAAGATCGCGGCCAGCACGCAATTCCTCCTTGAGACGCTCATACACGAGCACATTCGCATCAACCGCAATACCCATGGAAAGCACGAGACCAGCAATACCCGCCAACGTAATCGTCACCCCGAAAACTTTGTAAAGTACAAGGTTTAAACCCGCATAAATAGCCAGAGCAAAGGTGGCAAAGAGACCGGGAAGACGATAGTACGCCACCATAAATACGGCGATCAGCACAAAACCGAGCAATCCCGCCTTAACGCTCATATCAAGCGATGCAAGCCCTAAAGTAGGTCCAATAGTTTGCTGAGATTCAAGGGCAATAGGAACCGGAAGAGCTCCCGCGGTCAAACGCTGAGCAAGAAGCTTCGCGTCATTCGTGGTGAAATCACCGGTAATACTTGCAGGGGTACCCCGATAAATAGTCTGCTGAACCACGGGCGTCGTAATAGGCTCCCCATCAAGGAAAATACCAATAACTTCACCGATATGGTCAGTTGTGATCTGCTCAAATAACGCGCCCCCTTCTTCGTTAAATTCAATAGCAACATAGGGGCGCTGCGTAACAGGGTCTATCGCCACCGCAGCATTGCGGACATGCTTCCCGGAGAGCTCAGTATTCTCCCATGGATCAACCGCAACAACATCAGAAAGCGTGGTCCAGGGCATTTCGATATGCGCAATCTCGTAGGCTTTCGTTGTGCGACTATCTACGCGATAAATGATATGAAAACCAAACTCCGTCTCTACGACTTCAGAAATACGCCCATCACGGAGAGCGAAAAGTGAATCTTCGAATACCTCAATCATCTGCCCTGCCTTCACCCACCCAAGATCCCCTCCTTCAGAGGCACTCCCAGGATCAGTAGAATACTGTTTTGCAAGATCAGCAAAATTCCTACTCGTCGCCTGACCCTGAACTTCGTCTGCCAAAGCACGAGCTTCATCGCGTGACATCTCGCTCGCACAACCCTTTGCGCCAAAATAACAAATAAGAATGTGGGCGCTCTGTACCTCGGTCTCATCGCGTGAACCAAGATAATTTACGACATGCATGCGTGATGTCCCTTCGTAAAGCCCATCAATAACTCCTGGGCGCAAGCGGTCAGAAGCAATGCGTTCTGCAAGGCCACCGAACTCTGGATCATCAGCAGCAATAAAACCAACATATCCCCCCTGCTCTTTGGTAGACGCATCAATTGAATATTGGTTTGCAAGCGAAGAAAAGTCCGCATCACGCGCAAGCGCCTGATCAAGCACCGCTAAAGCAGCCGTACGCTCAGCAGGCTGAGCCGCATCAACAACAGCCTGATCTTCGGAGGTAGGTTCAAATGAAAAATCTTCTCGAGGAACTTTAAATTCAAGCACAGGCGTTTCTCCGATTTGCGCAACCGCCTCGGTAGCGTTTGTCACTCCTGGCAAATCAACAATCACTCGATAACCATTGGAAGCGGTAGACTGCACCACAGGCTCCACAACACCAAAAGCATTAACCCTGCGCTCAATCACATCACGAACTCCCTCCAAAGCCTCAGCTCGGTCAGCCTCGGCAACATTCGTCATGTCAGCACCATAGGTCAAATGCACCCCCCCTTGGAGATCAAGACCAAGCGTAAGCGGCTGTTCAGAAACGCGCGGGAGTGAGAGTCCCGTAGATCCTTCGACCCAACCGGCAAAAGCATTGTAGGGCTGAGGATAACTTCCAAGCCAAGCAATAAGAGAAAGAACGAGTATTCCCGAGGCAATAAAGGCATTTCTGCGCTTTTCTCGGACGCGTTGAGCATCGTACGTAGTCATAGTTTAGGAAGCATTCTATATGAAACCCGGAGAAAAGGGGAATAGTTACTCGGGAAAAAGAAACGAAAAAAGAGCATGCATGCTCTTTTTTCGCTAATGTTTAGCTCTTTTTAAAGGTTACACGGAAAGCAGGAACCCAGCGCACATTATAATCATCGGTAATTTCCACAGGCTCTCCTGAAACATACATGGTAAGTGCGAGATCAGAGATAAGCTCGGTATCTGTCTTAATATCCACATTCAATTCCTCGAGCTTGGCTTTGTCCATCTCAGTAGCAAGAATCTCATTCTCAATCGCCTTCTTTTCAATTTTCAATTTCATCATCTCTTCGAGTACCTGCTGATAACGAGCATGATTTTTAAGCGCATCCTGAAAAGAGGTTTTCAAATCTTTTCGCTCAGCCTTCTTTAATTTTAAACGAGAATAAATTTCATGGATGGATTGCATAGCTCGAAAAAGGAATAAGAACGTCCTGGAGTATAGGAGAAAGTTCCTAGCGGGGAAAGAGTCGCTGTTTATCGTTTTCCAGTATCTGCACAAGCTCTTCAAAGAACGTGAGAATTTCAGGTGAACCTTGAATTTTTTCTCTCTTCAAAGAAAAATCCCTTCTCACGTTGGGATTTTCCTTATCTTTATCCCCCCACAACACCGCTGCTTCCGCTCGTACCATTCTTTCCTCCAAACATCTTTGCTGCTTGCTTCAGCAAATCAGGAGCGGCTGCAAGAAACTTTTGAGCACTTGCTGCTTGAGAAAGAAGTTTCACGACATTGTAGACCACTTCCTTTGCAACATCTTCACGAAGCGCTGCATACAAACGGAATGCTTCCTTCTTATACTCCACGAGTGGATCACGCTGCGCATATCCCTGGAGTCCAATCGTGCGACGAAGATACGTCATATCTTCCAAATGACGCATCCATGCTCCATCAATCGCACGTAAGAGTAATCCTCGCTCCAAGCGTCGCACCTTTTCTTCGTCACCAAACTCTTCAATTGATTTTACAAGCCGAACACGAACAATCGAAAGCATCTCTTCGATAATCTTCGTACGATCCTGCAGAAGCTTTTCTTTATCTTGAGAAACCTCTGGAAGCGCTGCCTGTAACGCAATCTTCTCTTCTTCGGTGAGGGGAACAATAGTATTGAAAGTTTCAATGAGTTCCTTTGGATTCCAATCTCCTTCTGCAAGCTTCCCTTCTTCAGAAAATTCTTGCGGAATATCCGTTTTTTCAGCGCTCGTATGGAAAAGAACCACGCGTTCAATCTCCCCCTCGATCATACGCATCACTTCCTCATGCGCATCTGCACGCTCACCTGTAACCAAACCGCGACGCTCTGCATAAATCGCAAGACGGTGTTTATTAAGCACATCGTCGTATTGCAAGACATGCTTACGCGTATCGAAATGATGACCCTCAACACGCTGCTGCGCCTTCTCAAGCGAACGCGTCACCATACCGCTCACAATAGGCTCATCATCGGGAATACCCAAAGACTGCATCATGCCCTTAATACGATCCGATCCGAAAATGCGCATGAGATCATCATCGAGCGACACGAAGAATTGCGTTTCTCCCGGATCTCCCTGGCGTCCCGCACGACCCCGAAGCTGGTTGTCAATGCGACGACTCTCATGTCGTTCTGTACCAATAACAAAGAGTCCGCCAAGTGCACGTACCGCAGCTGCTTCTTCCGCATCCTGCGGGTTTCCGCCGAGCAAAATATCGACACCACGTCCTGCCATGTTGGTCGCAAGCGTCACCGCACCACGCCGACCAGCCTGCGCAATAATCTCAGCTTCTTGTTCGTGGTTCTTTGCGTTAAGCATCTTATGCGGAATACCTGCCGCAGTCAGCGCCTGTGATAACAACTGATTTTTATCGATAGAAACCGTACCAATAAGTACCGGCTGTCCCTTTTCATGACGCGCCTTCACCTCTTTTACGACTGCCATCCACTTCCCCTTTTCATTGCGGAAAATTTTATCCGAGTGATCGGTACGCTTATTCTCACGATGGGTAGGAATCTGCGTCACTTCTAAACTATAAATCTTAGAAAATTCTTCTGCCTCTGTTGCTGCAGTACCGGTCATTCCCGAAAGCTTCTCATACAAACGGAAATAATTCTGGAAGGTAATCGTGGCAAGCGTCTTGCTTTCACGCTGAATCTTCACCCCTTCTTTCGCCTCAATCGCCTGGTGAAGACCCTCCGAATACCGACGACCTTCCATGAGACGTCCCGTAAATTCATCAACAATCATGACTTCAGCATTACGCACGACATACTCTTTATCAACATGAAAGAGCGCCTGCGCACGAAGCGCCTGCTCGGCGTGGTGGACGTTTTGCAACCCCGTTTCATACAAATTCTCAACCCCCAGCGCACGCTCAACTTTTTGAAGACCAGCTTCGGTATACGTTGCCGTGCGAAGCTTTTCATCAACATTATAGTCTTCTCCTGCAATAAGCGTCTTTGCAATTTCTGCAAAGCGATAATACGTATCTGAAGATTCCTCAGCAGGGGCAGAAATAATGAGCGGCGTGCGCGCTTCATCGATCAAAATAGAGTCAACTTCATCAACAATAGCGAAATGAAGACCACGCTGCACCATCGCCTCTGCAGTCTGAGCCATGTTATCGCGAAGGTAGTCAAAACCAAATTCATTATTCGTTCCGTACGTAATATCTGCAGCATACGCCTCCTTACGCGCACAAGGGCGCAAGAAATCCATCTGCACCTTATAGCCACTCTTCTCAGCTGCAGCTTCCTTTTCTTCTTGTGTTTGCTCTGGGGCACGAAATGCTTCATCAAAAACATACCCGCTTTCATGCTGGATACAGCCCGTGGAAAGACCAAGAAAATGGAAAACGCGACCCATCCATGCAGCATCACGTTTTGCAAGATAATCGTTCACGGTAATCACATGTACACCTTTTCCTACGAGCGCATTGGCATACACGGCCGCAGTAGCGGTAAGCGTCTTTCCTTCACCCGTGCGCATTTCCGCAATACCACCCTTATGCAAAACAAGACCTCCCATGAGCTGCACATCATAATGGCGCTGTCCAAGCGTCCGACGAGCCGCTTCACGGCATACTGCAAAAGCTTCGGAAAGAATGGCATCAAGCTTTTCCCCTTCCGCAAGACGCGTCTTAAACTCTGCGGTTTTTGCACGCAAGGCCTCATCTGAAAGCGATTGAATCCCCTCTTCAAGAGCATTCATGCGATCAACCTCTTTTTTAAGCGATTGAACGACACGCGTATTTGCATCTGGAAAAATCTTGCTCAAAAAACCCATACAATCCAATAAAGATAATCGTTCAGAGTGTGCCTGAAATGCAAAAAAATGACAACAGTTTCAAGGAACTCCTCAACGAAGCGCACGAGCTGAAAGATCCTCACGAGTAAAGAGCGAACGCGCACCAAAGGAAACGTCTAGCGGAAGTCCAAGCGTGAATTGTGTGAAGAAAGTAGGTTCAATATCGATCACCGAACGATCCCAAGCATCACCGAACAATTCACGCGCAACTAATTCGTTCGGAACATGACGAAGCAAAGGAGGATCTTGAGGATATTCAGGAGTAACAACGAAATACACCCGAGGATCAGACTGAATCTTCACCAAAATACTTTCTGCCTTCGGAAGCATAGGCGATCCAATCGGATACTCTGCAAGATCCACGGAAGAAAGAACGTGCACTTCATCAAAACGCTCTGCCCATGTAAAGAAAACTTGTTCATTTAAGAACGGCCTACGAACTCCGAGAGAATCAAGTCCGTAAATCGTGGAAAACTCTTCTGACTTGATATACGAAACAATATGATAATCAGAAGGCATTTCTTCGACCTCTTCACCAACAACATATCCCAAACTAAATCCTTCAATAACTACTCGATCAAGGTCATAAATCGACACCATGAAGTCAACGTTACCTTGCGCATCATACGGGAGACGAACCATAGCACTAGGCATCGTAGTATTTTCAACAGCAACTTCCCAAGGACCTTCATTCACCCGATAGGAAACTCGTGCAAGCGTTGAAAAAACACTTGTCGTTCGCCAACTTACAATGATGGGCCGATCTGCACGAAGATAACCAAGCGGCAACGGAGCAGGAAGAGGCTGATGCACCGTAACGGAAAGAGTTTGCGGAGGAAGTGGCAAAAGATCTTGAGAACCCGATCGACGAGCTTGCGCAGTGGTGAATGTCCAAGGGAACGAACCCGTCAACGAAGAAACGATGCCATTTCCAAAGAGATTACCCACAACATCATTACTCTCAATTGCTAAGAAATATTCCGTTGAAGCATCAAGCGCAGAAGTTGCAGTCATAGAATAAACCGCATTACTCTCACTCCATACACCGGAAAGTCCAGCCACCGAGGGAGTAAGCGTGAAAACGGTATCAGCAAGCGACGTCGACATCGGTTCGGTAAAGCGAATAACCGGCAGACTATCAGTTGCAACGGCACTCTCACCAAAATCAGGAAAAAGATCCTTGATAAGTGGCGCGGCGGCATCAACCATCGCCCTACTTGCAAGCGATCGACCCACATTTCCCGCAAGGTCAGTAATACCCGAAGACGTTGGCGCATACGCAATACGTGGTTGAGCCGAAGAACCAACGCCAGTAAGCTCACTCGGAGCTTCAAGAGAAATGAAAATCGTCGACGTACCACTACCACCCGAAAGACCAACAGCATCAAGGGTACCAAATGCATTTGCTGAAGCAGTCCATTCAGCATCAACATACGTCACGAGTACATCTTCCGTCATGGAAAGACGAACGCGATCTACTGAACCGTCACCATTCGCATCTTCATAGCGCGGAGCATGCCCGTTATCCGTGCGAATGATAGGAAGCGCTTCATCATCAAACGATGCAACCGCCTGATCAATCATGACATTGCCTAAAAGATCAACAATACTGTTACTAATTCCCGAGATCTGTGAATACGTAATGCCGAAAGAGAGATACGTGGTAAAAGCTGGAGATCCAGAAAGCGTAAATCGCCCAAGAGAAGCGGATTCCCCAGGGCATGTAATTACGACGAGAGATCCCACATCATCACCAGTAAATGCATAATCTTCGGATTCACAAAATGGAACATCGACAGGTTCAGTAAAAAGAATATCCATTGCGTCAACACGCGCATCAGCATTTTCATCAAAATACGATCCAGAAATCATGCGAGGAGCCGCCTCATCGGAGAGATAAAATGAGGAAAGTGCAGGCAAAGCGGAGCCGCCAACTAGCGCAACCAAACTTCCCGTCGTAGCCGTAAAAGCAAGCGTTGGCTGACTATCCTCTTCACCAATTCCGGTCGTATTCGCACTCGCCATTGCCGAAAGGTACAAAGTATCGGTGCCGTTTCCAGAAGCAATGCCTGTAACGTCAAATCCAGCGAGACCATGAGCCGTTACCGTCCAATCAGCATCGGCATAGGTAAGCGTAACCGCTTCAGAAAAGACAAGCTCTACACGGTCTACCGTACCGTCAGCATTAGCATCTTGGTATGCACTAGAAAGCCGTGCAGGAAGAGCTTCGTCGGCAAGTGCAAGTGCAGAGAAGGAAGGAAGTGCGTTGTCTGCAGCGTCATCAAGGCTATTTGCAGTTCCCGCAGATGCCGCATACGTAAACGTAAGCTCAAGAGAAGTGTCGTTACTTGGAGTTCCAGAAAGAATAAAGATTCCATAGGCATCATCCCCCGAACCACAAGACGCTACAGAAACCCCTGCCCCATCAGCACCACCAAAGGAGAAGTCACCGTATTCACAAGCGCCGTAAGAAAGAGGTTCGGAGAACAATACTTCAACACGATCTACGGTACCGTCGGCATTGCTATCTTTATACGCTCCAGATACCACAAGAGGTGCGGCACCGTCAGCTGGAGTAATACTTCCAGAGGTAAGAAAACCAGAAGATGCTCCATCTACAGAACCAACAACCTGTACTGCCGGTCGAGCATCGGTATCAAGAGAACCTCCTTCGGTGAGAACGAGAGTGATTTCACCAGAAGCCGTACGAGAAGCAGAAGAAATGGTATAGCCCGTCACCGAAAAATCTGAAGAAGCAACCGTTAATCCATTAATGTCTTGATCGATGGAGAGAACAATGGCGTCTATCTTTCCATCGTTATCGGTATCTCGAGTAGATCCAGAGGTGAGGACAGGATGCACAACAATGGAGAGTGTCGTGAAGCTAAAAGGATTTGCAGAACCGATTAATGCACCGCCAAGCGCATTACCCGCAAGATCAGGAGCGGCAAGAAGTGAGACCGTATATTCAGTTTCATACTCAAAATTATCAGCATATTCAATGGTAATTTCATCTTCTGCCGCATTCCATCCCAAGCTTTCACCCGCAACAACTTCAGAAAGAGAAAAAGAGAAGTTATTGATATCCATTGTTTCACTAAATGAAAGAACAATGTTCGTATCAAGAGCAACACCCGTTGCACCATGAAGGGGTGAAGAGCTTACAAGAAGCGGCGAAGCATCATCAACGAGCGTGCGAGAAAAAGCACTGACCACATTACCTGAGCGATCGACAATTTGACCAAGCGCGGGAGAAAAAGCAATTCCCGGCTCTGCGCCAAGACCAACACCCGTCTGAACACCATCAGCGGTAGCCGTAAGACTTACTGTAGAGGCCCAGCCGGCAGACGCACTCGTAATTGTAAGACCTGCTAAGTCATTTTCCGTAACAGCCCAATCTACGGCATCGTACGTCGCATTAACATCTTCAGTAAAACGCAAGACAACACGATCAACAACACCATTTCCTGAAGTATCACGATATACGCTTTCAATATCGCTTCGCAAAACAGGAGCAGCATCATCGAGAAGAACAAATGTAGTGAGTGAAGAGAGTGCGGAACCTTCACCGTCAACCAAGCTTCCCGTCGTTGCCGTAAAAGCAAGCGTTGGTTGACTTGCCTCCTCAGCAATACCCGTAACATGAGCACTTGCCGTTGCCGTAAGGTACAAGGTATCCGTACCGTTACCAGAAGCAATGCCAGTAACATCAAATCCGGTGAGTCCATGAGCCGTTGCCGTCCAATCAGCATCTGCATAGGTAAGCGTGACCGCTTCAGAGAAGACAAGTTCTACACGGTCAACCGTACCGTCAGCATTAGCATCTTGGTATGCACTAGAAAGTCGTGCAGGAAGAGCTTCATCAGCAAGTGCAAGTGCAGAGAACGTAGGAAGTGCGTTATCTGCAGCGTCATCAAGACTGTTCGTGGTTCCAAGAGATGCGGTGTACGAGAAGGTAAGCGTAAGCGAGGTATCTCCACTAGGAGCTCCTGCAAGAGCAAATACTCCGTAATCACCGCTCCCTGCTGCACAACCGTTTACAGAAAACCCTGCCCCATCAGCGCCGCCAAAGGAGAAGTCGCTGTATTCACAAGCGCTGTAAGAAAGAGGTTCGGAGAACAACACTTCAACACGGTCTACCGTACCGTCGGCATTACTATCTTTATACGCTCCAGAAACCACAAGAGGTGCGGCACCGTCAGCCGGAGTAATACTTCCAGAGGTAAGAAAACCAGAAGATACTCCATCTACAGAACCAACGACCTGTACTACTGGTCGAGCATCGGTATCAAGAGAGCCTCCTTCGGTGAGAACAAGGGTAATTTGACCAGAAGCCGTACGAGAAGCAGAAGAAATGGTGTAGCCCGTCACCGTAAAGTCAGCAGCAGCAACCGTAAGTCCATTAATATCTTGATCGATGGAGAGAACAATTGCATCTATTTTTCCGTCATTATCAGTGTCGCGTGTAGATCCGGAGGTGAGGACGGGGTTAATAATGGCACCCGCTGTAGTAAATGAGAAAGGATTATCGATACCCGCAAGAAGAGAGAATCCGTTTCCCGTATAGTCCGTGGCCAAGGTCACCTCAACAGTAATAACCGTTTCTTCAGGAAGTGTTGATACAAAATCAATCGTTGCGATACGTTCATCGGCATCCCACGTAATACCTTCAGAAACACCGGCATTGGAAATATCATACGCAAATGTATTGATATCCATAGCTTCAGAAAAAGAAAGTACAACATCAGCATCTCGATCAACATGCAACTCACTATGCGATGGATTTGTACTCAACAAAACCGGATCAGCGGCATCAACAAGCGAATGCGGTCCGGAAGAAACCAGCGCATTAGCGTAACGATCAGCAACTGAACCCGTAACAGGAAGATATGTTAATGTCGGTTCAATACCAGCACCTACTCCCGTTAACTCCGCAGCAGCAGATGCATCAAAAGAAATAAGCGCATTGCCATTCCCTGAAGCAATCGCAGAAATCGCAAGTCCCGTGAGATCCCCTGAAGAAACCGTCCAATCCGCAAGAGCAAAATTAATCGTCGTCTCTTCCGTAAACAACAATTGCACACGATCAACCTCCGCATCGCTATCACTATCTACATACGAACCACTAATAATAACTGGGGCCGCCGCATCGGCAACGGAAAACGTACTTAAGGAAGTAATCGCCTGTCCAACCGCATCAACCAAACTTCCTGTGGTCGCAGTAAATGAAAGTTGCGGTTGAGAAGAAATAGAGGAAACACCCGTACGATCCGCCATCGCCGTAGCAGAAAGAAGAAGGGTAGCGCTACCATTTCCCGAATGAATACCTGTGACATCAAAACTTACCAAGCCGTTCGCAATAGCTGTCCAATCGCCATCTGCATACGTAAGCGTAACCGGTTCAGAAAATTGCAAGGCGACACGATCAACCCGACCGTCAGCATTAGCATCTTGATAAGACGAAGAAAGAAGAACGGGTGTCGCTTCATCGTCAATACTCAGGGCACTAAATGAAGGGAGCGCATTTCCTTCGCTATCAACTAAGCTGCTCGCAAGCCCGGCAAGCGCATTATAGGAAAGATCAATATCAAGCGTTGTTTCAAGAGAAGGAGCGCCATTAAGCACAAATTCCCCATCAACCCCGGACCCTGCAGAGCACGAAGAAAACGACAATCCCGATCCATCAGCACCCGCAAAAGAAAAATCTCCAACCTCACAAGCGGCATAATCCAATGGCTCGGTGAATGAAAGCACGACGAGATCAACCGTTCCGTTCCCATTGTCATCTTGATACGCACCAGAAACAATCAACGGATCTGCATTATCGGCAAGGGTAAATGCACTAATAGACAACGGGGTCTCCCCCGTCGCGCTCGTAAGCGAACCTGCGCCATCGGTATAACGAAGCGTAGGCTCGTCACCCAAAGCGCCAACACCCGTAACCGAGGATGACGTTGCTGAAAAAACAAGTGAGGAAGTTCCCGATCCAGAAGTAAGTCCTGTAACATCAAAGCCCGTTAAATCACGAGCATTGGCTATCCAGTCACCATCGTCATACGTGACAGTTACCGCTTCAGAAAAACCAAGAGAAACCGCATCTACTGTTCCATCTCCATTGCCATCAGTATAAGAACCGGAAATGATAACCGGCGCAGCGGCATCGGTAACTGCAAGAGTGACATTAGGAATCACATTTCCAATATCATCAGCTAAACTATTTGCCGTTCCCGCCGCCTGAGTATAGGTCCACGAAAAACTTAACGCAGTATTTGCAACTGGAGCTCCAGTGAGTGTATACGAAATATCTTGTCCAGAAGGGCTACATGCACTAATCGCTAAACCACTCGCATGCGTGCCTGAGAATGTGTAATCAGCTGCATCGCAATGTGCTGCCGTAACATTCTCCGAAAAAGAAACGACAACTCTATCTACGGTGCCATCACTATTTACATCGCGAGAAACCCCACCAAGAGGCACGGGTGAGGTTGCATCAGCAAGCGAAACCGAGGAAAAAGATGCAACGCCATTTGCAGCACCGTCGCGCAAACTATTCGCCGTACCCGCAGATGCATTATACGAAAGGGCCAATGTTAACGAAGTATCATTTGCAGGAATACCTGAGGGCGTAAGCTCAACCACGGCACCCGTAGCAGAACACGACGCCACCGAAACGCCCGAAGCGTCACTTCCCGAAAGGGTATAATCTCCCGTTTCACACGTAGCAACGGTCATGGTTTCAGAAAAAGTAAGATCAAACCGATCTACCGTAGCGTTGTAGTTAATATCGCGGTATCGAGAAGTAAGCAAAATCGGCAACGCTTCATCAATAAGAGAAGTGGCTGCAATAGAAGCAAGTGCGTTAGAAGCACTATCAACAATACTTCCCCCACTTCCCGCGGTAAAGCGAAGGGTAGGCTGCGTTCCCGCGCCAACACCTGTTGTTGCAGAAGATGTCGTAGCGGTAAGATAGACCGTTGATGTTCCATTTCCCGAAGAAAGCGCACCGACATCAAAACCCGTAAGTGAGTTCGCCACAGAAACCCAGTTTGCATCAACATAGGTAATCGTAACCGGCTCTGTAAATATCAAACGAACACGATCTATGCTGCCATTCGCATCAGCATCTTGATACGCCATTTGATTACCAGAATCCGTTCGCAAACGAGGATTCGCAAAGTCGACAAGATTGACACCGGATACCGTAGCAAGTTGGTTGCCTGTTGCATCAGCAACCGAGCCAGAACTTTGCGCATATGAAAGCGTAGGAACCGTGCCAGTACCAACACCCGTCAAAAGCGATTGAGCTGTAGCGGTTAAATAAACCGTCGTCGTACCGCTTCCCGAAGAAACTGCCGAAACATCAGCGCTCGTTAATGCGTTTGGCGTAATGGTCCAATCCGCATCAGTATACGTAATGGTGGTATTTTCAGAAAAAATTAAACGGATACGATCAATAGTTCCATCGCTATTACTATCTTCATAACGAGGAGCGTTCGCACCATCCGTACGAATAATCGGCGAAGCGGCATCGATAACTGTTTCAGAATCGTCAGGATTCGTCGTAAGGTTCGTGCCATCACTCCACTGCCCTGTAATCCCATTAATCGCAACGCTTGTAGTACCCGTAAAAATATTCGTTTGTCCAGTTACGTTTGTGAGAGTAACCGTATTCGAAATTCCCCCAGGGTCACTAATCGTCGCACTCGATGCAGTACCTCCGTTTGGCATGGTAATCGTACCAAAGTCAGCAAGAACAGGAGGGGCTCCATCATTGGTATCAACATTTTCAGTCCATACAAATATTAATGTATCAATATATCCATCACTATTTGCATCTCCCGTAGTCATGGCATTAATTGCTGGCGCAGCAGCATCGGAAATAGATAACGCCGAAGGGAATGTTGCGGTAAAGTTTCCAGAAGCATCCTGCAAGCGATTTGCAGTATTTGTATATAAAACAGTCGGCGTTGTACTAGAACTCGTCTCTTCAGCATCTGCAGTAACCGTAAGACGAAGCGTATTCGTAGTTACTGCGAAAGTGGTATCTACTAAATTAAACGAACCCGCATCGGGAAAAGTCCAATCACCAGAGTTATAGCTAAAGGTGATGGTTTCAGAAAAAACAATATCTACACGATCAACTGCACCGTTCACATTCGTATCCAAATATGAAGCCGACATCGCAACCGGGTACGCCTCATCATTCATAACAAAACTTCCCGAAGTAATCGTTCCCGACGTTGCACCGCTAATCGATCCAACGATAGAAGTAGCCGGAATTGCAGATGTATCAGGAGTTCCGCCTTCTTGAAGTGAAAGTGTTACAACATTACCGGAAGTAAGCGCAACGCCGGTAATTGTATATCCCGTCACCGAAAAATCAGTCGTCGCAAGTGATGCAGCATCAAGATCTTCAGTAAAAAGTAAAACAATGGCATCTAAATAGCCATCTGTATCAGCATCTCGAGTAAAACCTTCAATAGCTTCCGGAGCAGCAGCGGTATAGGTAGCCGACGTATACAAACTTCCCGCGGTACCTTCAGCGGCAGCAGAAGGACCAGTTCCACCTGCTGCAACACCTGCCGCACTCAATCCACTTACAAACGATGTAGAATCTGTACCGTAATAAATAGCAACACGTCCTCCTCCACCTCCACCACCATTCACCGAACTTCCACTATATCCATTCCCTCCAGCAGCAGAAACAGAACCCGTACTTCCCGCAAGCGTTGCGGCCTGAATATACACCGATCCACCCGATCCACCTCCACCAGCCGCAGATCCGCTCGTTCCCGTACCATTTCCTCCTTGAGAAAGAATGGATCCGTTCCAGGTAAACGTACCAGAAGCGGTAATGGCAACAATACCTCCCGCATGTCCACCCCGGCTACCCGTTGTACCACCTCCCGTAGAACCAAACAGCAATGGCGTCGTTGAGGAACCGTAACTCGTACCTCCTAAAAATCCTGCAAGTGCAGCTGCTGAACCACCCTGCCCTCCATTTCCACCGTATCCTCCTCCACCACCACGCGCCTGACTAATACCACCACCTCCCGCTCCGCTACTTCCATTTCCAGAAGAAAGTGCACTTGCACCACAAATATTATCCAAACCAGGCTCATGGGCTGATTGTGCAAGTCCCTGACATCCCCTTTCTGTTGCAGAAAATACCCCACCAAATCCCAACGTAATATCGTCAGCACGCAAATGAGAATAATCGCCCGTAGAAACACTTCCTGCAAAAGTGACGGTACTATTCACAACCAAATCTAAACCTTCACAGTTCAGGCGATATGGCGATGGAGTGAGCTGAACTGCTTCTGCAATGGTATACGAACCATTTCTTGCCAAATCTGCATCGTCTGGAGAGCCATCAAAGAATGGACATGTCGAAGAAACCGCATAGTACACGTCGCTCGACGACGAAAGTCCAAACATGGTATCAGTAACACTTCCTACAAGAGAAATGGTAATCGAGCGCTCAACATCAACATATCCGCGCTCAGCAACCGTTAAAGTAACAACACCAGCTGAAGTTTCGGAAGCGGAAGTAATAGTATATCCACCATCAAGAGAAAAATCACTCATGGCAACTGTAGCGCCATCTAAATCTCGATCAAAAGTAATGGTAATCGTATCGACTTGATAATCAGCATCACTATCAGAAATAGTGGCAAACGCGATCGCAGGATCGTATGAAGCGCTTTTATAAACAGTGCCATCTTCACCCGCAGTGCTCGTACCACCAGAAGAAAGACCCCCCGAAACAACGGTCGACGGGGATAGCGAACCAAGCCAAGAACTCGAATCTGTACCATAAAGAACGGATACCCTTCCACCACCACCACCGCCGCTAAACCTTCCCGATCCACTCGACTTTCCATCCGCACCTTCGGCATTCAAAGCACCAGTTGTTCCATCGATAACTTGAGCTAACAAAAGAATGGATCCGCCAGATCCTGCACCCGCCGCAGCAGAAGCACCTGCAAGTCCTCGTGCAGATATCGTGCCATCTAACGTGAGCGTATCGGTAGCGTGCAACCAAACAACACCTCCTCCAGGACCAGAATCTTCATAGTTCGTATCACCAGAAGAAGACCCAAAAAGCATGGGGGAAATAGGATCACCATAAACACTTCCCGCGAGCCAAGAAGGGCTTCCTCCATATCCACCAAGCCCACCATAACTACCCGAAGCAGGAGAATATCCGCTACCACTACCACCACGTCCAGCTCCCGTTGTTTCCAAGGTACAAATACCCGTAGTGACATTCGGCCCAAATCCCCATCCAGGAGAGCTCACGGAACAGCCAAGGCCATCGGAAGAAATAGCCGACCCCGCATCAACAATGATGTTATCCGCTTTCAAATAACCGAAACGACCCGAGGTAGTTACCGTTGAAAAAGTCAACGTAGCACCACCTGTTACATGAACCGTCTTCCCCGTACAATCCCAAAAATCGCCCCGCGTTGCAGGAGGAGTCCAGGAAGTACTCGCATTAATCGTTAGAGTTCCATTCGCAGAACCATCACCATCTCCCACGCCTCCATCGGTAACCGGACATGCGGCAGCTTCAGACCAAAAAGGCGAAAGAAGAATAAACGTAAGAATAAAGATCGATCCTCCGAGAACTTTCAAAAAACGCGAGAAACGAGAAAAAGAAGAGGGGAAAAGCACCATAAATTGAGACGCTCAAAGTATACAAAAAAGAAAGAAGGAAAAGAAAAAGTTTTACACAAAAAAATCGTAAAAATAACCAATAAAATAAGCCCTACCCAACACGCGATCGAAAAAGTCGAAAAAGCAGAGTAGGAATATGAAAATTCTCCTCAATACACTTTGCCAAGGAACGCACATATGTTCCTGATGAAACATCAAGCTCACAATGCACAAGAACCGCATGTTTTTCTTCTCGTAAAACATCCCGCCACCGCAAAAGAATTTCTTCTTGGCGAAAGTCTCCCTGAACAAGCGCAATACGGGATGCTATTTCTTGAAAAAGATCCGCATACGAAATCCGTGAAAGCGAAACATTACGCACCGCATGCACACGCATCACCCGACGAGGAATCTCAATCTCAGCAAGACGCCCACTTTTTGCCCAATAATGAAGTGGTTTTCCTTTTACTTTATAAGAAGAATAAGCCGGGAGCGGTATTTCATGATTTCCCACCAGTATTTCTCTTATTCGCTCTTCAAAATGCCCTTCATGCGGAGATCCTTCGGTCGCCTGAGCATCTCCCTCAAGACCGGCCACTTGCCGGTCAAAATGACACCCATCACCTGTACCTCTCCTACTCCCCAAACTCCCCTCACTCCCTTTACTCCCCTTATCCACCTCATCCGTCCCCATCCGTCCCATCTCACTCCCCACCATCCCCAACACATCTCCCGTATCCGATGAAAACCCAAGTAAAAAAGTTGCTCGATACGTCTTATCTAACTGCTGAAATTCCTTCGCCCGGTATCGATCCTCGCCCGTAAGCACCAAAAGCACGCCCTCAGCCATCGGATCTAGTCGCCCTGCATACGTCATCAGCTCATGAGCAAGATCAGGTCGATCAACGCGAAGCGCTTCCAAAGCCTCAAGGGGAGTTGCCCCTAACTTTTTGTAAACAGGAACGACCGCCACATCTATTTTTCTTTCTAAGAAACTAAGTTTCTCGCCACTTTATCAACATTCCCCGCACCCATAACTAAAATAACATCCTGTTCTTGAGCAAGCTCACGTATTTTTTCTTCAGCATCCTTGAGATCGGAGACAAAATACCGATCAGTCTGTACTCCTTTTACTTCTTGATGCTTTTCAACCGCCACTAATAAATCCTCACTCGACACCTGATCTTTTTCATCTGTACGCCCCGCAACGCCATACACCTCAGAGAGAATGAGTACGTCAGCATCATCAAAAGAAGTTACAAAATCATCAAAGAGTTCTTTTGTGCGACTATGTTGATGCGGTTCAAAAAGCGCAACGATTCGCTTGCCGGGAAAAAATTCTTTCGCAGCCTTGAGCGTTCCTTTAATTGCCGTGGGATGATGCGCATAGTCAGAAACAACAGGAGCACCTTGAAATTCGCCAACACGCTCAAACCGTCGCCAAATACCGGTAAAATCTTCGAGGGTCTTTCGCATGATCTCAAAATCAATCCCAAACGCTTCACCAAGAGCAACCGCACCAAGCGCGTTCATCATATTAAACTCCCCAGGAATCTGAAGGATCAGCTCTCCTACCTTCTTCTTAAACGGCAAAAGGGGAAGAATACGAGCCTCCATTGCTAGCGACTGCGATCCTGCTTGAGTTTTTCGCCGTCCCTGGTGAAGTGCCTCTCCAAAAAGCCGCGCCTCTGCCTGCTCATGGCCGCAAACAATTCCACGATCACGATCGTGTGGATTCAAAAATACTAAACGCGTCGTCTGCTCACAAAGTTTATGAAACGATTCTTCGATATCTTGAAGGTCTTTATAAACATCCAAATGATCAGCTTCAATATTCGTAATCAAAGTTACTTCCGGATGAAGCGCAAGCATTTTTTTCTTATATTCATCTCCCTCTACAATCAAAATATCGCTCTCGCCTACGCGCACGTTTCCAAGTGACCAATCAGGCAAAAGAGATCCGACAAATACCGTGGGATCCATTCCCGCAGCTTCAAAAATCCTTCCTACCATAGCCGTCGTTGTTGACTTGCCATTGGTGCCAGAAATACAAATGGTACGGAAATCTTTTGACAATTCCCCGATAAAACCAAAATGCCCAAGCTGACGAATTCCGCGCTTTTGAGCCTCTACGCGTTCAGGAGCATCTTCAGGAACCGCCTCAGAGTAAACCAAAAGATCACATCCGACCGGAATCCACGAGGCATCAGAAGGACCAAGATGCACTTCAATATGCTCTCGAACCAAAGCATCCGTAAGCTCACTCCCGGAAAGATCAGAACCGCTCACTCCCTTCCCATGCGCCTTGCAAAAGCGCGCAACCCCCGAAACGCCAATACCACCAATACCTACACAATGCACATGAGAAAACGAAGGAAGAAATGCCATAGATGAAATGAGCGTACGACAAGGGCAAAAAAAAAGAAAGGCGCCCAATATCCTGGGCGCCCAATTATTTTCTTTTATAATCGACAATTTGTTGCTTTAATGCATCTTTTGCTAAATCAACAGCAGCATAAAGATCGTCAGTAACACGCTCAATGTGAAAAGAATTTCCCGGAATCGTCATGCGCAACTCAGCACGCCAAATATTTCCCTTATGCTGAGCAGGTGTTATCTTTCCTACTTCAACAGAAACATCACAGGGAGAATAGCTCTCACACAATTTTTCAAGAGCACGAAGCTTCTCATGCACGAACGCATGGAGAGCATCGGTGAGCTCAATATTGAGACCACGAATATCAATAATGCGCATAAAAATGAAGAAAGAATCTTCATCTCCGTTGTAACACGAGCATTGAAAAAAACAAGAACGCTATACACCGTTTATTGACGCGAGAAGCATGCGTCGCAAATCAAGAAGCGGTATACGATCAACATCTTTGAGTCGAGGGAGTTCAATCGATCGGAGATCAATAGCATCCGCACATGCTGCAAGAAAACGCGTATAGCTCAAGGCATGCATAAGCGCCTGAGCTTCTCGTTTAGTACACGCACCATCCGACAAAAGATGCGTCAAACTATCGTTTGCAAAACTCCACTCATACTCACGGGGCGTGAGCGCGTCAGGCAAAGAAATATCCCACGATTTACCATGCTTCAAATACAAAAAGCAATTGTGCCGCCCGGCAAAATCAATCATTTCCCCCACCTCATGAGTATATGTACTTACTCGTGTAATAAACGTACGCAACAAATCACGTGCACGCGCATGATCACGAATCACGCGGAGCAATTCCTGACCGGCAAAAAAACTGCCAAGATAATCAGCTCCCAAATGAGGCTCAGACAAAACCCGGTGCAGACGCACATAACGCTCATCTGAACAGGAGGAATCATTCTCATGCAAAACGAATCCGATATCGCAAGAATTCTCAAAAGAAACTCGCTCTTGTAAATGCACAACGGCGGGAACATCGATACATGAAGCATCATGAGTAATTTCACGATGCTCATCATGAGGATGTTCAAGAAAATGTACGAGATCTTCAGTGACAGAAAGATCGCGCAAAACAATACGCTCTCTTGGAATCCAGTCACCGAAATATGCACGTAAATGATGCAAACGACGACGATCCCGCGTAACCTGCTCTTTCAAATGTCCAACAAATTCTTCACGCTGCCCAGGAGAATCTTCTTGATGAGAAAAAACATCTACGCCCTTTTTCAGCTGACGGGGATCAACTTTAGCAACGAGACCCGGGTGCTTTTCCAGTGAAAAGACCACGCGATAACCACCTCGCCCCACTTCCTGAACACGATATCGAGAAAGAATCGGGTGATCAGGAAAGTCTGCAAGCATCTGATCAAGACGAGAAACTTCCTGAGGAGGAAAAGCGCGTTCGCGAAACATACTTATAAACCTAAAAACTGCACTTCTTCATGTAACTCTATACCGTATTTATCACGTGCTTCCATTTTAATGCGACTAATGAGCATCGCAATATCTTTTGCAGTCGCATGTCCTTTATTCAAAAGAAAATTCCCATGCACATCAGAAACCTGAGCATCCCCCACCTGCAAGCCTTTCAGTCCCAACTGTTCAATGATCCATCCCGCAGCAATCCGGTGATTCGCAAGCATATGCTCAGGAATGTCCGCATCCGTCTTCATCCGCCCTATCTCCGTCTCATCTGTAAACTCAAAATTCTTAAACATACATCCCGCAGAAGAAGATCCCAAAGGCTGAGAGGCCTTTCGTGATGCAAGATACTTCTCAAGCAACGCCATTTCCTCCTCAGAAATTCCCTGCCGCAACTCCATAGTGACGGAAAAAATAACGTCACCCACATGAGAAGGTTCTTTAAAAATGCTATGCCGATACCCAAAACGAAGGTCATGAGCAGCCATCTCTACAACCTCATCATGACGAATCACTTTTACTGAAGTTACGGTATCTTTCATTTCTCCTCCAAAACATCCCGCATTCCCGCGCACCGCTCCACCCATGGTTCCTGGCAATGAAATAGCCCACCCAAAACCTTGCAAGCCCCGTTCGGCCGCTTTGCGGGCAACAAGCGCAGAGATCACTCCCGCATCCGCGACCACCTTCGTACCCTCAATAAAAAGCGCGCGATTCGTCATTTTAATGACCAAGCCATTCCACCCTTCATCGTTCGCAAGCGTATTCGATCCTCCTCCGAGAACGAAGTACTCCACATCATGCTGACGAGCAAAACGAACCGCATCTTTTACCTCATCCTCGGTTTTAGTCTCAACAAAAAAACGCGCAGGACCGCCAATACGAATATTCAAATGTCTCCCCAAAGGCTCCTGTTCCTTAAATAAAGAACCAAAACGGTCCTGCATGGCCTGTACAAAGGATTCCATAGTCCCCTAGAGAATACCTCATTTTCCCTTCCTGGATAACTCCCTCCACAAAGAGAAACGCTTCTCCTATGATGCGCCGAGTATGGAATAGAGAATATTGTTGACAGTTGAGGGTTAACGGTTAACGATAAATTCAACAAACACCCCCCCCTTACTCCCCTCACTCCCTCCCGTCCGGCTACTCGCCGGATTACTCCCTTCACTCCCCTAACTCCCCTTTTCTCTATGTTCCCCTCTCTCTCCCACACTGACTCCGACATTGCCAACGCCCTCATTTCCGAAGAGCAACGCCAACGCGAAGGCCTCGAAATGATTCCTTCAGAAAACTTCGTTTCCCCTGCGGTTCTCGAAGCGCTTGGCTCCATCGCAACCAACAAGTACGCGGAGGGATACCCTGGCAAACGCTATTACGGCGGATGTCAAAACGTCGACGTTATCGAACAGCTTGCCATCGATCGCGCGAAGCAACTCTTTGGCGCAGATCACGCAAATGTTCAGCCGCATTCAGGAGCACCCGCAAACATTGCCGTCTACCAAGCATGGCTTGAACCAGGAGACACTGTTCTTGCGATGAAACTCGATCACGGCGGACACCTCACGCACGGCCATCCGGTAACCGGCAGTGCAAAACTCTATAACTTTGTACGCTATGGCATGAAAGATGTAGAGACGGGAGAAATCGACTTTGACGAAATGCGCGAAGTCGCGCTCAAAGAGCGACCAAAAATTATTCTCGCAGGATTTAGCGGGTATCCCCGCAGCTTGGATTACGGAAAATTTGCCGACATTGCAAACGAAGTAGGCGCGCTCCTCATGGCCGACGTCGCACACATCGCAGGTCTGATCGCAGGAAAAGTCCTTCCCAACCCATTTGATGACGGCTTTCACGTCCTCACCACGACAACGCACAAAACCCTGCGCGGTCCCCGTGGTGGCATGATTCTCAGCAAAGGAACCGTAAGCAATCCCCTGAAGGCTCCAGAAAAAAACATTGAAAACATTCCTACACTTATTGACCGCCAGGTATTCCCCGGTTTCCAAGGAGGTCCGCACATGAATAACATCGCGGCAAAGGCCGTCGCATTCAAAGAAGCGCTACAACCGAATTTCAAAGCGTACGGCGAACGCGTCATCGCGAATGCAAAAGCACTTTCTGAAGCGCTCATGAAACGAGGTTACAAACTCATCACCAACGGCACCGATAATCATCTTCTCCAAATCGACATGATGAAGAGCCGCAACATTGACGGCCGTGAAGCGCAAAACATCCTCGATTCCATCAGCATCACCGCAAACTGCAACAGCATTGCCAATGATCCTCTCCCCCCCTTCCGCCCAAGCGGTCTACGCATGGGCTCTCCGGCAATTACCACGCGTGGTTTGCAACCTGAAGACATGGAGCGTGTAGTCGAGTGGATGGATGCTGCGCTTCTCAGTAAAGGCGATGAGCAAAAACTTGCAACGATAAAATCTGAAATCCATGCATTCATGCAAGAACGTCCACTTTTTGCGAAGGAATGGGAAAGCTAGTCTATACTAAAAAAGCATAAGCAGCCCAACGGGCTGTTTTGCTTTTTTTCGCAAAGTTTTGCATACTTTTTGTCATTGTATGACAGAAATACTCAATGGAACCGTTCTCGCGAGAACAATCCAAGAAAAGGTAGCGCAACGCGTCGCCGATCTTCGCCAACCTCCAGGACTTGGCGTCATTCTCGTAGGCGAAAATCCCGCCTCCCATCTTTACGTTTCCCTCAAGGAAAAAGCCGGGCAAGAAGTAGGTATTTATGTTGAAAAACACCTTTTTCCCGAAGACACAAAAGCAGAGGTGGTATTAGAGAAAATCCGAGAACTGAATAAACGAACAGATATCAATGGGATCCTCGTACAGCTCCCCCTCCCCCCCCATCTCAACACCGATGAAATCATCGAAGAGATCCATCCCACAAAAGATGTGGATGGATTTCACCCAGAAAACAGAAAAGCACTTCTTGCGGATGAACCGCTGCTCGTTCCTCCCGTCGCCCTTGCAATCATGCGCCTTATTCAAGCAACACGTCAGCCACTCCACGGCCGAACGGCAGTCATTTTAGGAAATAGTCTGATTTTCGCAGAGCCTATCATCGAGCTCTTAAAAGAAAATCATGTCGCCGCAGAATGGGTATCGCGTGAAACTCCCGGCTACAAAGACATCTGTCGCG
Organism: Kapaibacterium sp. (SeqCode); assembly: GCA_044350705.1. Taxonomy (GTDB): domain Bacteria; phylum Patescibacteriota; class Patescibacteriia; order UBA9934; family UBA9934; genus JAGORL01. The sequence goes on along the minus strand of JBILHA010000001.1, from coordinate 211,523 downwards.
TAGCAGATATCATCGTAGTTGCCGTAGGAGAAGCAAGGGTCCTCACCAAAGACATGGTAAAGAACTCTGCAATTGTCATTGATGTAGGAACAAATAAAGGCGAAGACGGAAAGGTACGAGGAGATGCTTCGCTAGAACTCGAAGGACATGCAGGATTTCTCAGTAAAGTTCCAGGAGGAGTAGGCCCGCTCACGGTCGCCTACCTTCTGATGAACGTCATAAAAGCAAAAGATGTTCAGGAACGAGCAAAGGATGTTTAAGAACGCAAAGTCATGACGAGCATGACAAAAAACACCGTAAAAACTCCAAAAACTAAAAAGGGAGAAGCAACATGGGAGTGCGCAGAAAGTTCACGCGATCTGCGCGCTTTTTCATATGCGAGAAGAACAATGATTCCCAAAAGAGCTCCCAAAACACCCCCGGTAAATTGCAGTACATGAATCATGTTTTCAACTCCCAAAAGCACAACAACGAAAGGCACACCTCCGACAAACAACCATGAGGGCACGAAACGAGCACGAAAATCGTAAAGCAACGTATTGATAAGTGCGGAACCTACATTGATATATGCGCTGGTAATGGTTGTCAGTCCCAGCAGAGACCCTACTAAAACCATCCATGGTGCCACATGTGCAAATGCGGAAATCGCCTGTTCGGGAGTCCCAAGGCCCGTAATCCCCACTACCGTTGCAGTAAAAATTGCGTATACCGTTGCAACCGTAAGAATGCCCCAAAAAATTGCTTGATGAAGTCGCTTGGCATTACCCCGAAGAACATCCCGCATTTCAGGAATGGCCGTAATGGCACTCAGAGAAAAGAGAATGACGCCCAGAGGAAGGACCCAGGAATCGAATTGGAGAGAAGCAAGGTACTCAACACGAACCGAAGGAAGCGCAAACGCGACAAGAAACGCAATAATACAAAAGAAAAAAGGTACGAGATACTTTTGTACATGACTTGTCACAAACATGCCACCAAAAAGCGCGAGAAAAAGCACTGCTCCATACCCGATACTCAGCACATGAGGTGAAATGGTTGGAATCCAAACTTTCAAAAGATATGAAAGGAACTCCCCTCCCGCGAGAAGATAGGCTACCAGCGCCCCCCAAAAAGATCCAAAAAAACTCATGATAGCCACGCCCTTTCCCACCGGACCAAACGCATCCGCAACAATATGCAAGAACCGTGCATGTCCCTTTTTTGCCAAAGTGAGATCTGCGTACATGCGCAAAAAAGCAATTTGAACGACCGCTAAAAGAAAAAGCTCAAGAAGAGCAATGCCATAGCCGGCGCGTGCAAAAACGTACGGAAGGCCAAAAAAACCTACCCCAACAACCGTACCAATCAGTGGACGCATGCCCCTCCACAGCGAAATTCGCTCATGCATATGGGCATAGTATACCTTGTCCCCACTTTTTCCACTTCCTAAAAAGCCTGCCGCAAGGTAGCATCCTCGCATATGGAGGGCCGAATTCCCCCACACAATATCCAAGCCGAACAATCCCTTCTTGGCGGAGTTCTGCTTGATCCAGAAGCATTTCTCAAAATCGGCGACAATGTTCGTCCGGAAGATTTTTATAAAGAATCACATCGCATCATCTTTGAAACGATGCAGGATTTATATAGCAGCCATCAACCAATCGACCTCCTCACCCTTGGAAACCGCCTAGAAGAAAAAGGCGTCCTCAAACAAATTGGCGGACGCACCATGCTCGTTGAACTCTCCAACTCCGTTACTACCGCGGCAAACATCGCGCATTACGCAGAAATTATTTCTAAAAAAGCAGCATTACGCCGCCTGATCAACGCTGCAGGAGAAATTACTGAGCTTGGATTCGACGAAACGCAAGACGTGGATCTCGTCCTTGATCAAGCAGAACAACGCCTCTTTAACGTTTCCGGAAACTTCCTGAAACAAAGTTTTGTTCCCCTCAAATCAATTCTGGACGAAGCCTTTGATCGTATCGACGAACTGCATCGCGACAAAGGAAAACTGCGCGGTGTTCCTACCGGCTTCACTGGTCTTGATAATCTCCTCGCAGGCCTCCAGCGTTCCGACCTTGTTATTCTCGCTGCTCGTCCTTCCGTCGGTAAAACATCCTTCGCACTCGACCTCTGCCGTAACGTCGCTCTCCGCACAAAACTCCCCGTGGGCTTCTTCAGCTTGGAAATGTCAAAAGAACAGCTCGTTGATCGTTTAATTTGTGCGGAAGCAGGAGTGGATCTCTGGAAACTGCGTACCGGACGCCTTTCCGAACATGAGGACGACTTTCCAAAAATTGGTGATGCACTCGGAAAACTCTCCGAAGCCCCAATTTATATTGATGATTCTTCTGCAGCCTCGGTCATGGCGATTCGTACCAAAGCACGTCGCTTACAAACCGAGCACGGCCTCTCCATGATCGTCGTCGACTACTTACAGCTCATGGAAGGTCGCAATCGAAAAAGCGATAACCGCGTGCAAGAAGTTGCGGAAATCAGCCGTGGTCTCAAACAGATCGCGCGCGAATTAAACGTACCAGTCCTCGCCCTTGCACAGCTTTCTCGTGCGGTCGAAATGACAAAACCAGCAATTCCTCGCCTTTCACACCTCCGTGACTCGGGATCTATTGAGCAAGACGCTGACGTCGTCATGTTTTTGTACCGAAAAGCCGCAGACCGTAACTATCAAATTGAAGAACTCACACCAGAAGAAAAAGCTTCCGCAGAAGTACACATCGCCAAACACCGTAACGGTCCTACTGGCGTCGTAAAACTCTTCTGGGACGGCGCACGCGCAAGCTTCAAAAATCTCGATACGCGCCACAGTACCCAACTCCCCGCAAACGCTCTTCCGAAAAACGGAGGAAATCCTTCAACATTCGCAACCTCTCCTAACGGTTCACCCGCAACACCTGCTTCCGAGAACACCAATCTTCCTCCAGGCATCCCTCCAAAAGGCTTTGCACCCAAAAAAGCCACCGCATAAAAGCCAAGCGTTCGTCATGAGAAACCGAATCGTCAAATTTGCTTGTATAAAATCATTTCTTTGAGACGTCAGGCCGCTCGAAAAAAGAGCATTTTCTGGGATTTATATAAATAAAATCCCAAAAAACCGTGCACAAGAAGGGTTTCCGAAAAACAGGCTTTCCTTTAAACTACCTTTGTTCAAGTAATAATAAATAGGGGCCAAAAGAGGCAAAATAAATCGTTCTTCTATGTTTAATAAACTCAAACAATTCAAAGACATGCGCGATCAGGCCAAGCAGATGAAAGAAATGCTTGATGAGGTCATTGTCGTCGGTTCTGGCGCAAGCGGAAAAGTACTCATCACCTTTAACGGAAGCCACGAGGTACTCGGCGTACAAATTGAAGAAGGCATGGAAAAAACAAAGATCGAGGAAGGCGTGAAAGATGCCATCACCGATGCAAATAAAAAACTCCAAAGCGAACTCATGAAAAAGATGCAAGAGATGGGAGGCGGTCTCGAAGCCATCAAAAACATGATGGGTCAGTAGGATGTGAGAAACTTCCCCGCGCCCATTCGTAACGCTGCTAGCGCACTAGGGAAATTGCCGGGCGTTGGCCCAAAGACCGCCCTGCGGTACGCATTTGCGGTTCTCCATTTCACAAAACACGACATCGCGTCATTTGCAAAAGCGCTTGCTGAATTAGCGAACGTGCAAACATGTGAGTCGTGTTTTGCATTTAGCGAAGGAGCTGTCTGTGAAATCTGCCGAAATACCCAACGCAACAAACACCAGCTTTGTGTTGTCGCCGAGTCTCGCGATGTCGCAACCATGGAAGCGACTGCAGCATTCACAGGAAAGTATTTCGTTCTGGGAGGCACGCTCAATCCTGTTGATGGCAGAACTCCGGAAACATTGAACATAAAGGAACTCCTCAAACGCATAGAGTCTTCTTCAGAAATAAAAGAAATCATTCTCGCCTTCTCCCCCGATGTGCACGGTGAAACAACAATCATGTATCTTTCCCGTATACTAAAACCGTTCCAAAGAAAAGTTACTCGTCTTGCTCGCGGCCTCCCCATGGGCGCAGATATTGAGTATGCTGATGAAGTAACGCTCTTAAGCGCACTGCAAGGCAGAAGTGAAACGTGAAGATATTGACCATGTTCAATCAAATTCCTCCACACCCAACCCCCCCACTCCCTTTACTCCCCCTACTCCCCTTACTCCCCTCTCCAGTTTATGAAACCCTCATTCGCCCCTCCTCTCCTCATCGGCATACTCATCGGCGTTATCACCAGCGGCATCATTATTGTTGCCCGCGACGATTTCTTCTGGTACCGAAAAACGACGACCGAAAGCTCCGCCGACAGCTCCATTGACGCGGTCTTCATTGAAGAAATGATCCCTCATCACGAAGGAGCAATCGAAATGGCGAAAATTGCACTTGCGAAAGCAAAAACCGAAGAAGTCAGAAACCTTGCACAATCAATCATCGATGCACAAGAAGAAGAAATTACCCAGATGCGCGCATGGTACAAAACATGGTTCGGGAAAGATATCCCGGAAAAAAGCCCGCTCATCTCTATGCATGGCATGGGATCCATGCATATGGGAACCATGTCAGGAGATCTTGCCGCACTTTCAAATGCGAAGAATATCGACGAAACTTTCTTACAGCAAATGATTCCTCACCATGAAATGGCAGTCATGATGGCACAAATGCTCCTCCACACAACGACACGAGAGGAAATGAAAGCACTTGCAGAAAAGATCATTGAAACCCAATCTGCAGAAATCGAAGACATGCGCACATGGCTTGGAGACATTGAATAAATAACCATGGCCTGGAAAGAACTTCACGAACTCGACACGCGCAACGGGCGCATGCGTCTCGTGAAGTTTTTTAATTCACAACGCCTCCTCGCAGAAGATGGAACAGAGCAATCTGGATCGTACATGAATAGCCTCTGGAAAACTGCCCTACGCACGCTTCCAAAAAAATTCTCCCCTTCTTCGATACTTTTCCTGGGAGTCGGAACAGGTGGGGCGCTCCGTATTGCGGCCAAAAAATTTCCTTCCGCAAATATCACCGGCATTGAATGGGACTCCACCCTCAAAAACATCGCGGAACAAAGCCTGACCTCAGAAAATAACACGACCCTCATCGAAGCAGATGCGGAAATATGGACAAAAACGATGCCCCACACCAACATAACCTGCATTGATCTGTTCACCGGAGCAGATGTAGCACCTTGCGTAAGAAAACTCCCTTTTCTGCAGCACGTCATTGCGCATTCCGATTTTACCTTTATCAACGTATACACGCACCAAGACATCCTCCGCGAAGTGGATAATACAATTGCCCATCTTCCACGCAAACGCATACAGTACTACGCATCAACTATTGGCATGTATGGATCGTCTCACCTTTGTTCATGATGTGTGCCACATCCTTACAAATGATAAACACGCCTGGAGATCATCCAGCTGGCACCGAAGAGGGATGCCTCCAACGACCACCTTAAAAAATGGCTACACCGATACCGTTTTCTCCTCACGCCTGTTCACGTGGCGTCGTCACTATACAAAAAATGGCAAACCCCCTACACCCCACCCCCCATCCCCATCTTGGATAACCATCGACGAATGGGCACCAGGCATCTGGCCCCTCAAAAAAGACCGGACTTCTTGGCTTCCCCTTGGAAATCATTCACACCATGGAATTGCGTACATTACTTCTAATACCGACGTCACCACGACATGGTCAACACATGCAAAACGGCACCTGAAAACATTTTATAAAGCAGAATGTAGCGTACGTTTGGGAACATATGAAGATCTCGAAACAGACATGCTCCGCTCGCAAGTGCCGCGCACCATGAGTCTCGCCCTCGCACGCATCGTTGCCTATCGTCTGACCATTGATCCAGAAAATATCGATATCTTTGTCGCCGAAAATAAGGAAGGGAAACGCATCGCGTGCTTTGTTGCGGCAAACGACGAAGAGAGTAAAGAAAGTATGTACATCATGGGATATTTTCTCCCGGAAGCTGCAAAACTTCAACCCATGACCGGGCTCGTCCATACTTGGCTCGCTCTCCTCCAAGAACGCGGATACCGCGCAGGAAACTTTGGCCTCATGGTCGGACCTCACACCTCTCGCCTTGATCCCTGGTGGGGCCTCTCCAACTTCAAAACACATTTTGGCATTACACGAGTTCATCTACCTTCAGGCTACTGGAAAATCTCTTCCTCACTACGAAAATAAAAATTCCCTTCGGATATATCCGAAGGGAATTTTTTATGCAATCTTTTCGATGGTAAGCATCGTAAATGGCTGACGATGACCAACATTGCGGCGGTAACGAGCCTTGCGCTTGTACTTAATTACAGAGATCTTCTCTCCGCGACCATGCTCAGCAACAACGGCACTTACTTTTACGCCAGAAACAAGAGGAGTTCCAACGCGTACATCCGTACCTTCCGTATTGGTAACAAGCATGGCATCAAACTGGATCTTTTCACCAGCTTCAGCCGTAAGCTTTTCTACCTGAATGGTTTCACCTTCAGCAACGAGGTATTGCTTGCCGCCGGTGGTAATAACTGCGTGCATCATAGAAATTGGTTGCGCGGGTGCTTATAAACGATGTCTATAAGACTTGCATACCCTGGACAAACCGCTAAGAATTGACGGCAAGACTATAGCATTCTCGTCCCAAATCGTCAAGAAAATGGCTGTGATTTGCCTTTTTATTCGAGAACCACCATGGTCATACCTTCCACAAGACCCAACTCATCGGCCTTTCCGGCAGGAAGCTCCAAAACCGCATTCACTTTTAACGGACTAGACGTAGCGCGCTCAGGCTCGTCATTGCGCGAATAAGGCGCATCAACATCTCGATCAATCGCCACAATCTTTCCATCAGCAATCCATAAAATATCAAGATCAAACTCCATGCCCCTCATCCAAAACTCTCGCACTTTACTTTCAGAAAACAAGAAAAGCATCCCCTCTTCCTGCAAACTCTCCTCAGTATATCCCGATAAACCCTTCTTTTGCGCAAAAGGTCGCTCGGCAACACGCACGGTAAACTCAGTACCATTAATAGAAATACGTTCGACAGACGTCTGAAACGACCAAGCTATAAAACCCGCAACGCTCACCAAGAGAAGCATGCTTCCTGCAAGAATTTTTTGTTTCATCGTCATATTTTCGATAAAAAGCATGCCAAATTTTCTCCAGAAACTCAACGGGGAGCGTCCCCAGCCTTCTTCAGGCCAGAAACACTCCCCTCGACGAAACACGGGCTCCCTCCTCAACCCTGGGTGATCTCCTGAATACGCTGGTCGAACCAGTCCCCCGTTCGAAGACCAGGCCTGAGCTCAGTCGAACGAAGGAAGTGACCGAAGAGCAGAATGGCCACACGCGGCATCCGCTGGAGCATCTCGGCTTCAGGGTCGAAAACACCTGGAGGCGCACCGACGCAGTGCGTGGTGGGGACAAGATCATCGATCCCGGCCACCTTGCAGATCATCTCACCGACATTGACCCCAAAGGCCCTGCGGTTCGAGGTATCCACCCGCTTCCATTCATCATGGCGCTGAAGATACAACCCCTTGTTGAGCCGAAGCACGGTACAGCCGTTGATGTCCTCGTGCGGAGCAGACTGCAGTGCACCTTCCGGAACCTCGATCCCCCACTGCGCAAGGAGATCAGACCCCGGGTAGAAGATGTTGCGAGCGACAGATTCAGCGCCACGTGCCATGCGCTGCAGGAAACCCTGCGAGAAGCCATAGGCCTCCTCCAGAGCACCGAGCACCGCCATGTAGACATCCATCTGCGCCTGCATGTGCCGCAGCATGACCGGCTTGAATTCCGGCAAGATCTCATCCGGCCAGAGGTTGGGACCGAACGGCGCATCCACGGCCATGTTGTCAGGCCATTCTTCCATCCGGAACATGCCGAAGACCTTCATGTCCCCCGGAGGACGTTCCTTCTCACCCGGGCGAGCAGCCGCCTGCTCCACACCCAGCTTGGCCGTGAGACCACGCTGGCGACGGAGACTGGGACGACCGTACCGCTCCTCCAGCTCCCAGAGAGACCACTCGGTGAACAGACGCTGAGTGAGACCCTCAGCGTCGTCCATGAGCTGCTCCGATGCAGCCCCCTCGACCAGGAGGAAATCATCCCGGAGAATCTGCCGAACGAGAACGCCGGAACCAATGGAACGGAGATCGTCCAGAGAAACCGTACGAAGCTGATACAGACTCATGATCCTGCCCTCCTTGAAATTGGGCAGCACAAGGGTAGCAAATCTCCCAAAAAAAGCTATCCCTCTGCCTTTCTTGCAAAAACAATCATGGCAACAAGAGCGCCACCCCCCAAAACTGCCAACGCAAGCAGCTTCTGCCAAGAAACAAAAAGAAGTGTAGTTGCTCCAAAAATAAAAGCGGTGGCCATGTAGAGCGCAACAATCTTGCGTGCAGACCATCCACATTTCCGAAGTACCGTATGAAAATGAAACCCATCCCCTCCTTGAAAAGGCGATCTCCTCACCAAAATTCTTCGCACCATCACAAAGGCCACATCAAGCGCTGGAAGACCAACAACAAGCAAAAGCGTTGCAAATTTGCTTCCTCCCATCACGGCGAGGGCGCCAAGAGTAAACCCAATCGCGGTACTCCCGGCTTCGCCAAGAAAAATCTTCGCAGGTGCGCTATTCCATAAAAAGAACCCGAGAAGAACCGCAAAAAAAAGAAGAGAGAGAAGGGCAATATCCGGCTGGTACCAACGTTCGCTTAACGTAAGCGCCGCAATCATCACCGCACCAACCATCCCCACGCCCGTTGCAAGACCGTCTACGCCATCTAAAAGCTTAGTGGTGTACGTTACGCCCAATAGCCACAAAAAAGTAATAACCACCGAAAGAGATGACGCGACCACAAAAGCACCTCCAAAAGGATTGGTAACCTTGCTCACTCCCATTCCCGCTGCAACCGCAAGAAGAGCGGCAAGAAAAGGAAATAAAAAAGAAACACGCGGAGGAAGCGCCTTCACATCATCCCACATGCCCCCTCCAACCAAAATGAGAAGTGCACCAAAAAATCCCCACAGAGTTTGAGAAGCAAGTGAACCAGAGGTAAAAAATCCTGTGGTTAGCTCTACCACTCCTGCAAAAAGGATAAAGAGAAGAAAAGGAGCAACACCTCCCCATAAAGGGGTAGGAACATCATGGACCTTCTTCGGTAATGCCGGCACATCCAAAACCTTCCACTGTTGAGCAAGATTCATACAGAAAAAAACCCCTCCAGCAGAGCAGGCAAATGCTGCTAAAATAACAGGATAAATCCACAAAGGCATACAGCAGAGTAGACATTTTAAAGAGAAGACGTCAAACTAAATACTATCTATGTGGGCACGCAATATTGATGGGACCATCCTCATTTCAGAGGATCTTGCACAGCGTTTGAAGACCGCCTGTGTTCCCGGAACACGCTTTGAGGCGAATGAAAATGAATATATCCTCGGAAAATGCATGGATCTTGAACGAACCGGAGATGACGACCGCTTTTGGTTTTACACCGAAGATGAAAGCTACGCCCTCACCCTTGAATGCATCCTTTCTGAAGAACATTTTGAAATTGGATTCATTGAACGGAAAACCTATTGGATCGGAGCAATCCGAGAAAAAACCATCCCTCTCAGCTCCCTTTCTTTCCCTCAAGCAGATCTTGTAGTTCTCAAAGAACCTTCAAACGAGGAATCTCGTGCTGAATGAAATCCAATCCCCTCACTCCCCCTACTCCCTCCCGTCCGGCTACTCGCCGGATTACTCCCCTCTTTCTACAACGCCTTTGCCTTTTCAACGCGAAGAACAACACCCTTATCAACCACAACAGTATCACGCGTCGCTACCGCACCGCGCAAAAGAAGATCAGCCAAACCATTCTCTATCTTATCCTGCATCACACGACGCAGAGGACGTGCGCCAAATTTTGGATCGTACCCCATTGCAGCAAGATCATGCACTGCCGCATCGGTAACTTGCAAAAGAATACCCTTTTCCGAAAGACGCTTCGCAATACTCGCAGACATTAAGTAGGCAATGGCAACCACATCTTCAGACGTAAGTGGATGAAACACGATGACGTCATCAAAGCGGTTCAAAAACTCTGGACGATACGTCGTACGAAGTTCGGTTTCCATAAGACCCTCTTTGATAACCGCAAGAGAACTTCCTTTTGCTACTTCGTCTTGAATATACAGCGTCCCCGCATTCGACGTTGCAATGAGAATAACATTCGTAAAATCAACCGTACGGCCAAGACCATCCGTCAAACGACCATCATCCATGACTTGCAAAAAAACGTTCAAAAGATCAGGATGCGCCTTCTCCAACTCATCGAGTAATACCAAAGAGAAAGGCGCCTTACGAACCGCTTCGGTCAAAAGGCCCGCCTCTCCATTTCCTCCAATCAACCGCGCAACCGATTCCTTATTCTGATACTCAGACATATCAAAACGAATCATCCGTGATTCATCGCCAAAAAATACCTGAGCAGTGGCCTTTGCGAGCTCAGTCTTTCCCACACCCGTAGGTCCAAGAAACAGAAAATTCGCAATAGGTCGATTTTGAGCACGCATCGCCGTTCGCGCACGACGAATCGCAGATGAAACCGCATTCACCGCATCTTCCTGCCCAACCACCCGTTCACGAATTTTCTCTTCTAAATTCAACAACTTCGCAGTCTCGTCTTGCGCAATTGCAGAAACGGGCACATGCGTCTTCTCTTCAACAATAGCGGCAACATCTTCATGCGTCGCCCAACAAGGCACTCCTCCCCTCCCTTTTGCACGCGCACCAGATTCCCGCAAAAGCGTAAGCGCCTTTTCAGGGAGCGCAGTATCTGCAACAAATTTAGAAGAGAGCCGCACTGCCGCATCAAGGGCTTTATACGTAAAAACAACGCCTCGTTCATGCTCAATGAAACCAACATTCGCCTCAACCATGCGCATCGCCTTATCAATCTCAGGCTCTTGAACGCTGACGCGTTCTAATCGAGGACCAAGAACCGAACGCTCAAGATGCTGCGCATATGCACTTGGCGTCGAAGTACAAAGCGCGAAGGTATATCCCTTGGAAAGTTCGCTCGCCAAAATGGAAGCAAGATCGATGCCCTGTCCGCCCGCTCCCACAAGCTGATGCACATCTTCCAACACCAAAACCACATTTCCTGCATGTGCCGCTTCATTAAGCGCATATAAGAGACGCTCACCAGCTCCCTGACCTCCTTGCGCACTCACAATGCGAGGAAGATCTAAACGTAAAAGACGCTTATCTTGCAAGATGCGGGGAACTTTTTCTTCAACCATGAGACTCGCGATACCTTCAATAATCGCCATCTTTCCTACGCCAGGCTCGCCCACAAGCACGACGCTTTTCCCCCCTCCTTCAATCGCCCGAAAAATCGCCGTGGTCTCCTGATCACGCGCAACCGTCAACCCCATTCCTCCAAAAACCGCTTTGCGCGTAAAGTCTTCCGATACCGCATCTAAAAATGGAGAAGCTTGGGCGGTCATTGCACGATCCATGTTTGTGGTCGGTTTAAAAGCCGCCGCCTCACGAAACGCGCGATAGCGAGTAACAAGCTGATCCTGCATGGCGAGCCAGGCAACGGCATGACGAAACGCATCAACATCCACATGTTTTTCCGCAAGAAGATCTTGCAAAAAAGGTTCTTCCGAAAATGAGGCGGCGCAAATATCGAGTGCAGTGATCTGAGGACGCTTATGATCAAATGCTTCTGCAGCGGCACGCGCAAAAAGAATCTGCGCGTTTCTTTCAAAGACCGCTTGTCCTTGAGGAGTTTCCTGCAATTTACGTCTAAGCGCGTCTTTTACCTCCTCAAAGGAAATGCCAAGACGCGCAAACAACGTCTGTACGCGAGAAGTAGCAAATGATGTAGAAAAAAGATGTACTGGAGTAACTACCGCATGCTTCATACGAAGCGCAAGCAAATATGCATCTTCAAGCACGCGCTGCGCGTCCTCTTCTGCAGCATCCCACAAAGGCTTTGCCCGTGATTCTCCGACCATGCCCAGTGCACGATCATCACCAAACAAAAAAAGATTCTTGCGCTCATTGGCCGCATGCCGATACCAGGCGTAACACAACAAAAGTCCACTGGCCGCAAGAAGAGCTACCGGAGGATGACCTCCGTCAAGCCAATAAGAAACCGTAAACGCATCTTCAAGAGCACCGGAAAGAACAAACGTCGCCACGGCTCCGACGAGACCAAAAAGACCCACCCCCCACGCTAAGCTCGCAAGCACCTCTCTCGCCCGTTTATGAGCGCGACGTTCCATGATCATCTGCTCATCAAAAACAAGAGCGGCATGAAAAATCTGCTGCCCAACTCGCAGTGCAGGAGTTTGAGGAGAAAGCGGGATACTCATACGGCAAGATCAGCATGAAAAACAACTCCTCCTATGAAAATGAGCGGAATAACTAAATACACAACCGCAAGAAGAGCAAGGATCATAAGCCAAATACTATACGCGATCGACCGCACAATAATCTGCACTAAACGCACTACAAAACTAATAATACGCCCCTGCCAATCGTATTGACCGTACATGGGAACAAAAAGATTCTTAATCCAAATACCGACTGCAAAATTCGCCGACTGCCGTCGCGCAGAGAGCCAAAGCTTATCAAGCATGTACACGATGCCCTTGGTGTACCACCATAATGGAAACAGAACGACATCTTTAACCGCCGTTATTCCCACCGCGCCTAACACTTCCCCCATTGCCATATGCGGGAAGTATAGCATTCTTACGCTCCCCCTTCTCGAATAACCTTTCGAAGCTCCTCCATCATGCGGATATAAAACCGAATATTTTGCGCAGTAGCTAAACGAAGACCGAGTACTTCGCCGGTACGGAAGAGATGTCGCAAATACGCGCGTGAAAAATGAAGCGATGTCGGCATATCACTATACGAATCGATCGGAGCGAGATCCGCGGTAAACCGTTCATTGGTAATATTGATTTTCTCATAAAGCGCCTCAGCGATGCGCGTATCTGCGGCACCTTCTTGCGCACGATGAAATGCTTCCCGAACACATCCTTCAGGCTCCCCTTTCCACACAAACAGCTGTCCATGACGTGCATTACGCGTCGGAAGTACACAATCAAACATATCAACGCCCACCGAAACGTAATACACAATCTCCTCAGGCATGCCTCCTCCCATAAAATAACGCGGCTGCTCAACCGGTAAATCCCACACCGTTCGCTTGGCAATCCGAAACGCATCTTCTCGCTGCTCGCCAACAGAGAGCCCGCCGATTGCATACCCGTCAAAACCAATGTCTCGAAGTCCTACCGCAGAAGAATGACGCAAATCTTCGTGCGTTCCTCCCTGCACTATGCCAAACAACAGCGGACGACCAGAAAACTCATCAAAGCCCTTCCCCTCTTGCTCAAGAATCTTCTCAAACGCCTCCTTTGATCCCCGTGCCCAGCGCAAGGATCGCTCCATCGCCTCCTGATATCGCTGTCGTGGCGAGGTTCCTGCGGCTACATCATCGAATTGCATGCGAATATCAGACCCAATCGCCGCTTGAACATCCATCGAAATCTCTGGCGTCAAACGAATCGAAGCTCCATCAAGATGCGACTGAAACGTCACCCCTTCTTCATCTGTCGCATTAAGCGTTGCCAAACTAAACACCTGATACCCTCCGCTATCGGTAAGCATCGGACCATGCCAGCCCATGAGCGACTTCATGCCCCCAACCCTGCGAAGCATCTCAACGCCAGGACGAAGAAGGAGATGATACGTGTTCCCAAGAATGACCGACGCACCCAAACTCTTTACCTCGTCAGCCGTCAGCGTCTTCACTGCGCCAGCAGTAGCAATAGGCATGAATACCGGCGTTTCAATAGCGCCTGACTGCGTTAAAAGTACCCCGGTACGTGCGTCGCCATGTTGGGAGAGAACAGAAAACATAGACTAAGCATGATAGCGCGCATGTAACACAATCCCCGTTGCCACTGCGACGTTAAGAGATTCAAGACGAGGATGGTGACGAACGGCAACCGACGTGCCTCGCGCGCCAATACGAATACCCTTCCCCTCACTCCCGACCACGAGAACAAGCTGCCCTTCAGGAAGTTGTTCTGGAGAAATTGCACCTTTTTTCAACTCGAGACGATATAACGGCCGCTCGGCGTCCTGAAGAACATCCTCTATTTCTTCTCGCCCCACCGTCACCCACGGTGCATAAAATAGAGCGCCCGCTGAAGCACGAACCGTCTTAGGATTTGATACTTCCGCAGACTCAACAAGAATGATGCCCGCATCAAATCCCAAAGCAAGGCGCAAAAGTGTTCCTACGTTTCCTGGATCTTGCACCGCATCAAGAACGAGAACGGTGGAACGGGCAAGAACGTCCTCCATGGTCCACTTTGGAATACGCGCCACAGCCGCACTCCGCTGAGGATTTTCCGTCGTAATAATTTCTCTAAAAATGGGCGTATCACGATCAGTAAAAGAAAATTCTACAAATTCCTTTACATCATGCACAAACTTTTCTCCTTCCACGATACATAAACCCAAACGCTCACGCTCTTTACGTTTTTGAAGATTCAGAAGAAGACGCTGCTGGGAAGGAGTGAGTTTCATAAGACATGTGTTATACAAGAGTTCCTATCTTACACAATAAGTGGCAAAGGGTGCATAGTTGCCGTTTTTCCTCGAATAAGATCTTCAATACGGTATGCACCATGCGTGGGAGCATTCATAAATCCCATCCATGCCATACGCGCTAACGCGCCCGAAGCAACCCAGTCCCACAGCCATTCATGCGCAAAATGGGGATCAAGCATATCCGCTCCCGCGCCCACTTGAAAGAGCCACGATCGATTAAACAATTCCTGACTTCCCACCGGCTCGGTCATAATAAGCGGAATGCCCAAACCAACATAAAACGAAAGTTCGGAAGGCTTCGTGATAAGTACGTCAACTTTCCTCATCGTATCTCCAAAAGCAGTAAAATATACATGTCGTTCGCGCTCGCACAGGACCACAACGCCTCCGGTCTGAAGCGCCCGATCGAGATCAGCAGCACGAACTGCATCAAGAAATTGTTTACCAATATGCTCAAGCGTTCCAGCAATAAGCGTGAGAACCACCCGCCCTGCATGGATATCTTTTGCAAGCGAACGAAGGAGCGCGATACCAAGATCAACCTGTGCGCCAGCACCACCAACTGCAAAAGCTACATGGAGCGGGGTAGCCCGCTTCCGTGGCCACTCACAAAATCCTTCTCCAAGCGAAGCGGCAAGCATAGGAGATGCCCATTGCGCGAAGACTCCTTGCGAATCAAGAAGACAAAGTCGACGATTAAGATCCTGCAAAAGGGTCTTCGGATCTTGACCGCCAATATTTTCCGGAGGAAGAGGAAAGCCCGTAAGATGAATATTCCTCTTAGGAACTCCGTAAAGCTGTAAGCGCTCTGCAACTCTTCCCGTAGGAGCAATATACTGGATACGACTTTTTTGGGGCCGTAAGGGAGCCCATCCACGACTAACATCAGCATCGCAAGTAACCAGATAAATATCTTCGGGATACCCGAATTCTTCCGCCGCAAATGCAGGGGTCATAAATGTAGAGACGAGCGGCTTCCGATCCTTTGCAAGTTGCTCGACCAGATGCCTTCCCCATCCCTTGCCCCGCAAAAGACCATACGTCTGCCTCAACTGAAGCGTAGGCTCAGATAAGTCTCTCCGAGGATAAAAGTCATCAATGCGCTGCAAGTGATCCATGGCGCCAAAGACCCATTTCCCCATCATCGGCACCTTCTTAAACCGGGAGATACGTTCATACCACCTTCTTCCCTCATGCCAAAGAAAATGATCCCCCTGAGGAATACCCTCGTACGCATTCGCAAGAACTACCTTTCCTTTCGCCAAATGCCGAAGGCCAAAAGCCGCACGCTCGTGCCCGTATCCCATACTCACCGCAACAACGTGCGCGAGCCCATCCCCCTCCCTCCCTACAAACGAAGAACGCATATGGGGATAGTATACCCTGTTTACTTGCCAAATTTTCCCAGATAAGATACAGTATTTGCGTTCTTAATTTTAAAAACTTTCTTTATTTTAAGCTATTTTCGGCTCGCGACGCCGAAAGAATCGTCAAGACGTACTATTTCGTACGCCGTCGAAACTTTCAAGGAGCATGCCGGAAAGAGACAAAATAAAAAAGTTTTCTCTTATGGCTAAAGTTTGTGCAATTACGGGCAAGAAGCCCCTCGTTGGAAACAACGTTTCGCACTCCAACCGCAAAACCAAGCGCCGCCAGATGCCGAATCTGCAAAAGAAAACGGTCATCAATCCTGCAACAGGAAAGGCAATGAAGGTATTGGTAACCGGTCGTGCACTCCGCACCCTCAACAAGTGGCTCGCGGAAGGAAAGAAGGTTGATCTCCGCTCTTTCGTAGCATAAAAAAATCTCCAGAAATATTTCTGGAGATTTTTTTATTTTTCATCCTGAACCAGTTTTGAAGTGAGCAGAAGCTCTTCCTCTAAAAAGATCTTCTCATGCGATGAGGCTTCATGCGTAGAAAGTATCTCACGCAAACGCTCAACATACGTACGCAACGAAATGTGAACATCTACTTCACGCAAAAAAGCCTGTTGTGCAGCCACCGTAACCACCGTCTCCCCCTGTTCATCTTGCCAGACCCGATATGTCGGACGAAGGAGAAGGAAAATTTCCTCACGCCCATCTTGCTGAAGAACATGCAAAGGCGAAGCGTTCCCCGTTGCATAAAAAGGCACGTGACCGGAAAAAATTTCTAGCGCTCCGGTTTGTGAAGCACCTCGGACCGAACGCACGTCCGTAAACGTGCGCTCGAACGAAGCTGAAGGAGTAATAAGCTCGCAACGCATACGCTACGCCTGAGAAGCCCCTTCATGCCGAGCAATAACCTCATCAATAGTGCCCGCCATGTAAAAATGCTGCTCAGGAATATGGTCATAATCGCCATGCAGAATTCCCGAGAAACCACGAACCGTTTCTTCGCGCGCAACAAACTGCCCTGGCGTACCGGTAAACTGCTCGGCAACGAAAAAGTTCTGCGTAAGGAAACGCTGAATTTTGCGCGCACGAGCAACCGTGAGCCTATCTTCTTCGGAAAGCTCATCCATACCCAAGATAGCAATAATATCTTGCAATTCCTTATAACGCTGAAGCACGCGGCGCACACCCGTTGCAGCCTGATAATGCTCGTCACCAACAACCGCAGGTTTAAGCGCGGAAGAAGTTGAATCAAGAGGATCGACCGCAGGATACAACCCCATCGATGCAAGTTTACGAGAAAGGGTAACCGTTGCATCAAGGTGAGCAAATGTCGTTGCAGGAGCTGGATCGGTAAGGTCATCCGCCGGAACATACACCGCCTGAATCGAAGTAATAGAACCCTTCTTCGTAGAAGCAATGCGCTCCTGCATTGCAGCCATTTCTGTTGCCAACGTCGGCTGATAACCCACCGCAGAAGGAAGGCGACCAAGAAGCGCAGATACCTCAGCACCTGCCTGGGTAAAGCGGAAAATATTATCAATGAACATGAGTACGTCTTTTCCTTCATCACGGAAATGCTCTGCCATACTCAATCCCGTAAGCGCAACACGCATACGAGCTCCCGGTGGTTCATTCATTTGTCCGAACACCATCGCAAGCTTGCTCAACACTCCGGAATCTTTCATTTCATGATACAGGTCATTACCTTCACGAGTACGCTCACCAACACCTGCAAAAACCGAATATCCACCATGCTTCATCGCTACATTGTGAATGAGCTCCTGCATAATAACCGTCTTCCCCACTCCGGCACCTCCAAAAAGCGCAACCTTTCCACCTTTAATAAAAGGCGCGAGAAGATCAACGACTTTAATACCGGTTTCAAAAATCTCAACTTTGCCACTTTGTTCAGTAAGCGCAGGAGGAGCCTGATGAATGGAACGGCGTTCAGCAGTTGTCGGTGCTTCAAGACCGTCAATAGGATCGCCAACGACGTTAAAAATACGACCAAGCACCTCTTTTCCTACAGGAACAGAGAGAGGGGCACCGGTATCTTCAACCGACGTACCGACCGCCAAGCCATCAGTAGACTGCAAAGCAATCGTACGAACCTGGCCGTCGCCCAAGTGCGACTGCACCTCGAGGAAAAGCGAAAGCGAAGGAATAAAAAGAGCGTGATACTTTTGAGGAACGTGTGTAGGAAAGAAAACATCGACAACAACACCGGAAATGCGAGAAACGCTGCCTGTGCTGTGAGATGAAACAGATTTACGCGTTGATGAGGGGGATTTCGTAGGCATATGCAGAAGTCATAGCTTCACCGGCTGCAGAGAGCTCAGCGAGTTCTTGAGTGATGAGTGATTGTCGAGCCTTGTGATACGCCGTAGTAAGCGTAGCAATGCGTTCCGTAGCAGCATCAGTCGCCTTTTGCATGGCAACCATGCGGGAAGAGTATTCCGTTGCCTTTAACTCCGCAACTGAAGCAATGATCTTCGCTTCAAGCATGCGCTTTTCAAGCGTTCGAAGATAGTCAGTATGAGAAGGTTCGACAAGTGCACGCTCTGCCCGCGCGGCATCTCGTGCATCAAGCGAAACGCGCTGATCAGGATCACGAGAAATGCGCGTAACCTGCACGCGGAACGAAAATGCCGTCTCATGCACAGGATGTGCAGCGTAAACCGCGCCAACATTCCCCGTAATAATGCTATCAAGAACCTCTCCAAAGAAACGCCAAGCAAGTTGTGCGTTCAACGACTCGGGAGCGCGAAGAATGTGCTTATCAATCCGCATTTTAAGTCGTCGCGCCTGATCGTATCCTTTTCTACCAAAAGTAATGACGACGCGTTGATGCTCAGGTGTTGACCGCCATGCATCAGATGCAAGAAGCGCTTTCATGACCCGCATATTGAGCGCACCACAAAGACCCTTATCCGAAGTAAACAAAATGAAGAGCGTCTTTTCTCCGGAAAGCACAGGCAATGCATCGGAAGATACAAGAGAAGAAACCTCACAATATCCCCGTTCAAGTTCATGAAAGTACGCGCGCGCGGCATGTGCCTCGCGTACGAACGTTTTCATCTTATTTGCCGCGACCAATTGCATGGCTTTCGTAATCGCCTTGGTATTCACGGTCGCGGTAATTTGCTTGCGCAAATCAAGCAACGACATACGACTGCGCCGGATACTTCTTCAAGAGTTCGGCAAATCGAGATTTTACTTCATCATTCAAGACCGGCTGCGTTTCAAGTCGATCAACAAGATCTTTCTCACTGCGAGCAACTTGCAAAAGGAACGCGTCCTTTACACGGAGCACATCTCCACGAGGAATAGAATCAAAATAACCCTGAGAAACCGCGTACAACAAGAGTGAACCCTCCCAAACCGCATATCGCTGATCAGCGCCTTGCTTCAGAACCTCTACCACACGCTCTCCGCGACGAAGCTGCTGCTGAGCACTATCATCAAGCTCACTCGCGAATTGAGAGAATGCCGCCAATTCGTAATACTGCGCCAATTCAAGCTTTGAAGATCCGGAAACCTTCTTCATGAGATTTGTTTGCGCGGCACCTCCCACACGAGAAACCGAAATACCAATGTTGATCGCGGGAAGAATACCCGAATTAAACAAACTTCGATCAAGGAAGATCTGACCATCGGTGATAGAGATGACGTTCGTAGGAATGTAAGCAGAAACGTCGCCTGCTTGAGTTTCAATGATCGGAAGCGCAGTGAGAGATCCTCCACCCAACTCATCAGAGAGCTTTGCAGCGCGCTCCAAAAGCCGCGAATGCAAGAAGAAAACATCTCCAGGATATGCCTCACGTCCTGGCGGACGGCGCAAAAGAAGCGAAACTTCACGGTACGCAACCGCATGCTTGGAAAGATCGTCATAAATAACTACTGCATGACGACCGGAACGCATAATGTATTCGCCAAGAGCGGCACCTGCGTACGGCGCAAGATACTGCAACGTCGCCGGAGCAGATGCACTCGCGGAAATAACCGCCGTATACGACAGAGCACCCGTTTGACGAAGACGCTCAACGAACTCAGCAACCGCAGCTTCGCGCTGACCAACAGCTACATAAATACAGAAAACACCCGCTTTCTTTTGTTCAAGAATGGTAGAAAATGCAACACTCGATTTTCCCGTTTTTCTATCACCGATAATCAACTCACGCTGACCACGACCAATAGGGATCATGGCATCAATAGCCAAAATTCCAGTTTGCAAAGGCTCGTGCACGCTCTTTCGCTCCATAACCGAAGGAGCAGGAGATTCCAAAAATCCACGCTGAGCAGTTTTCACCTCCCCGAGCCCATCAAGCGGACGACCGAGCGGATCAACAACTCGACCAAACAACGCATCGCCAACCGGAAGCGAAAGACGCTCACCCGTAGCACGGACCGCAGTACCTTCGCGAACCTCTTGCGCGGTATCAAGAACAAGGGCATATACCCCTTCAGTATCAATATCCATGGCCAAAAGACGAACAGGGGCGCCATCGTGTACTTCAAGCACCTCGCCCATTACCACACCGGAAATACCGACAATGCGCGCAACACCATCTTTCATGGTTTCGACAACACCAACACGATCTACCTGCTGCTCGGCCGTATCACGGGCAAGCGCCTGAGCGAATGCTTCACTAATTTTTTGGGGGGAAATATCCATACTAGAACGTAATTCGTTGAGTGAATGCACGTACACGACCTATCCAACTCGCATCAAGAAGCGAGCTATGATGAAACGTACGCGAACCTCCTAAAAGCTGTCGATACACACGCACAAATGTCCCAAATGAATAAGACGGTGCCTGCGCAGAAGATGCAACTTGCAACCGAGTAACCGACCTTCCCAATGCCTGAGCAAACAAAAGGCATTCACGATCCCAATGAATCCTCTTCCGTTCATCAGCCTGAGTAACACGAGCAACGCGATCAAGTGCCTGGAAAAAAAGCGGGTAAGCTTTTCTTTCAGCAAGATCGGGCCGTTCAAGAAAACTTGCAAAAAGCAATACGAATTCATGAGAGCGAAATCTCGCCTTTTTGATCGCAGCCCCAAAAGACATCCTCCCCGCAAGAACAGAAAGGAAAAGAGGATCTCGCTCAACAGACGAGGAATTATTCCATGTATCGAGCAAATAGGCGCAAAAAACATCAGTCATCATACCGACTTCCGCGAATTATGTGCAGCTCGATCAATATCCTCTGAAGAAATACGATCTCCAAGAATACGCAAGGTCATTTCAGCAACAACGGAACGAATTTCCTCTTGCATATCGGAAAACATGCGCGCGCGAACACTTTTTGCCTCTGCCTCAACCTGGGCAAGCGCTTGTGCGCGGTACTCTTCTACATGTGCAAGTGCCTTTGCCCGCTCTTCTTCCAAGCCTTTGCGCATTTGCAAAGTCTCATATGCAAACTGCGTACGAAGCTCGTGCATTTCCTCGGCCAATCGACCACGCTCTTGCTCAACCTCTTTCTTTAAACGATCCGCGGCTTCAACGCTCTCGGCAATACGATTTCTCCGTTCATCCAAAAGAACGAGCACCTTTTTTCCTAAAAAGTGCCTGAGCACGAAAAAGAGAACGCCAAAGTTCACGAAGTAGAGCAGCATGCTCTGCCAGTTAATGCCGAGCTTTGCAATACCCGAAGCTTCCATACCTTGGCAAAATTCGCTTACGCGACGAAGAGAATAAGAAGAGAGATGATAAGTGCGTAAATACCCGTAGATTCACAAATTGCCATTGCGGTAATCATGGTTGGGGTGATTTTATCGCTTACCTCTGGATTACGACCGATGGATTCCATTGCCTTTCCTGCAACAAAACCTTCGGCAAGTGCTGGTGCGATAGAACCAATACCCATACAAAGACCTGCTGCCATGTAACGTGCTGCTTCTGCATCCATAAAATGGAAAAAATAATTTTAAGACGAATATAGTATGAAGGCTTTGTGAAAAAATGCAAATTAGTTTTTCACCGCCTCACGATACGCACGCGCACCAAGCACAGGACCAAGCGTAAATTCCATAGAAAGTGCAGTAAATACGTAGGCCTGCACAAGGCCAGAAAAGATACTCAATACGAGAAATGGAATGGGGACAATGTATCCCGTAAACGCGGTAATGCCCGCCAAAACAAGAACGATAACATTTCCTGCAAAAATATTTCCAAACAAACGGCAAGAAAGTGAAATAACCTTTGCAATTTCACCAATGATATTAAGAAGACCAAGTGCAACATCGATACACGCTTGGAAAAATGCACCAAATGATCGCGCACGAAATAAGGTATCAAGAGGAAAAAACGTACGGGCATGTCCCCACGGTGATGCACGAAATGACAAAATATTCGCAGTAATCACTACAAGCGCAGCAAGAACGATCGTACCAGATAAATCTGATGTCGGTTGACGAACAAGCGCCGCATCACCCCACAAAATATCAAACATGAACGGCATGAGCGTGAGCTGATTCGCAACAAAAATAAAAAAGAGCAACGAAACGAACAGCGGTAAAAACGAACGAACATCCTTATCATTACCAAATGCAGAAAGCAATCGGCTATACACCACATCAATCGCACCTTCCACAATAACCTGCAAACGCGTAGGTACCAACGTAAATTTCTTCATGCCAAACGCAACAAGAAGCACGAGAAGAAACGTGGAAATAAGTGCTCCAAGATTGGCATCAGTAATCATGAAAGGTCCCCAGGTAACGTACTCGCGTGGAGCAAGAACGACGTCAATCATAAATTACTTCCCTCGAACAATGCGAGGCATGAGAAAAACAAGGATAATTTGCGTAACAAGGGCAGATACGACCATACTCAAAAAATATGGCCAAGAAGGGGCAAGAGATCTTCCAAGGAAAAAAAACGTCCCAAGAAAAGCAATGCCCGCACAAAGAAGGGTGGTTCCTATGGCAACAAGGCGAAAACGCCAAGAAAACATATGGCGAAAGTATAGCCGGGAGCGCAAAGATTCGCAAGTAAAAAGAAGGGACCGGAGCTACGCGCTATTCTCCCGAAGAAGACAAAGGAACTTCCTCGTCAACAAGCGTACGCATGATGTTCTTTCCACGGGCCTCCCACTCTTCAAGTCCAAAAAATTGCATCTCGAGTACATAATCCGTGACCACCTGCACAGCGGCCTCTCGGTCAGTATTTTTCACTTCTCGAACATATTTTTCCAAAAAACGATAGTGAAGCTCTTCCCGAATTGCCGCATCTTCCACTTGTCTCCAAAGTTGATCACGATACACCTGCGCAATCTGCTCTTTACTTCCGAGCATGTCGTAAAGGTAATCAATCAGCACCCGCTGAATTTCTGCAAGAGACTTGTTCGATAAATCTTCTTCTGACAATCGACCCTGCAAATGCTCAAGAAGCGTATCTATTTGCTCGTCGGCATTCAACGCATCAAAATGATAAATTTCGGTATCGTAATGCGGCTTCATGTCAAAGGAAATACGCTCAGGTTGTTCATCAATGCCCGAAGCAAGATACGCAAGATACAGCGAATGCACCTGATCAAACGTGAGGTCGGTATCAATAAAGGTATAAAGAATGTAGAGAAGTGGCGTAGAAATCCCATCGCCTTCAAGAAGCTGAAGAGCGACATCCTTCATAAAGGTCGCCTGATTTTGGCTCCGCTGCGGATCTCCAATCGCGTAACTTTGACGATGACGAAGCCATTGCAACGTTTCCGTCGTAGGCAAACCGATCGTACGGAAAATGCCAAGCGCCTGAGAAAATCCTACCGTAGCAACATAATCCGCCTTCACTCCAGTAATTTTCTCAATTTGCGCAATACCATACTCTAAACCACCAAAAGCGCAGGCATTCGCAATATAGTAATCCGTGTCTTGATATTTTCCACCCCCAGGAAGTGCCGCATACGTTCCTCGAGGAACAGAGGTGATACGTATCGTCCATTCTTCAATATTCAAGGTAACCAAATGAATCGCATCACAATGCTGCCCTGTACCTTCTTTTCTTGAATCAATACCCAACGTGAGAATATTAATCTCCTCTTCACTGCCGAAAACATCATCAGGCGCGGAGAGAAGCTCCGCCTTACGAGCGGCAAGCATATCTTCAACCAAGGATCGCACCGCAGGCTGGGCAGCAGTAAGCTCAGGTACTTCTTGAGGACGTAAAAAGAACCATGACGCTATGCCCAAGAGCAACAGAATAGCGACAACAAAAAAACCGAACATCCAAGAGATTCGTTTGATCATACACATGCAGTAAAAAATTCGGCCGAATGGTAACGAAAAGAAGGCGCGCGTACAATACTTTTTTCCCCTTCCTGCAGCATCATGCGTTAATGCACTCATAACAAAAAAGACACTCGATCGTCGAGTATCTTTTTTGTGTTATGTGGACAACTTAGAGAAGCGCTTCCTTTGCGGCCTTTGCAACAGTGAACTTAATAACCGTCTTTGCAGGAATCTTGATCGTTTCACCCGTTGCTGGGTTGCGACCCTGACGTGCAGGACGATTCTTCTTCACGAGCTTTCCAAGACCTGGCATGACAAACTCTCCTGCGCGCTTAATTTCCTTGTAAGAGAGTTCAATGAGACCCTCGTACATTTCGTTTACCTGCTTCTTGGAGACTCCCCAGCGTTCGGAAAGATCTGCAATCATCTGACTCTTGGTCATGCGCTTTGCTGCCATACAATGGTTTTTTTAAGAAATAGTAATGATTTTGCGGGGAAAGCGTAGCACAGCAGTTTGTTCCGCAAAGGAAGTTATCAACAATAAGTGCCGAAAACACACGGAAAAATGCACATTATGGCTGCAAAATCTCCCCCGCTTCTTTCCCTTCTTCTAAAATAATCACCAAATCAACGGAGGGAAATTGTGCTAAGGTTGCCTCAATTTGGGCACGAATACCCGTGACCATACACGATCCCGCAACACGATCAAAAGATCCCGCAACAAAGGTAACCCTCGCAACCCCCTCCTCGATAACAACAGAACGAAGACGGGCCTCGGCAGGAAGAAGCGTAAGAAATAATTGACGCTCACCTTCATCGGGCCCTTCAAGAAGCTCAATCATTGCTGCATGCGCAATCGCAGGTGTACGTTCAACGCGTCGAGGCACGAAGGCAATCTCAGCACAATCAGTACCCTCGTTCTCACGAGGCACAAAGGGGATCAAAATCTCTTGAGCAGAAACATCTTGTGAAAAAACAACGGGAATAACAACGCTGTTCTCCTGAGAACCATCCCTTGCGGAGGAAGAAAATACTTCCACCTTCCCCGTAGGCGTTGTCGGCTCACGGTAGGTAAGCAAAATACGAAATGTTCCGAACTCTCCCGCTTCCTTCGCCTCTGCCATGCCATATCCATCTGTAAGCACATTTCCCGCGTCATCTACCACACGATACTGAAACGTATTTTCAAATACACGCGCCTGTCCAACAATCTTTAAAGGAAACCCGACTTCTTGTCCTGGAACCGGCTCTGAGACCATAATATTTTTCCATACTTGCTCGCCCTGCCCCCCTTCCTCTCCCGACTCAACAGGAACAACAGGCGCATATGCGGTATCCCGAGGAAGGACGAATAAAACAAGAACAATGAGAACAAAGAGCATCAAGACGATGCCTCCTACGGGCAAAATTCCTGTACGAGAAAATTTCATACGCTATTCAGCAGGACGCTCTTCAAGAGTTACCTGATACTCGCGCTCTTCCCCCTCACGCATAACACGAATAACCACAGCATCACCAGGAGCATGAAGACGAAGAAGATACCCTAAATCATGAGAATCATTCACAAACTCACCATTTACACTCAAAATAATATCGTTTTCCACCAACCCTGCTTTATCAGCAGGCGAACCCGGAATAACCGCGGGCTCATTATCCCCTCCTCTCCGAATAAGCGCTCCAAAAGTCACCGGCAATCCTGCGCTCTCCGCGAACTCAGGAGTAATCATGTCATAACGCACCCCGAGCCATGGACGAAGAATCTTCCCATGCTCTTTCATGGATTCTACCGCGACACGTACCGCATTCGCAGGAAGAGCAAATCCAATATTCTCAGCGCTCCCTACCGACGCAGCAACATTCACCCCGATCACCTTTCCCGAAAGATCAAGAAGCGGACCTCCAGAATTCCCGGGGTTGATCGCCGCATCGGTCTGAATAATATCCTGCAATAGCTCCGCGGATCCTCCCGTCGTTGCCGCAAACACCGAGCGAGACAAACCCGAAATAACTCCTACAGAAACCGTATTACGATATTCCCCGAGCGCATTTCCGATCGCGATAACCGTTTGACCTGCTTGAGCCTTATCAGAATCAGCAAAAGAAAGCGAAGAAAATGAAACACCCGGCGCGTCAACTTTTAACAGAGCTACATCAAGCAAAGCATCTGTTGCAATAAGGCTCGCAGGATAGGAAGCCCCATCATTAAGATAAACGGTATACGACGATTCTTCTACATCTATCACGTGATTATTTGTTACAAGATATCCATCCGAAGAAATGAAGAATCCCGTTCCGCCCGATACCTCCTCTTCACGAGTACCATTCTCTCGATACTGCGGAATGAGGAACCCAGAAAATCCCCCTCCGAAAGGATTGGCTCGCTCATAATACCGCTCATAGATAGGAACCTCCTTTGTCACCACCAGCGAAACAACCGCAGGATCAGCAGCGGCAACCACGGAAACAAGAGGATCAATCGTTCCCGTAGTATCAGTAATCGTGGGAACTTCCTCCGTAAGCAAAAGAGAGGAAATACGATCATGAATCCATGACTTTCCACGAGGATCTTGATACAAAAGCCATACTCCTCCGCTGACGAGGATTATACCAAAAAAAGCACCGAGAATACCCGCACCAAATGCACGACGAAACAACACATCTTCAGAAGAATCCATACACAGAGATTCTAACAAAAATTTGTCTCTTGAAAATAGCTTTGCTACGCTCCTCTCAAAAGAATTAACCTTATATTATGGAAGGATTGATTTTCCCGGTCATCATGGTACTCCTCATTTCCCTGCGTCAGGTGAATCAGTACGAACGAGGTATTAAATTCACCATGGGAAAATACACCTCTACCATAAACCCAGGATGGAGACTGGTGATCCCTGTATTTCAGTCACTCCGTAAAGTAGACTTGCGCGTAAAGGCAATGGATGTTCCCAGTCAAGACGCGATCACAAAAGATAACGTATCTGCAAAAATTAACGCAGTAATCTACTACAAAATCGCTGACCCCGCGAAATCTGTTCTTGAAGTAGAAAATGCACATTACGCGGTCATGCAGCTCGCACAAACCACCATGCGCAACGTGGTAGGAGAAGTAACACTTGACGAACTCCTCGCAGGACGCGCAACAATCTCCGAAAAAATCGAGAAACTCCTAGAAACCGTAACTGCAAGTTGGGGAGTAGAGGTATCTTCAGTGGAATTGAAGGACATTAACCTTCCTCCTGAAATGATTCGTACGATGGCAAAGAAAGCTGAAGCAGAACGTGAGCGCGACGCCGTAGTAATCAATTCAGAAGGTGAAGTAAAGGCCTCGGAAAACATTGCACGAGCAGCGAGTATGCTCGCCTCTGCTCCGGGCGCACTCCACCTGCGAACTCTTCACGCAATAAACGACCTGAGCTCCGACCAATCCAACACCGTCGTCTTCACGGTTCCTCTCGAAATCCTTCAAGCATTTAGCGGATTCAAAAAATAAAAAAACGCCCCCACACCCAACGCGGTATGGGGGACGTTTTTTCATACATCAAAAATGTTATGATAGGGACCATATGCCAGAACTCCCCTCCCCCTTGCTCCCCGAGATGTCCGCGGGGCAAAACGCACCGTCCACTCCCATTCCTCAACCCACCTCTCCTCCTCCATCAAAACCCTCACATGGCAAAAAGCGCATCATCTTTATTGCAGGAGCAACGATCGTAGGTATCGGCGCTATTACCGGATTAGGCTATGCCGCTTGGGCAGGCTATCTTCCGAACCCGCTCATGAAACGCCCGACCGCAGAACAGATGCTTGCCACATTACAAAGCATCAATTCAGCAAAAACAACCGTAAACCTCAATGTAGCCATAGAGCCTCGCGCAGAAGATGTGGAGCCTCTTGATTTCTCTCTTTTCTTAGATAAAGAAATGGATGACGAATCACTCAATCCGCTCACACTCCAAATGCTCCCAAGCGATCTTCATCTCGATCTCTCCATTACTTCTTCTTTCGCAGAACAACAAGAAGGAGCAAATGAAGAAACACGCATACAAGGCACGTATACCGGAAACAATATAAGCGCAAACATCGATCTCACAACACGTACCGTGGAAGGAACGACCTATATCAAGCCCGATGCCATTCCTCTCCCCATTCCCATCTTGGACTTAAGCGCCTTAGAGGGAAAATGGATTGATCTTGAAAATGAATCGGAAGAACGTGAGGAAGTATTCACGTACACCGACCCCTTCTTTATGGATATTGAAGAATCAGAGGAGGAAAAGGAAGACGAGAAAGAAAAAAGCCCTGATCCACGAGAAGAGATCTTTACCCTTCTTGAACAAGGAGTAAAAAATGGCGCGATCATTTTCTCAGTTCCAGAACGAGTAACCTATCAGGATGAACGCGCATGGCATACAACCGCAGTGATCGATGGAGAAAAACTCCGCGAAACAGTCATTGCAATTGGTGATGACCGAGAAGGACTCTTCCCGGAAACCGAAGAATACATGGTATTTACCGATGAATTTATTGAAGCGTCTACAAAGGAACGTGCAAGAGATATCTACCGCGAGCTTTTCAAGAGACTCAACCTCTCAGCAACCATGCGCGATGACGGCACCCCTCTCATGATCGCCCTCTCAACACGTCTGGCCCCAAAGCTCCAAGGAGATCTCCTGAAAGATCGACAAATTACTTTAGAAACCGAAATACACTTTGAAAGTATTAATATCCCCGTAAATGTAAGCGCTCCTACAGATGCCATGACCACCGAAGAAGCAATCAATCTTCTCGTGGGAATGGATATGGAAACTGCAAACCAAGATACGCAACTCGAAACCGTAAGCGATATTCAATCCGCACTTGATCTCTACCATGGGGAGCGTGGGGAGTATCCCGAGTCTCTCAACGATCTGATCGGCCTCGAAGATGAATATAAAAAAGTAAACACCATTCCAAACGACATTTTTACAGAAAAACCCTATCCATATAGCCGTACCGAAAACGGATACACTTTACTCTTTGAAGTAAAAAAGGGGGAGGAAGATGATACATTTTCCTTCTATGGAAAAGTGGTAAAAGGCACAAACACCGCAACTGAACTCTTTCTCTCCGAGGAAGGAGCAAAGAAAACCGACGAAGATGAAGACGGACTCTCGGCATACGATGAAGCGGTCCTCTACCGCTCAAGCGACCTCTCAACCGACAGTGACTATGATGGATTCGATGATAAAGCTGAGGTAGAAGCAGGATACAACCCCGCGGGAGAAGGAGCACTTGCTACGGAATAGTCTAAAAACACGTCTCATATGAGACGTGTTTTTATTCTCCAACGAAACCCCTTGGGAAACTCCCAACGAATATTCACCCTTGCAAAGAACTGCTCAGATGTAATCGTAAGCTACGCCATACCCGCTACATTCAAGATCTTTCTTTTCCTCTTCCATAATTCCTCTCGTTGGGGTCATAGGATATTTTACTTGCCGGACAGGAAAAGATTCTGTATACTCTCCCAGCAAAATCACTGGAAAAACTATAGCACGTTACTCCATAGGGGCGTCGTATAATGGTAGTACAGGGGTCTCCAAAACCTCTAGCGCGGGTTCGATTCCCTCCGCCCCTGCCAAGCGCTGTTATGGTGCGAAATACCTGAATGCCTAGGGCAACGCTAATTATCCTCACGGATACCTGCGTCTCTCCAGGTTCTCAGGAGCATTATGACGGCAGCTGAAAAATCACCAGCAATGTCTGGTGGTTTTTCAAAAATTATGCAACATAAAATGAAACTTAATCCGGAATCGTTCGGGATGATATCTCGCAAAGAGAAAATATTTGAAATTCGTCTCAATGACAGTAAGCGTAAGTGTATTAATGCCGGTGACAATATTCGCTTCACGGACGGTAAGAATAACAAGACATTGGTAGCATTAGTTAAGGAAACCAAAACTGCAAAAGATTTTATTGAACTATTCACGATAACAGATCCCACTCTTGCTGGGTGGAGTCCGGGCACAACCGTGAAACAGGCAGCGGCTGACATGGCCCGCTACTATTCATCAGAGGATATTCAGAAATTTGGAGTACTCGCTATTGCCATTGAAGTGACTGGAGATGTTTCGAATTCTTTACGAGAAAGCATTAAGCGTGATTTGCCAAATTTTCCAGAAGAAATCATCGATGAATGGCTACTATCATTTGCTGAATATGAGGGATGGCCTCCTTATGAAAGTAAAAATCCGGAAAGATGGTTACGTATTTTAACATTAGATCTGCATACCTGGCAGCGTGCCACTTGGAATAAGGTTAATATTAAACCATTTAGTATTAGGTGGAGTACTGCAGCAATAAAATGCCTTGAAGACATGCAAAAATGTTATTTATATAACATTGACAATGCTTATAGTAATTTGAAAAAAACAGGAAATGGATATCGGCGTTTTGAAAACGCTCTTCGATACCTCCTAGAAAATGGAACTTTTCCAAAGCCCATCATTCTTAAAAAAGAATATGAATTTGGCATCTTCAGGGGGCATAGCGTGATGGATGGAAATCATCGCCTCTTAGCGCTAACAGTCGCGAATGCAATTCATAAAGAATTATCCGGTGCAAATCAAGAACAGATAAATGAACACGCGACTAAACTAAATATTAAAAATATTATTGCTTTAAAAAATACACACGATATTTGGATTGCTGATTTTAATAATTAAAAAATGATACGTTTAATTGAACAAATTTCAACTAATTATACTCATCTGTTTTTTTTTTAAAAGCCACACTAATCACCGTACCTGCCTGCCAGCGTAACGTTCGCAAAATCCTTTAAACGCCTCTGAAAATTGAGTTCAGCAGTCATGTGTCCTGCCACGAAAAAATTACGGATTCTTCCGTATTTTTTTCATTGTAGGGGCGAGCGGATGAGAATTCGCTGGATTCTATAGGCAAGCAAGCGAGCGCAGCCGCCTATACTCGAAACCATACTCCCTCCACCCCAAAAGACTGCAGCAACGCAATAAAAACATTTCTCCTGAAGATAAAATTTTGCTAAATGAAGCAATATTTTATTTTATTTTCCCAAAAAAATTTCTTGACAGTGGAAAAAAATCGTGAGAGCATCCGCCGTTATGAAAAAAATCCTCACCCTTATGGGGATGACGGTTGCGAGCCTCGCTTTTGCGCTTCCTGCCTCAGCAGCAACGCCTGCAAGTGGCCTCGACTACTGTCATGGCCCACAAACCTTTGAAACACCCTATGAAGAAACATCGCTCTGCTACACCGTAGAACGTGGAGATACACTCTGGGGAATTGCAGACTATTATCTGGGAAGCGGTTTTCAATGGAAAGAGCTCTTCATTCGCTGGGATGAACGCAAACAGACAAATGCAGAAGAGTATCTCGATTATGACCCAAGAACGCTGCAACCAGGAATGAAGGTCACGATCGACACCTCCCAGATGGACCCATATAGAGGGTATGAATACGTAGACGGTAGTCCAGTATTTGACCCTCAAACAGGAAATATCATCTCTTGGTCTCGAAATGCTGATGGAACGGGAGTGGTAACTTCTGGGAACAAAGTATACGGGGGACCTTACCACTTTGTCCGCAATATCAGCGTAAGCGAAGACGAAAAACACCTCCTCTATCTCGCCGACACAAAAGGTGAAGAAGAAAGAGTATGCAGTAACGCTTCACACGGTTTCCAACTCGTCGTAGATGGTAAGGAAAACTCACACTACAGCTGTGGATGGGATTACAAGCTCCTCACCTTCAATCCAAGGAACACTGAGTACGCGGTACGAAACAACCAGGGCGACGGTGCAAATCCCGAGCAATTCATTGTTCTTTCAAGTATCGGAAATGGATTCTCGTACGACTATATCGATTCGCTGATATGGGCAGATGATGAAACGATCGTCTATCGAGCGCAAATCAATGACCGCTGGAGAATCGTGATCAATCACCGAGATCAAAAAGTATACGATTATATTGACAACGTCCGCATTGAAGATGGAGCCATACACTTCAACGCTCGACATGAAGACGGTTCTTGGACAGAAGAAAAAATCGAACGATAATAAAAAACATCACGGAATATTCCGTGATGTTTTTTATTACCTGGAGTAAAGCAACAGAATAGCTGAAAAAGACCAAGTAGATTTTTCGCCTCTGGGTCTGTTCCGACCCTAAAATTCTGCGCCGTGGCCTCCCCCACAAGTCGCCAGCTCGTAAGAGGCATCTCCTCACCCTGAGCGTTGACAAAGCAACGCCAGTGGTGTGGCCTCCCTTCTTTGATGTGCCGAATGTTCCCGGCAAATCTCACCCAGACGCCTTGATATTCCTGCATAAATCTTTCCTCCGCAAAAAGACTACCGACCTTCTCATCACTACGCAACCCAAACGGTCTTCACATGCACAAACTCTCGAAGACCGTACGAGGAAAGTTCGCGTCCATATCCGGAAATTCCTGTGCCTCCAAAAGGCAGTCTCGCGTCAGATTTCACAAGTCCATTTACAAATACCGATCCTGAACGAATCTTCACCGCAAGCGACTTTGCAACCTCAGTATTCTTCGTCCACACACTTCCCCCTAGTCCAAACGGCGTATCGTTTGCTACTCGCACCGCCTCCTCCGCATCACGCACACGAATAACTGAAGCAACCGGTCCAAACAACTCTTCGTGGTACGCAGGCATTCCTGGAGCAACGTCCGCAAGAATAGTTGCCGCATAAAAGAAACCTTTCTCCCCTATTCTTTTCCCACCCGAAACAATACGTGCACCTTTTTCAACAGATTCTTGCACCTGGCGCTCAATATCTTCACGCCCTGCTGCATTAACGAGAGGTCCCAATGTTGTTTTCTCATCAAGCGGGTCTCCTACAACATACGATTCCACTTCTTTCGTAAACGCAGAAAGAAACTCATCATACACTTCCTCTACTACAATAAACCGCTTCGCCGCAATACAACTTTGTCCATTATTTTGCAATCGAGCCTTTGCAGCAATCTTTGCAGCAACCGCAATATCCGCATCAGCAAGTACGATAAACGGATCACTTCCCCCGAGTTCAAGTACCGTTTTCTTAATAAGCGACCCTGCAAGCGCCGCAACCTTACTTCCTGCATATTCGCTTCCCGTAAGCGCAACTCCCCACACGGCAGGATGACGAATCACTTGCTCTACTTTTGAAGATCCAATCGCGAGATTAAGAAATACTCCTTCTGGAAAACCTGCTTCTCTAAAAATATCCTCGAGTGCCTGAGCACATTGAGGAACATTTGATGCATGCTTAAGAACGCCCACATTGCCCGCCATAAGCGCAGGCGCCGCAAAACGCATCACCTGCCAAAAAGGAAAATTCCACGGCATGATCGCAAGCACAACGCCAATGGGATCAAATCGTGCATAACTTTCCGAAGCATCGCTTTGAATATACTCAGGAGCAAGAAACTCTTTTGCGTTTTCTGCGTAATAATCACATACCGTCGCACACTTCTCTACCTCAGCAATGGCTTGCGCAAAAGGCTTGCCCATCTCCAGACTTGCAAGCTTCCCAAGTGCTTTTCCTTTCTTTCTAAAAAGCTCTCCGAGATTCTTAAAAAGCTTTGCACGTTCTTCAAACGATGTTTCTCGCCAGACAGCAAACATCCGCTCAGCAAGACCCAGTTTCTCCGCCAACTGTTCATCAAGAAGCTCAGGCACCTCCAAGAGCAACTCTTCTGTGGCAGGATTAATTGCACGTAATGCCATAGGTTAAGGACAAATAATATTCTTGAGTTCCTTATTGAAAACGCGATCATTTTCCCGATAGTCAACAGGCACCTCAACAAGATGCACGCCGGGCGTTTCAAGCGATTCTTGAATTATTTTTTCTAAATCCTCCGTCCGTTCAATGCGCCTTCCCGTAGCCCCATACGCTTCCGCATATTTCACAAAATCAGGATTCCCAAAATCAAGCCCAAACGAAGGAAGCTCCATACCCTCCTGCTTCCATTTAATCATGCCGTATCCGTTGTCATTCAACAGAAGAACCGTGATATTCAGGTTCAATCGAATCGCCGTTTCCATTTCCTGAGAATTCATCATAAATCCCCCATCTCCACATACCGCAAGGATCTTCTTCTCGGGATAAAGAAGTGCGGCAGCAATTGCCGAAGGAAGTCCTGCGCCCATCGTTGCAAGCGCATTATCAAGAAGAAGGGTGTTTGGCTCATGCACATCATACTGACGCGCAAACCACAACTTATACATCCCATTATCCAAACACACCATACCATCTGACGGCAGCGAAGCACGTACAGCCGCAACAACACATTGAGGCTTCACCGGAAAAGAAGCATCACCTTTGGCTTCTTCAAAAGACTGCCGCATGCGGTCACGTACCTTCATAAACGGCACAAGATCCCAGTTTGACTGCTGCTGAAGTCGCTCGGTCATTTGCCAAAGGGCATTCGCAATATCTCCTACCACTTCAAGCTGAGGAAAATAAATCTGATCTACCTTTGCCGAGTAAAAATTGATATGAATCACTTTTTGCCCGCCGCGTTTCATAATGAACGGCGGCTTTTCAACAACATCATGTCCAACGTTGATAATGAGATCCGCAACTTCCACTGCACAGTGCACATAATCACTCGCCGAGAGTGCTGCAGTACCAATAAACGAAGGGTGACGTTCATCAATAACCCCCTTTCCCATTTGGGTATTAAAAAAAGGAATGCCTGTTTTATCAACAAACGCGCGAAGCATTTTTGCGGTAAGCTTTCGATTTGCGCCTGCACCAATAAGCAAAAGGGGTCGCCTTGCTTCTTGGATCATTCGCACCGCAGCAGCAAGAGCTTTTTCTTCAGCAACCGGACGGCGTACACGGTGCACTTCAAAAGGCTCATCATCTACGACATCCGTTGCGACATCTTCAGGAAGCTCTAAATGCACCGCACCTGGACGCTCTTCTTCGGCTTGTCGAAATGCCTCACGTACCGACGCAGCCACCGATTCTCCATTGACGATTTGCTTTGCAAACTTTGTAACAGGCCGCATGATTTCTACGGTATTTAACATCTGGAATGCCCCTTGTTTACTGCGTCGGATTGGCTTCTGTCCCGTAATCATGAGCATGGGAATACCCGCAAGCTGCGCATACGCCGCTGAAGTCACAAAATTCGTGGCACCAGGACCTAGAGTTGAAAGTGCAACTCCGGCCTTTCCCGTTAAACGTCCAATCGTTGCAGCCATAAATCCCGCCGACTGTTCGTGACGAGTAGAAATGAACGTAATCGATGATGATCGAAGCGCTTCTAAAACATGCAAATTTTCTTCTCCAGGAACTCCGAAGACATATTTCACTCCCTCTGCCTCGAGTGAACGCACAAACAATTCGGCTGCATGCATAAAATGGTGATTGAGAAACTAAAATACGAGCCTCTCGCACCTTAGCAAGAAGAAACCTCCTGCTCAATAAAAACGTGCACAGCTCCTATGAAGATAGTAACCACGTGGCAAGTCCAAGAAAAGCCAAAAATCCAAGCACATCCGTTGCCGTCGTGATAAAAATCGTCGCAGAAGCAGCAGGATCTTTTCCAAGACGTTGCATTACTAACGGAACCAACGTGCCAAAAAATGCCGCAACCGCAAGATTAATCATCATAGCGCAGGAAAGAACCAGAGCGAGAAGAAGATCTCCATGAAGGAAAAAAACGATACCGGCAACAAAAATACCATTCAAAAATCCGTTTACTAAACCGGACCCTAATTCACGCCAAAGAGCCTTTGAATACGTCTTAAGGTCAATTTCATGCAATGCAATACCCCGCACAAGTACGGCAAGCGTTTGCGTGGCCGCATTGCCGCCCATTCCTGCAACAATAGGCATATATACCGCCAAAAGCACATGCCGTGCAATGGTCTCTTCAAATTGACTTACGACAAATGCTGCAAGAAAAGCGGTACCGAGGTTGATGACAAGCCATTTATATCTATGACCAACTTTAGTAAAAATAGGATCATCAACTTTCTCCTCATCCTGTACGCCGGCAAAATCAAAAAGAGCGGAAGCATTATGCTCCTGTAAAAGGTGCAGAACATCATCGGAGTAAATAATTCCCACCACTTCTCCAAACTCATCCACAACCGCTACTTTGTCATGGGGATGCTCACGAAAGGTACGCAAAACAGCTCGACGATGAGCAGTGACGCTGATCGTCGCAATAGGATGAATATGTCGAGATATCTTCTCTGAAGAACGCCGAAGAATAAGTGCGGAGTTAGGAAGAGCGCCAACAAGTTTATTTTCTTTAAAAATCAAAACTGCAGGTGCTCTTCCGGTCTCTTTCTCATAGGCACGGTACTCTTTTCCGACAACCGCAAAGGTATCCTGCTTCTCTACACGAATAAAATCATGGTGCATGATTTTTGAAATTGCTTCCAAATTAAGGCGCAGAGAAGTCTCAGCCATATTCTTGAGAATTATACCTTATGGAGCAAAAACACCACTTCCTTTGTTCACTAAAAAACGAGCCTTATGGGCTCGTTTTTTTATTCAAAGGCAATCTGAAAATTGTACATTCCCATACTACAGCCACCCTTGAGCGTACCCGTTGCCTGTTCAGCGGAAAGCGAAACAATTTCAGTACCTGAAGGTTGAAGAAACTTTCTAAACTTCAGGGAAGGAATAACGACACTCGATGAACAATCATATGTACCATCGGTAACCAAGAGAATTTCCGTGGGCATCCCCGCCGTTGCAACCACACGCTCGGGGCTATATCCGCCTCTTGCAAGAATTTCAATACGCTGAACGCCATCGACGACCGTAACTCCTTCCCCTGGAACCGCAAGAGCTTCCTGTCTTCCTGAATTCACAACGGCAGAGAGTACAAGAAGGCCAAGAAAAAATCCGCAAAAACCTAAAGCAATTTTTGTATCTTTTTGCATACCCATTAAAAGCCCAAGAGGTTAAGCGCGTTCCAGAAATTAAACGCTGCAAGAATAATAACCACAATGCCCGCAGTTTTAAAGAAGACTCCCTTCCAAGGCTTATGCGCGATCTCAAACGCGCCAAATGAAAGCGCAGCAAGAACAGGAAGCGTGCCAAGAGCGAAGAAAAACATCGTCAATCCGCCCGAAAGAAAACTTCCGGTTGTCAGGGTATACACCTGCATGGACTGCGTAAAGCCGCACGGAAGAAAAAACGTTGCGACCCCTCCCAAAAAAGGTGCCAAGAGATGCGAAGACGCACCCGCACGAGTCGCATGTCGAGAAAGGAAACGAGGCATCTTCGGAAGAAAACGACTGATACCAGGAAAAATCTCAAGGAGGTTTACACCAAGTACGAACATAACCAACGCAACGAGTATTCCTAGCACCGCAGTCCCCCCTATTCCCAGCTGAAAGAAATTCCCCACTACTCCGATCACTCCTCCCAAGATAAAGAATCCGAGTAAACGACCCACGTGAAAAAGCGCAGGAGAGCGCCAGGTACGCTGTTCCTTTGCGGCATTCGCAGAAAAAGACAACACCAGCCCTCCTACCACTGCCAAACAGGTAGAAAGTGATGCAACGCCTCCCAAAAGAAGCGCGGTACCATACGTCATCGCACCAGAACCAACAATATTCACGAGATCGATTTCTTGAAGAAGAAGAAAAAGTCCGATAAAACCAAGCGCTGCAGGAATAGCAATGGAAAAATCCTTCCACCCCCTTGATCCCATCATTCCCTTCTTCCCCTCTTCTTCCCTCAACACATACCCATTCTCTGCAATGTATGGCGTGAGCTTCTGCGCAATTTCTTCCGGAGTACCCGCAAAATCTCCAACTACTCTCGCAGTGCATGTTTTCAAATCCACCTTTACACGGGCTACTCCCTCTTTTTCAGAAAGTGCCTCTTCAATAAAGAAGACACAAGAATCACAATGCATGCCTTCGACATGAAAAACATACTCTTTTTGTTCTGACATACTAGAGCTTTTTTAAACGTAAACGAAGTGAATTAAGTACGACCGATACACTCGACATCGCCATAGCGAATCCTGCAAATACCGGGGACAATAGCCAGCCAAAAATCGGGAAGAATATTCCGGAAGCGAGCGGAATACCTACAACGTTGTAGATAAATGCCCAGAAGAGATTCTGCTTTATAGCGCGAAGCGTACCTTGTGAAAGCTGAATAGCTTGAGCAATCTTGCCAATATCCCCCTGAAGAAGCGTCACATCACTCGTCTCAATAGAAACATCAGACCCTGTCGCCATCGCTATCCCCACATCTGCTTGCGCAAGTGCGGGGGCATCATTCACACCATCTCCCGCCATGGCAACAACTTCGCCTCTCTTTTGTAATTCTTTAATTTTCTGGAGCTTATCCTGCGGAAGCACCCCTGCAAGAACCTGTTCGATACCCAACTCTCGCGCGACAATACGCGCCGCCTCAGCGTTATCTCCCGTTGCCATGACTACCTGAATACCACGATCACGTAGCTGTTGCACCGCTGCTTTTGCTCCGGACTTCACCTGATCCCCAAGAGCGACGGTAAGGAGAACCTCTTCTTCGGTAGCTAGAGAAATAAGCGTTGCACCTGCAGGCATTTCCACATCCCCAGGGTGAGAAAGATGAAGTGAGGAAAGAAGTGCTGGACCTCCGACAAAGTACGTCTTCCCCTCAATAATTCCCTGAAGCCCTTTTCCTGGAAGAGCCTCGTATCCGGAAACCTTCTGCTTTTTTATTCCCTTTGCATCTGCGTACGAAAGAAGAGCCTCTGCAAGCGGATGCTCAGAGTGAGTCTCTAAACTTGCAAGAAGCGTGAGCGCTTCTTTTTCAGAAAGAGATCCTAACGTGGAGAGTGCGAGAACCTTTGGCTTTCCTTCAGTAAGTGTTCCCGTTTTATCAACCACAACCGTGGTAACTTTATGAAGTTTTTCTAATACCTCAGCATTCTTAATGAGAATACCTTGCGATGCTCCGCGACCAACGCCCACCATAATTGCCGTAGGAGTCGCAAGCCCAAGCGCACAAGGACATGCAATAACAAGCACGCTGACAAACGCAACGAGACCATAAGAAAGCGTTTGAGAAAGGGGTAGGTATTGTCCACCTACCACAAGCCAAACGATGAGAGCAATCACCGCAACCACCAGAACAATCGGAACAAAAATGCTCGAAATCTTATCCGCAAGGCGCTGAATAGGCGCTTTTGAACCCTGCGCATCTTGAACGAGCTGAATAATATGAGAAAGCAAAGTTTCAGATCCTACCCCCGTCGCACGAAGATAAAACGAACCCATCGTATTCATCGTTCCTGCAGAAACCTTCGCACCTATCTTCTTTTCTACAGGAACTGGCTCACCCGTAAGCATGGATTCATCCACAAAAGACGATCCTTCGGTAATCTCCCCATCAACCGGCACCTTCATGCCAGGTTTTACCAGAACCACATCTCCCTTTTGCACCTGGTCAATTGGCAAGGTTTCTTCTTTTCCTCCCCGAACCACGACCGCAGTCTTTACCTGCAAGCCAAGAAGT
This sequence comes from Kapaibacterium sp. (SeqCode), assembly GCA_044350705.1. Lineage (GTDB taxonomy): Bacteria > Patescibacteriota > Patescibacteriia > UBA9934 > UBA9934 > JAGORL01. The sequence goes on along the minus strand of JBILHA010000001.1, from coordinate 171,741 downwards.
TTTTTAATCGCTGCTCCTGTTTTTTGTTTTGCACGAACTTCCAAATATTTTCCAAGCGTAATAAGTCCGATAACCACAATGGTCACATCGTAGTACGTTGCCGTAACGTCAACATAAGGCGCGAGCACCTCTTCAAATGCAGAAAGTATGAAGCTATATACATACGCAGCAACCGTTCCCAATCCAACAAGCGTATCCATATCTGCGACCCCGCGACGAATAAATCTCCAAAGCCCTTGCAAATAAGAGGTCCCGGTAACAAAAAGAATATACGTAGCAAATAAAGGAAGAAGGTGATGAAGGAAAACATCAATAACACGGGGCATCTCAGGAAGAAGACCAACATTTTCAGAAAGCACCTCCCATAACATCATCCCCGCAGCAAACACCACCAGCGGAAGAGAAATGAATACCTTCTTTCGCAAAGCCTCCACTTCAGCAGCGGAAGTCCGAGCATGATCATGACGTCCGCCTTCTTCCTGAAACTCCCCATGGGAAGCGTGTTCTTTTACATGAAGTTGATATCCCATCGACTCAAGCGCTTGCGACAAGCGATGAACGTCAGTTTGCGCGTCATCAATTTCCAAACGAGCCTCTTCAGTTGCTAAATTAACCGATACTCGCTCTACTCCAGGTTGTTTTCCAAGCGTCTTTTCAATACGACCCACACAGGAGGCACAATGCATGCCTGCAACATGCGCGCGAATGGTTTTCATAGAAAAAAATTACTTTCTCTTCAGCTTGTATACCTTCAAAATCTCCTCCACCGCTTTTTCTTCCTTTCCGTTCTTAATCTGATTAATCGCACAGTGCCCCAAGTGACCCTCTAATAACATATCTTCAATATTTGAAAGCCCCTGTTTCACTGCAGAAGTCTGTGTAATCACATCAATACAGTAGACATCCTGCTCAATCATGTCTTGCAAACCTCGCAACTGCCCCTCCATAATTTTGAGTCGCCGAAGGATGTTTTTTTTATTTTCTATCTTCATACAAAAACATAATACCCCCAGGGGGGTATATATGTAAAGAACTTGGGGATAAAAAAATCGTCGAGATATTCTCGACGATTTTTTTATTTACTCAGCAACGAAAGTTACAGGAACCTCAATACGCCGCTCATGCTCAGGCAGTCCGGAAGGGTTTGCATTCGTAATCACTAATTTACCAGACGTAACGTTCTCTGGAGCGGCAAAGGAAAGTGACGCAGAGAAAGGAACGTATTCTTCAGTCATCCAATCACCTTGCGCAGTTGCATATCCCGATGCAATAAGTGCACCCGTGGAAGAAAAAAGCTGTACTGGGAAGGTTGCCTCAAAATACCATCCCCCTTGCGCACGACCAGTAATCATAAGAGGGGAAGAAACGGACCGTCCTGAAGTCGGAGAGGTAACCACGATACCTTGTCCGGCAATCTCTTCACCTGCCTGATCCCCATCTGCTTCGTCATCCTCTCCTTCTGAACCATTATCTTCATCATTTACGCCCCCCTCACTATCCCAGTCCTGTTGCTGACCATTCTGAGGTACTTCATTCACGACATCCCCATCTCCCCTCATGGAATTCGCAAAAAGCATAAAACCTAAAAGCAAGAGAACAACAATGAGAATGGTAAGAAGTGTATTTGTTTGCTGGTTTGCCATAAGAATGCGCTAAGAATAAGGCCTTAAAGGGATTATAGTGAACGCAGCGAAGCTGGCAAGAGAAAAAGTAAAAAAAAAGCTAAGAGGAAACCTTTTCCAACACCTTCACAACTTGCAATTCTCGTTTTATGAGAAAAGGAAATCGCTTTTTTGTCGCTTCGAGACCTTTCGGCTCCTGAAGTGTCCCGTGCTCATAAAGCGTAAATATCAAAGGGTGAATGTAACACTTTTTACAAATTGCCGCAGTATTCCCGAGCGCCTGGGAAGCTTGGGTGACCGCTTGCTTGATACGCATCCGTCGCTCATGTTTTTTCAGAGAAAAAGCATGCTGCCACAAGCAAGCAGCCGCCAAAACCGTTCCATGCCAGGTGCGAAAATCTTTAGCGGTAATCTCTTCTCCGGAAATTTCCTGGAGATACGCATTCACATCTTCAGATTTCACATCCTTGGCACGTCCCTCCTCATCAAGATAAGCAAATAATTCATGCCCAGGAATGTCATGGCACGTGCGCACAATTGCACGCAGACGATCGTCTTCTAAAGGAACCTCGTGAACGATGCCATGCTTCCCTCGAAACACCAATTTCATAGTCATTCCCGCGCCCTTTACATGCCGATTTCGCAATGTAGTGAGTCCAAATGAACCATGCTCTTTTGCATACTCCTCATTTCCAATACGCACATAGGTGGTATCTAAAAGCCGAACAATTGCCGCAATAACCTTTTCTCTTGGCATACCACGACGACGCATATCTTTGGCTACACGACGACGCAGAGGAGAAAGTGCTCGCGCAAAAAGAAGCATCCGATGAAATTTCGTCTCATCTCGTTGCGCCATCCAATCAGCGTGATACACATATTGCTTTCTTCCACGCGCATCTCGTCCCGTCGCTTGCAGATGCCCATGCGCAAATGGACAAATCCATACATCGGTATACGCAGGAGGGATGCCCAGAGAGGAAATGCGCTTCACGATCTCTCTATCGCGGATCTTTCTTCCCTCTTCATCAAAATAAGAAAAAGATCCCCACTTTTTCTTGCGGGTAAATCCCGGAATATCATCATGAACATAACGAAGACGCATAGCACGAGTGTAACAAAAAAATGCTCACAAAAAAAAGAGGTCAAGATCAATACTCCGGGCTTTTCATTTTGCGAAAGAAAAGTAAGATAAAGATATATGCCCTACGAATTCCATCCAAATCATGAACGAGGCCACGTAAAGCACGGATGGCTTACCTCATCACATTCTTTCAGCTTTGCGCGTTATTACAATCCAAACAGAATGCACTTTGGCGCACTCCTCGTGCTGAATGAGGATGCCATTGCAGGAGGAATGGGTTTTGGGGCACATTCGCATGACAACATGGAAATAGTCACCATTCCTCTTGCAGGCGCGCTAAAACATCAAGACAGCATGGGAAATAGCGCAACAATCTCCTCAGGAGAAGTGCAAATCATGTCCGCCGGAACAGGCATTACGCATAGCGAAGTAAACGCATCAACAGATGAAGATGTGCACCTTCTCCAAATTTGGATCATTCCCCAAGAAAAAAATATCCTTCCTCGGTACGAGCAGCTCGCTCTTCCGCATCCTTTTCCCCGAAATACATTCCTCACCCTCATTTCACCTACCCCGGAAAAACATCAGCTTCGCATTTTCCAAGAATGCTGGTTCTCATTAGCAGAGTTTGATAAAGCTCAAAGTTTTACGTTTATTCCCCACAAAAAAGAACATGGCATCTTTCTTTTTGTCATAAAAGGGGAAATGAAAATACAACATCAAGAACTGCGCAGAGGAGATGCCATCGCCATATGGAACGAAGAAAAAATCGAGGGAAAAATCGAGAAACCTTGCCATCTTTTAGCAATAGAAGTTCCTATGATATCGCCAAAATATGACGATTAAAAACTCAACTGTTGCTAACCAAGAAATGTTTAATAGAATCTCAGCATAATAATCCTTCGTTATACACAGAAAGGCCGCTTGACCCCCTTTACCCAACACCTATAGTAGAAAGAGATACGCATTACAGCGCGAGGAGAATACAAGAAACCGTAAATCTTGATTTTCCTGGCGTTGCAATCTGTCTCTTGCAGTTTCTCGGGCCCGAGAGATGCAAAAACGGAAAACACGCCACACTGACTCTTAATACTAAAATCCTATGACGTATCAAGAAGGCAGTAATCGCGGACTCGCAAGTGCAGACGAGGAAACTCGCAAAGAAGTAGCTCGCAAGGGAGGAGAAGCAGTAAGCCAAGACCGTAATCATATGGCAGAAATTGGCCGCAAAGGTGGTCAAAGCAGCCGCAGCGGGAACCGCAACGAATAACACCATCGCTCAAGAATGGATGCAGGCGGCTTGACCGCCTGTTTTCTTTTTAAACAAAAAGAATTGCTTGCGAAAAAGAAAGATGAGTTTTATGCTGACTTCATATGAACTGTCCTGAATGCGATCGCGCCATGTCTAAAAAAACATCATCCTCTACGCGAGGAAGCGATGGAATAACCTATGATTGGACAAAATTTCATTGCAGCTACGATAACGTCTGGGTAGAGCAATGGATCCCCGAAAAAGAGGAGGAGGAATCATAAACCTTCACTTTCTTGCTGTCTTCTTGTAGAGCGCCCCCAAAGAGAAAATCAGCAAAAACGTAAAGCGGAAAAGAGCTATTTCTCATCTTGAGCAGCCTTATCAATAGGAGGATGCTTAAGATTAACAACTAAAGAGATGGTTCCATTGGGAATATAAATCGCATTACCATCTTTATCGTGAAGGAGCGTATGACGAATGCTCAATATCTTCACCTCACCCTCCTGTCCATTAATACGAACCCAGTCACCTACTCCGTACTGATTTTCAACGATAATAAACATTCCTGAGAGAAAATCTTTTACCAGGGTTTGTGCTCCGAAACCAATTGCAAGTCCCACGACTCCAGCGCTCGCAAAAAGCGGCGTGGGGTCAACGCCAAAAATACGAAGAACCCACATGCCAATCATGACAAGAAGAACGGCATGAAGCACAACATTCAATAAACGAGCGATCGTTTTAAGACGTTTTACTTGCCCCGCAGATGCACCCTTTGCACAACGCTTAAGAAAAATGCTTTTCAAAATCCTCATGCCAATTCTTCCCACAAAATAAATACCGGCAATAACACCTATCTCTCGAGCATGAAGTGCGAAAAAAGATATGAACCATTCGGGCATAACTGCTACGTAAATAATAAAAAGAAAGATCTCGCCTTTTCTACGCCATGAATCATACACGGCCAAAACCAGCTACCTCTATTTTCTTCGCAAGATAGCAAACAGGCTTTCCTATCTGCTGATGCTCAGGGAGCTTGGGAAAAATAAGCACCCCTTCCTCCCGAACATACACCGGCTCGTCTCCGTGATAACCCAAAACTTGTCCAGACAAAAGAGGCTCAAATGAACGCATTCCTCTTCCATTTGCAAACGAAAAAGGCCGCTCTTCGCGAAGGATGGCATGCGTAAGCTGATAAACACCTGGGCGATCTTCAGGTGGAGATGCCTTCTCTCCCCCAAATACTCCCGCATGCGTTAAATACGCAACAACCGAAGAAAAAGTCTTCGGCGTCACCGATTCATCTTGCGCCCAACCTGTTTCAAGACACAAACCCACTTTTCCCTGTACATCCGCATATTCCTCAGTAGTTACCGGCTTTCCTCCTCCAAAAATATATGCGGGATCAACAAGCACATGTTCCGGCTGGAACCAACGATACACGGCTTGATGCGCCTCATCGTGCTTGGAAGCAACAAAAGGAACCGAGGGCTTATTTGTCGCATGAATATCAAGGGTCACATCTGCCTCTAAAATGCATTTCGCTAAAATATTGGCACGAATAAACTCATAACTCCCATCATCATGGGAAAGCGCATGAGCAGAAAAATATCGATTAAGATCACGGCTTTCAATGCACCGAACATCTTTCGCGATAGCCAAGGGATTACCCAAAGCAATCGTGAGAGTCCCCGAAACAACGAAGCGTTTTCCCGACAAAAGCTCTTCTTGAAGCTGTCGAACGACCGCAATACCCGTACGTTCATTCCCATGTATACCTCCAATAATAAGAATGGATGGCCCAGGTACCGATCCGGTAAAGCGCACGATATCCTGATCAACATGAGAAAGCATAGAGAGACAGTAACGTAAAGCATTTCTTGACACAAGACTTTTCACATGGCAAAGAAGTCCAGGGGGCTCTTCCCTTGGTCGCTTTTTGTTTGTACTCTACGGTCCCATCTTCAGGAGTCCGCCATGGCCATGAGTGAACAGGACATCCGTCGTCATCTCGCGGTAGTTGCCGCGGCCACCGCTTCAGAGCGGGTTCTCGTGAACGGCGCTCTCCTCTCTCCCCTCCTTACCAAATCCGAAGATGATCTCTACGAGTTCTGGAGACAGGGGCTGTCCGCAATCGCCCTCAAGAACGGCGAGATCGTGGCACACGCCGCCATCGAACCGCTCGCCGAAGGCAACTGGTTCGAGCTCGGAGCGGTGTGGACGCGCGAGGACGTCCGGGGCAAAGTCGACGGCCTACACCAACACGTAGGTCTGCGACTCTACCAAGCCATCCTCGCTCGGCACCGCGAGAAGAACATTCTTGCGACTACGGTCAATCGCGCAGCGATGATCGTAGGCTGGAGAGTGGGCATGGTGGCGCTCACCTACAGCCAGCTCCCCAGGCACGTCTGGGAAGCGACGTGCTGTTGCCCAACATCCAAAACCGGCGTGGAGCGAGCGCTCAACGTCCCGCATTGCAAAATGCGAGAGACGCTCTGCTTCGTCCGAGTGACGAAAGAAACCTGGGAACGGCTTGGGTCGCCGTTTCCCCGGAACCTTCCCATTGACTTCTCGGCTCACCAAGCCGAGGTCGTCATTCCCCACGACGATCTCGTCATCGTGCTGTCGGGATAAACCCGTAGGGGCGCGCCACGCATGGCGCGCCCCTTCCTCTTTTTAATCTTCAAAAATCAGGAAGAAGAAAATCTAAAATTGTGATAATGCTTTGTAAAGTATTTGAGATATTCTTTTTTCTTCTTGTCCTTTATTACTTTTGCTCTCAGTTGTAAATAACGAGAATAGGTTATTCGTTGCCGTGGATAGCGTATGTTATACAAATGACCCAAGACTCTCTTATGTTTATTTTCATCCCTCCGTCTCCACATTTCATATGCATCAAAACGCTGATCATTTGTTTTATGACCATGAGCGATCTTCAGAAAAGCGCGAAGATCATCATCTGAAAATGCAAAAGGTCTTTCTTCATCATGCAAGAAAGCACGCAAACCGGAAACATCTTTTATTCGAACAACTTCTCCCAATACCTTTTTAGCAAAATCTTTAAAAAAGGGCGCATCTGGAGAAGGAGCATGCAGATCTCCTTCTTCCAAAATACGATCAAATATCATTCCAAAAGAAGCTGCTGTACGAGACGATTCTCGCAAAGCAGTTCTTACATACCACTTTTCTCGCATGGGTAATATGAGACCATGTTTGTGCAAGGCAAACTTTTCCAAATTTTCACCAAAAGCAATATCTTCACCTTTAGGAAGATCCGGCACTCCTTCAACACAAGCAGAAGCCCATGCACGCGAAATCATATGTGCTCCCGAAAACTGCGTGGCTTCTTTCGGAAGAGTTAAGGTATCTGATCTTAAGATATATACCAATGCATGCCAACGAAAATGAAGGACGAGGGAACGATAAAAATCGCGCTGTTTTGATTGAGGGATCATCTCAAAATTATCCGTACTAAATTCATAAATAACACCTCCGGATATTCCAAAAATACGAGGATTTTTTAAAAAGGCATTTCGTATCCTTTGTAAATGTCGAATACAAGACAAACGAACGTCAGCATCGCTTTGAAAAAGAATGCCATCTTTATTCTGCTCAAAATATCGCACACTTGCCTCAGCAATACCGATATTACGGGCCTTACCTACGCTACAGTTTTTTATTTCTTTTCCCAGGGAACTCCGATCAATAACATGAAGAGATATTCCGTGATCTTTACGAAGGAAGGCAATAGCCTCCTGATTCCTACGAAAAGATTCTTTCCACGTTCGACTACCATCAGAAATATCATTATTAACAATATAAATAACTTCAAAATGCTCCAAAAAACCCTTCTGTTTTCTCAATGACTCAATCTGCCTCTTCAGACGATCAATCCTTTCGGAAAAGACAGGAATCACAATACTCATTTGGCAATGCGGGGAGAGAGGGCCTAGCTGACGAGCATGGGAAGAAAAAATCTTTTTGCAGAATATTCTTGCCTTTTCCTTATCTTTTGAGGTATAAATAGCAGTTCCAAGATTTTGCATACAGCCATGCTACCAGAAGGAGATTTTTTTGAAAAAAGAGGGAATATTCTATACACTTCGTCCTAGCTTGGAACAAAGATTTTTCACTCCTGCTCACGTATGAAGATCGCTCAACTTTGTTCAGTATATCGCCCTGCGAATGAGGAATCTCCCTATGGAGTACATAACCTGGTTGGAAACCTCTGCAATGCCCTTGTGCGTCGAGAGCATCAGGTAGACCTTTTTGGCTCTGGCGATTCACAGACGCTTGCAAGGCTACAATCCATTACTTCCATAAACGCCGCCGAACGTCGTCTAAATGACGCAGAAATCATGCGAGAAAACTTGGCAACCGCCTCTTTGTGCTATAGCCAAGCGGAACGCTTTGATCTTATTCATGATCACTTCTCTCTCCTGGGTTGTTATTTTTCTCAAATCGTAAAAACTCCCACATTACACTCCGTACACATTCCACTAAATAAAGATGCGCTTGCTCACGTGTTACGCTATAAAAAAGAAAAATTTGTAAGCTTTAGCCTTGCCCAACGTGCACAATATCCAGAACTCAACTGGGTTGCAAACATCTATCATGGCGTTGATACCAAGCGCTATACGTTTACTAGCGAACCTCAAGATTATCTTCTTTACCTAGGAAGAATTACCGAAGAAAAGGGAGTACATCACGCAATTGCAGTAGCTAAGGCAACAAATACCCCTCTGATTATCGCTGGGGTTAGCAATCCTCAAGAAACATATTGGTCACACATGATCGAGCCTCATGTAGACGGTAGAAACATTCGCTACGTAGGTCGCGCAAACATCGATCAAAAAATACAGCTCATGGGGAATGCAAAAGCCCTGCTCTTCCCCACGCTCGCCCAAGAAACTTTCGGCATGGTGATGATTGAATCCATGTCTTGCGGCACCCCCGTTATCGCTTTCGATAACGGGGCGGTATCAGAAGTGGTGCAAGACGGAGAAACCGGGTACGTCGTACGCACAGAAAAACAGATGACCGCAGCAATCAAGAAGATCAAAAAGATCAGCCGCAATGCTACTCGTGAACGCGCTGAAAAACTGTTCAGTATCGAAAAAATGACACGGGGATATGAGCGTGTTTATCAAAGGTACGTAAAGTAGCTCCCTATGGAGATGCGCATATTTAGCTGGAATGTAAATAGCTTGCGCTCAGCTCTTGAAAAAGGATTTAAAGAGTGGATATCGGAAGAAAAACCAGACATCGTATGTTTACAAGAAGTTCGAGCAAGTCTTGATAAACTTCATGCAATCGAACCGCTTTTCCCCGAATACAAAATCCTCTGGAACCCTGCAGAAAAATCTGGCTATGCAGGCACCGCCATCCTGTCACGTTTTGAACCACTTTCTTTTGAAACAGGCCTGGCAGGAAATCCTGATCCCGAAGGACGGAGCATTACCGCTGATTTTGGGGAATTCCTCGTCGGATCATTTTATGCTCCCAATGCTATTCCTGGCACGGAAAAAATCGCCAAGAAACTCAGATGGATGGAAGAATTCACAAATCATCTCGCAACAAAAAAAGGGAAGCCCTTCTTTCTTTGCGGAGACTTCAATGTCGCACCAGCCATCCTTGATAGTCAAAACATTCCCCATCCTCGCGGCATGAACGGATGCACGAAAGAAGAGCGCGGGGCGCTAGAAACAATAATGAAAGAGCATGAGTTATACGATCCTATGAGAAACGCAGCGGGCAGCTCACTCCTGAGCTCCTGGTGGGCACTCTCCCCTGCCCTTCGCAGCATGAACAACGGATTTCGCTATGACTACATCCTGCTCCAAAAAACCTTTCAAACATGGATAACCGATCAAAAAATCCATCACGAAGTAGGCGGCTCGGATCACTGTCCCGTAAGTATTGCAGCTAATATCACAACGAGTAATCTCAAAAAAGCCAAAGGAGGAGGGCAAGTTTCTCTCTGGTAATGATCCCCATTTCTCTTGCAGCTTGAACACCGCTATGGAAGGATGGAAATAATATCCATCAATGTCCTCTGCTTAGAGGGGGTAAACCCCCACATGCTCACCCCTTTCGCCTACAACGGAAAAGACGCCTAGGCGATCCACTCTTCATTGATTCTTCATACAAAGAAGCGTATATTCATACGGATATGCGCATTCTTTTTATTGAGGATGAACCAAAACTACGGAGAAATGTAGCTGAGGGACTAACCTCACGAGGATATACCGTCGACACCGCTCCAGAAGGAAACGAAGGAGAACGGCTAGCTCGCGAAAACTCCTATAGCGTCATTATCTTAGATATCATGATGCCCGGACAAGATGGCTTTGCCACATGTCGAGCTCTGCGCGCAAAAGGAGTTCAAACACCCATCATCATGCTCACGGCAAGAGACGCCGTAAATGACCGCATTCAAGGATTAAATCTTGGCGCAGACGACTATCTCACAAAACCCTTTTCCTTTGATGAACTTGTTGCGCGTATTCGCGTACTCATGCGACGTCAACCTGACGTAAAAAGCGATATCCTCACCTATCACGACCTTACTCTTGATACGCGTACGCAAATCGTCACGGTAGGAAATAAAAAACTCGATCTTACCCTCAGAGAATACGGTATTCTCGAATATCTTCTCAGAAATCAAGGAACCGTTATCACACGAGAAGACATGCTCAGCAATGTATGGGACCGCTTCTACGATTCCTTCAGTAACGTTGTCGATGTACACGTAAAAAATCTCCGAAAAAAACTTCCACCCGCATATGGCAAACGTCTTCGCACGGTCTGGGGAAAAGGCTATCAACTTATTTCGTAAGCATCTCTTCCGCACCCAAATTACTCTCGCGATTTTTTATTTTATCGTTGCAGTGCTCATGCTGGGCATTTCAAGCGAAATGAGTAAAGCAATTTTTGTAGGAAGAATCGCACCTCATTTTGAAGAACGCATAATGATTGAAGGAAACAGACGAACACCCGCTGCTGCAGCAGGAATCGTACGAGAAGAGCTTCGAGATGCCATGCTCCTCACAAACGGCGTTCTTCTTACCCTTGCAGGAGCCATGGGGTATTTCCTTGCCGGGCTCACCCTTGAACCACTCAAAAAAAGCTACGAAAAAGAACAACAGTTTTTAAGCGATGCTTCCCATGAATTGCGGACCCCTCTTACAATTCTCCGTACCTCCTTAGAAAACCTTGAAAATAACGTGGGGGAAAAACACAAAACAGATGTAAAAGATGCAATTGAAGAAGTAGATCGCATGCATCATCTCCTGCAAAATATCCTCCTCATCTCCCGAGCCGAACGGCTCACTCCCGCGCATACGGCAGTACCGGTGCATGCACTCATTGAACAAGTGGTAAAAAGCCTCACCCCTCTTGCACAAAAAGAGCAGCGATCCATCATTGTCGCAGACGTGGATAGTAAAGAAGCAATTTCCGGAGACAAACAATTACTCGAACGTGCGCTTGCGAATGTTGTAGAAAACGCCATCCTCTACAATCAACAACATGGAACTGTAACAATATCCGCACAAGGGACTCCGCAAGAAATACAAATCATGGTAACGGATACCGGGATAGGCATGAGCGACGAAGATATCGCCCTCAGCACAGAACGATTCTATCGAGCAGAAAAAAGCAGAGCGCGAGTCCATGGAGGAAGCGGTCTTGGACTTTCTATCGTTGAACAGATCGTAAAACTGCACCAAGGAAGCCTTGCAATCAAAAGCGCGATCGGAAAAGGAACAACCGTTACCCTCACTCTTCCTATCCACAAGGCTTCATAATTTCTTCATGAGCCTTCCTCTAAGGTAAAGATGCGAGCAGATGCACCTCCATGCGTCTGTACGGCGAAGACGGGTTGCGGGATATTCTGGCCCTGCTGGAATAGTCCCGTACCCACGCCATCGCTCTTTATTCCTTTATTTTCGATACGCACGTATGTTCAACATAAAAAAGAGCGTGATTGCTGCAGCAACAATCGCTGCAGTAGGCGCGGGAGGCTTGGGAATTTCTTCAGCTTTCGCTGCCCACACAAGCGGCGGTAACAACCCTCGCGCAGAGGCAAGAGAAAGCCTCATAGAGGCCATTGCAACACGCTTCGGAATAAATGCCGATGAAGTTCGTGCAGTGTTTGAAGAGGAACGCGAAGCACGTCAAGAAGAACGAGAAGTACATGAAGCCGAGCGCCTTGCTCAAGCCGTAGAAGACGGAAAAATAACTCAAGAACAAGCCGACGCGATCGCCGCTCACCGGGAAGAGATGGAAGGATTCAAAGAATCGTTGAAAGATCTTTCCGCGGACGAACGCCATGAAGCGGTAAAAGAAAAAATGGAAGAAGTAAAAGCCTGGGCGCAAGAAAACAACATCCCTCGCGAATTTCTTCCCCATCAAAATCACGGACATCACTTCAGCCCCCGTGGTTCTCATGGACAGGACCCACAGAAATAATACAGAGGTATAAAAATTCCCCTCGGCATTCGCCTGGGGGAATATTTATTTACACGATTTGCACACCCCGTAAAACGTAGCTTGATGTGCATCGATGGAAGAAAACTTCTTTGACGCACGAAGGGTCTGTCGATGAAGCATCTGATCATTCGCACACTCTTCAACTTCTTCAATAAGGCCACACGAAGTACAGATCACATGATGATGGTGTGGCAAATCCGCCAACTCATAGTCCATGTGCCCATGCCCTACATCACACCCCTGCAAAATCCCCGCTTCTAAAAACGCCTCGATCATACGATAAATCGTCGTAAGATTTGCGTCTTTGAGATGAGCTGCAATGCTCTGAAGCCCTACCGGTCTTTTCTGCGCAGAAAGATAGGCAAGAAACGCCAAACGAGGCCGCGTTACCCGCAACCCCGCTTCACGCAAAAGAGAAGAAAAATCCCGTTCCATACAAAAAGAATAGCCGAAACATAAAAAGATGGAAACTCCCCAAAAAGGAAAAACGCCTTTTTTATCTCGGATAAGACTCTTGCCGGTCTAAAAAAATCATGGTACGCTCCTGCCCGATTTCCCTAGGGGAAATTCTGGCCGAGCTCTCGGTCGCATACGAGCCTAGGCCGATGTAGCTCAGCTGGTTAGAGCAGCTGTTTTGTAAACAGCAGGTCATCGGTTCGAATCCGATCATCGGCTCCACATGGTTCTTTTTTAACTAAGGGTTGATACTCAAGCGGTCAACGAGGGGAGACTGTAAATCTCCTGGCTTCGCCTTCGTCGGTTCGAATCCGGCTCAACCCACCAGCCAAAAAATAAAATGCAGAAAGTATTAAGTTTCGTCAGATGCAAGGCGGAGCGAGGACGGTCGTCAAGGCGTACCTATATGGTACGCCGTCGACCGCCCGGAGCGACGACGAAGCAGCTGGCGAAACTTGGATACTTTCTGCCGCAGTAGCTCAGTTGGTAGAGCGCGTCCATGGTAAGGAGGTGGTCTACCCTGAGAACTAGGTTTGACGCCAATGTAAAAGAAGAAATCAAGAAAAGAGAAATAGGACGACCACATCCTCCGTGGAGGCGGTCGTCGGAGTGAAACAATTCATGCCGCAGTAGCTCAGTTGGTAGAGCGCATCCATGGTGGGACGTAATGTCTCCTGCCCCCTCTCGCAGAAATGCGGGACTGAACCCCGAATTACGGTTAAAGACCCGGCAAGGTCAAGACCGTGGCGTCAACGCGAAAGCGTACGCCCGAACGACTGACAAGGGAGGCTTCGTCGCAAGACATGCCTAAGATACAGTCTAGCCCCCTGATAGTGCCCAAGAAAACAGGGGTGTAAACGAAGGATGAGGTCTCGGGTTCAAATCCCGACTGTGGCTCCACTTCAGATGGCTTAATCTCGTATTGAGACATCTGAAGTGGATACTCGATCCATATTCCGCTCTAAATGAGATGAATATGAGGATCGGAGAACTGCACGAGTCTTTTTGTCAGTATCAGGAGACAATCAGGAATTACCGTTCGACGACGGTAAAAAGTTATCGAGAGACACTCAGAACGTTCTTGCAGGCATGCCCTGAAGTAGAGCGTGTTGACGAGGTGTCTTTTTTAGTCGCCCAGAAATTCTTTTACTGGGGGAGGTCAACAAAGAAATGGACGGCAAGCACCTTTATTACCCATCACAAACGCCTCAATGTCTTCTTCAAGTGGGCACAAGATCGGCACTTCGTGAGTGAGAATCCTTTCGCGCAAATCGAAAAACCTCGGCTTGAGAAGAACTTGCCCAAACGACTCACCAAACAAGAGGCGCTCACGATTATCGAAACGTCCGCATGCCTTCCGTACCCACATGCATTCTTACGCCATCGGAATCATGCAATATTTGCGATGTTCCTTTACTGCGGACTTCGTAAGAATGAGTTGCTCAAGCTCAAGATAACGGACGTCGATTTGATGAACATGGTCATCTGCATCCGACAGGGCAAGGGCAATAAAGACCGTGTCGTACCCATTCCATTTCAGCTTATTGCGATTCTTGAGAAATACCTTACCGAACGTGAGAAGCTGCAGAAAACAAACCTGTACTTCTTTGTCTCATTGCATCGGGATGGGAGATTTACGGACTCAGGCCTGAAGCGGCTCGTCGAGCGCATCATTGCGGCCTCGGGCCTTTACTTCTACATTCACATGCTCCGGCACACGTTCGCAACCCTGATGATTGAGGGCGGCTGCGATATCTATTCGCTCTCTAAAATGCTGGGCCATAACGACATTAAAACGACGACAATCTACCTATCGGCTTCTGTTGAGCATTTGAGGAGCCAGATGACGAAACACCCCCTGAACTTCGCATGATCACTTGACCCGCTATATAGGCTATGAATAAAACCACTCTTGCGAGTGGTTTTATGATAAGAGGATCAGCCCAGTTTCATCTTCAAACAAGTGAGTATATTGCGCATCGATTCGGTGACGAGTCCTCTCGATTTTTCATCCGCAACCAGATAGCCTTCGTGGGCGAATACGCATCTTTGCTTGTAGAGCCGCTTTTCAAACCAATCGACCAAATCCTCGTTGATGACTTTCAATGCACCAACGATGTATTTCTGTTGTCCCGGCGCTCCATTGGGTACGAACATGCTTTCAAGGCAGCAGTTCAAGAGAAGGATCTTCGACCCCACGCTCTGTGCCTGCGTGACCTCCGAAAGCAAGTGCAGGATCGGAATGAGTGTATGTAGTACCTTCTTGTCGAATGGGTCGTCGACTGCTTTCTGGATCCACGGCGACCATTCTTTAAAGACCTGCAGGAATCCGCCGTAGTTGCGTGTATCAATGAACATTTTGGAAACCCTTCTGTGGCCGTGCGATTGGAAGAGGTTTCCATCAGGGCGGCGCTCTTTGATACCTCGTTTCTCGTCTTCCCAATCGAAACAGGTCCCAACCGAGCCGGGCGAAACCATTGCTGCGGTATATATCTTTAGGCCATCGACGTCAGAGGAGAGCTGTCCCGGAAAAAGGTAACCTGAAATTCTGAAGAGATCGCAAACTATACGTAAGGACGAACACGCTTTTTGGAAGGCGAAGAAATTGGTACCTACACACGACAGCATTACTGACGGGTAGCTGAAAAATTCCTTCACCTCGGTGAGGCGCATGTGCTGCTCGTATATGGTTCCGATCAACGCCGCGTGTTCTCGTTTTGCTGATTCTTCTGTCAAAATAAGTTGAATTTCCGGCGGTAACAACTTCTGCAGATTTTCTTCAAATTCAATGAGTCCTTCGGTGAAATTCGTAAAGTTCCAAATCGGCACAATAAAAGCATGGCGTTGTTGGGCCTCCGCCATGGACTCCATGATCTTCATGTTCACAAGGGCGTCGTGCGGTGCGTCTTTGTGAAAATAGAAGGGATCGCGTTGAAGCGAGCTCATCGAACGGAGTTTTTCGTATTGCTTCCAATCACGATCTACGGCTAGATACACCCCAGCCTGAAAATAGGGATAGATGATGTCTTCAGGGCTCAGGCCAGTTTTCTGCTTATGGAAATGGGAGTAGATATCCTGATTGGTGTTTCTGAACTCAGAAAAATCCAAATGAAAATACCGCTCTTGGCCGTACTGATCGACCAGTTCGAATCGCATGGCTTCCGTAACAAATTTGTTTGCTACCGATTCCAACTTTTTCCATATCTCCTCCGTCACTGATGATCGCAAATCTTCGATGTTCATGCGCGCAATGTATCAGAAAACCTCCCCGAAGGGGAGGTTTTCATGAGGGTGTTTCGGGTTTTAGAAACCGAGGCCAATCTTGGCTTCATCACTTCCAAAAAGTGCCAAATCTCCGACCACCACCGAGAGGCCCTCCGCACCAGTAGGCACCTCGTACACGTCCGCGAAGGTATACGGCAGGTTGGGATTCAGGTTTTGAAGGATGTAAAGCTGCTCTGCTCCAAGATTCTTATAGCTTTTGGAGGAGCTTGTGAACTCGCGACCTTGGCTATCGACCAGCTTTAGGTTCGACATGGATTTCATGTCCTTTCCCAAATTTTCGACGGTCACGTTAATAACGACAAATTTTCCTTGAGTCGTTTCTGTGCCGCCAAATGCTCCAGCAAGCGAGGTTTTCGATGTAGCAGAGGTCACAATCCACTTTACGTCGCCAACGGTCACCTCGTCGTTCAGCGTGTAAGCCGCTGGCGCTTCCTGCTGCTCGGCATTCGAGCCGGAAGGGTTGCTTGAAGAGCTTGTACTAGATGAGCCGTCTGAAGCTGCTCCGATGATAATGAAAAAGAGGATGATTCCTCCGAGTGCGCTGAGTATCTTGTGTCTGGCGAACCAGTTTTTGGTCCCTGTCGTATCGTGCGACATAGGTATTCGTGTAGGGGTTAATAAATGTCGGGAAACTCAAAAGGTCTCCCGAGCTGACGGCTGCGCCTTTCGGCAACAACCCCCTATCCTTGCGGAATAGGGCCCTACACGAATAAGTGCCAGTCGGAAGACCGTCTCAGTCGTGTAGGTGTTTAACCATGCCCAACCACGGGGTCGGGTTTAGGTGTTGTGAGGTAATAATACCTTATTTTTTCAGGGTAAGCAACTCCGAACTTATCCTTGCCTCAAATTGAGAAATGGGATTTTTTCTGGTAATTTTGTCCCAGATGAGATGAGTATATGACGAAGTATTTAGATTTGACGGGTTTATCGGCCGTCAAACACGTCGAAGAAGAAATGCAGACGGCGCTCGCCCCGTTTCTTGAGTCACAAAAGAGGATTCAGGGCTTTTTTGACGCTCATGAGGCGAGTTTTCAGATGGCGGCGGCCGCATTAACCGGAGTAGCCGAAAAGGCTGCGCAGCTGGGAAAATTAACGCTGCCGGGACAGCAAATCATCGACTCATTCAATGAAATGCAAAAACTGACGGAGATGGCGAGAATTTCGTTTGAAATTCCCCAACTTCCGGCCATTGAACCATTAAGGTTCGGTCATCTCTGTGTTGAGGTCATGGAGGATGAGGAGGAGATGATCCCTGCCCTCATTCCAGATCGGAAACTGACTGAGGAAGACAAGGAGGATATCGCCTTAAAGGTGGTGGAAATTCTCGAAGAACGTGGTCTAGCCATAGCGGCAAATAAGAAAGAGCAGCCAAAATTACTACCCAGCCCAAATATCCGCGAAATCCTTTTCGTTCGGCTTGAGGGACGACCGAAGGTTCGGGTTATCGTTAATGGCAATTATGAAAGCGCCTTCCTGAATGGCTTAGGTAAGTATTGGGGATTTCTTGTACGCATTGCAGAGCAGGAAGACGTGGTTCCAGATGATATGCGCGGTTTCCTCGACTATTTCAATACAAACGACCGTTGTTCGCTTTACACACGAAGTGGACTCGGTCTTACGCGGGTACTTCAGATAGAAAATGGTCGAGTCGTTCCGACGGTTCGCATGGAGGTTATTTCAGAGAAGGCCTATCAGACCCGACTGAATAAAGTCGACACTTAACTTCACTTAAAAAGTGCATAACTTTTTTTGAGCCAATAATATGGCTCTTTTTTTGTTATGCCACCGGGGGAGGTTCTGCGTACTTTAAGCACGCAGATTTTGATGTGATGTGGCGGTAATCAAGATGAAATAGATGTTATGAAATCCAAGAAGATGAATCTGTTTAAGACGTCAGAATTCATTTTGATCTGCGTTCTCGCCTACCATGAGATCCCGATCAAGGCGTTTGAGTCTGACCCCATTAACCCACGCCGAGCCGTGGCGGTTTTCGTTTCCTCCAAAGAGCTGGAGGCGATACAGAATCGGCTGTTTGCCGGGGAGATGGCCATCGAGCCGATTCGGTTTTGGTCGACGGTCCGAGACATTAAAGGTCGTATTCGAGGGGCGCTTGGGCAAAGCTGGTGGAATTAATCCTCCTGATATGCGTAATCACAATCTTCGGATCATCAAAGATCGCCGAACGTATACGCCGCAGGAGATCGCTGATCTGCTCGATGTTAGAAGGGGGAGCATCTACCGCTGGGTAGATGACGGGCTGAAACCTATCCGTTCAGACACCAATCCACTCCTGTTCTATGGCGATCAACTTAAGGCATTTCTCAGCAAGCGCCGACAGGATCATAGAGTGAAGCTCCAGCCGGGAGAGTTCTACTGCCTGAGATGTCACGAAGCGAAGCGCGTTGATCTCGAAAGTGTCAGGACGGAGAAGACAGGAAAGCTCGTCGGCAAAGACAACCGCGAGCAACTGCAAGAGGTGGCAAATTGTGGGGACTGCGGCTCGATTATGCGCAGGTTTATCCCGACGTCTCCTAAAAGGATTAACTGATCACTCTCACAGACGACTATATGAGTGAATTGAATGAAGCGAAAAATAAGGTCAAAACGAGCGATGAAATTCGCTATCAAAACGAGTTGATGAAGCGGCGCTTTTTCGACTATCAACGTGACTCCGGTGGGTACGCGGAAAATTCAGTCGATACCTACGAGAAGGCACTGCTCCGGTGGCAAGAGTTCACCAACAACGAAGACTTTCGCCTTTTCGATAAAGACCGGGCAAAACGATTCAAGGATTGGCTCGCGAGCCGACCGGGCGTGGCTGATGAAACGTTGAGTCTCTCGTACCAGTATCACACCCTGCGAAAGCTCAAGGCTTTCTTCAGGTGGCTGGCGGTACAGGATGCATATCGACAGAGCATCAAAATTACGGACGTCGATTTCCTAAACCTCGGCAAGAAAGAGAGTCGGCAGGCGAGACAGGCGGGACGGCGGAAATCTCCTACAATCGAGCAGGTACGAGTGGTCATTGAATCCATCGAACCCCTAACTGAGGTGGATCGGCGAGACCGGGCGCTCATCTCGTTCGCCTTACTGACCGGGGCGCGCATCTCCGCAATTGTAAGTCTCCCGATCGGATCGTTTGATCGGAATGATTGCGTTGTTGATCAAAATCCCGCTCTGGGGGTGAAAACGAAGTATGCAAAACGGATCATAACGGCCCTGTTCCCCCTGAAATACGAGAAGCCGAGAGAGTATTTTCTCGACTGGTACGACTATCTGGTGAACGAAAAAGGCCGCGGTCAGAACGATCCCATTTTCCCGGCAACAAAATTGGAACAGGGGGAGGAAAACATTAGTTACTACAGCTCAGGTGATGTTTCGAACGAGTTCTGGGAGAAGAGCAGTTCTGCTCGGAAGATTTTCGAGAAACGCTTTAATGCGGCAGACGTCCCGTATTTTCACCCTCACACCTTTCGTCACCTTGTCGTCAAAGAATTTATGAAGGTCCCGTTGACCGAGGAACAAAAGAAAGCGATCAGCCAGAATCTCGGTCATGAGCATGTTTCAACGACCTTTGGCTCGTACGGTTATGGAAAGATCGACGAAGAAAGGCAGATCGAGCTACTCACCGGGATTGACTTCGAGGCTACGTCGGGGAGATCAACGCTCGGTGAGGAGGATCTTCAACGTATTGCAGAGATCGTGAAATTGGCCTCGAAAAATAATTAATAACCCATGCTATGAACACGAGTGACGTAGAGATCGGGACGCGGAAAGATGCTCAAAAAGCCTTTGAGTACCTTGAGCGGCCCGAAGTTGAAAAGATGTTTGCCAAAGCTGATGAGGACGAGAAGCGGGACCGCGAGCTTTATCTTGAGCATCCGGACCGCAAAACTTTCTTCTCATACGATTTCGTTGAGGCGTTTTGGATGCATTTCCGCGACTATTACCACGTATCAGTCGGGGATGCGGAAATGCAGGAGTTGATCGACTCCCTCGCGGATGACAGGCGAATGTACGAGATGGTTTACGACTTAAGTCAAAATCTCGCGGAAAAGCGCGGGTGGGAAATGAAATAATTTGTGGATGTACGGCAGGCGCACAATCAATTCATCCACGAGTGTCAGGATGGAACCCTGAAACGGCGTTCGGATGCAACGATGCAAAGCTATCACGAGAGCTTTCGCCTGCTTTTGAAGATGTTTCCCGTGAAGACGACGGACGAGCTGACGGAAGGTATCTTGCGTCAGTTCCTCCTCAGGGGAGAGCGAGAGCGTGGATGGAAGGCGACAACGGTTATCTCATACCGAAAAAACCTTTCGCCTTTCTTGAAGTGGTGCGTTGATCGTGGTCATCTCGGCGTAAATCCACTCGCTTCGATACCGACTCCTCCATTGGTCAAAAACTTGCCGGAGTACTACACGCAGGCGGAAATGGAATCGATCATGTATCAGGTCAACATGAGCGCACAGACCGACTTTGAGCGCGTCCGCAATGTAGCAATGTTCGGTGTGATGGCTATGGCCGGGCTGCGAAAGGGGGAGTTACTCAACCTCAGAGTTACGGATCTTGATTGGGAGAACGGGGTTATTCGTGTACGGGCCGAAACCTCAAAGAGCCGAATGGCAAGATCGGTGCCGCTATGCTTCCGTCTTCGCGAACTGCTGGAGCGATACCTTCAAGAACGTGGGAAGCAAAAGGTGGAGTCGATCTGGCTGTGGGTTTCTTACCACGGTCGGACTCGATTTACGGCTAATGGCCTTAAGCATCTCACTCGGCACATTGGTGACCGGACGGGCATCAGGATCAAGCCACACAAATTCCGGCACACGTTCGCCACGCAAACCTATATGGGGAGCAACGATATCGTTTCCGTCCAACGAGCGCTCGGCCACAAGGAGATTACGACTACCATGATCTACACTCAAGTAAATCAAAAGCAGGTGCACGCCAGTATCGAAAAGAACCCTATTAATTCGATCTTCTAACTTGTTATCTATGCCAGTCTCTATCTCAATTTACGACCTTAACCATGAGTTTGATGCCAAGACGCTCTTTCAAGAGGTTCAAGATGCCGTCGAGGCCAAGGTTCCTGACTTCGCCTCGCAGATTGAATGCCGAGTTCGAGATGACGAGAAGATCTCCGTACACATGGAGGGTACAAATGGGTTGCTAGAGATCGAACTCGATGACACGACCGCAGTTCATCTGTATTGCTCGATGCGCGATACGCTTGAAAAACTTCGTATTTCTCTCGCCGTGCTTGATCATCTGACTGAGAGGTATGGTGGGGAGTACGACAAGGACGAGATTCGCCTCTTGCGGAGCCTCTTGGGCTAGAAGCCTCGCTCGCTATTTATGAGCTGCAGCAATGCGTCTTGGTTGATCTCCCAATCGCTTTCCATGTGATTGGTGATCTCGACGGTAAGTGCCGGTTTGCCCGTGGTCTCGGTAAACCACTTTGTTGCCGTTCCGGGGTAATCCCAGTCGTTATAGTGCGCGTAGCCAGTTTTGGCGATATACCACTCGGCGAGCGCCATTGAATCCTTCCCGAGTTCCGGAGAAACCACACCGCCTTGTGAATGGAAAGCGAGCATGAGGCTCGGTTGGCATTCCTCCACGACGTCACGAAGCACGCTGCTTTCAGCTTCCGAGAACGGTTGTAACCCTGCAAATGTCGTTGTGTCCGGGTTCGCTGTCCATCCCGTCGTTAAGAAGTTGCGATTAAGGTTTACGCCATTAGTGTTGTCGCGATAGATTCCTTCGGAATATCCGTCGGGGTTCAAGAGCGGAATGATGACAACCCGTTTGGTCGGCGCGACGAGTTCAGGCTTCGCTATGACCTCATCGGCCAACTGTTCAAGGAGCACAACGGTGCCTTTTTCGTTCCCATGGATACCGCCGAAGAAGAGTAGACATTCACTCCCGGTTCCAAGTTCATAACCTTCGATCTCGCGTCCTTTTTCGGATACTCCAAACGTCCGCGTCTTCGCAAACGATTCAGACGTCTCCTCTCCGCTCGGCGTGTCCGAGGACGTATTGACGTCTGCATCAGGAATAGCCGCCCCGTCATCGGGATAGGTCGATCGAACGAAGGAGGATGTGAATCCGGTTACGACGAGAGTTGTCATTGAAACGGCGGCAAGGTAAAGCAGCCCGCTCCGCTTCTTCTTATTAGCGCGTTTCATAATTTACTTGGACGTTCGTTGAGCAAGTATACGATGCACAGCGAACACGGAGACGAGCGAGATCGCGAGGCTTCCTACGATATCTATCGGCGAATGAATGCGAAGAAACACTCGCGCAGTGCCGATGAGGGTGGCCACGATGGAGAAAACGATTCCAGCCTTCCGATTTCGCGTGTAGACGATGGCCGCCAAGGTAAATGCGAGGAGTGCATGGTCTGATGGAAACCCATTATCAGCCTCATGAGGAATGATCGGCGGGATACCGTCGAGTGTAAATGGCCTCGGATTGAAGTACGCCAGTTTCACGAGCCTCGAAAGTACGAAAGAGATTCCGCCTCCAATTGTGCCGAGCACCGCGAAACGAAGCCTATCCTTTCGATGAATAGCGAAAAATACGACCCCAGCGCCAATGATCAGCAAGAAGATGAGGTCCCGAGCGGCGAAGATGGCGAGAGTTTCGAGCACAAGCTACTCCGCCTGTTCTGCGAGCTCCTGATCGATGAGCCCCTTGAGCGTGTTGTACGTCGGGAATGCCTCTACGACTTCGCCATTGATGAAGACGGTCGGGGTGCCGCTTACGCCTGCCGTAATACCGTCACGTCGATCGCGTTCGATCTTGTCTTCGTATGTAGAACTTTCAAGGGCTGTACTGAACTTCGCCATATCAAGGCCAAGCTCTTCGGCATATGCTGTAAAGAGTACAGTTTGCGGCTCAGATTTTTCTCCCCATTCGGTCTGGCGCTCGAAAAGCAGATCGAACATCTCCCAGTACTTACCCTGCTCTCCGGCTGCTTCCACGGTCTTCATGGCGAGCTCAGAGTTTTTGTGGAGCGGGAAATATCGTACGACGTACGTGATCTGTCCTTGGTAGTCTTCGAGAATCTGCTTGATTTGCGGATGTGCCGCACGGCAGGCCTCGCATTCCATGTCGAGGAACTCCACGAGAGTAATGGCTGCATTAGGCGTCTCCTGCTGCCAGCTGTCGTCGCGGATGAGAATTTCTGCGGCTACCGGCTCAGGAGGCTGAGCTGATTTATTTCCGGTAATGATGACCCCGGCAAAAATCATGCCCGTCACCAGTCCGATACCAAGGAGCACTTTTGCATCATCGCTAATCATATTTCTTTGAAAGTCGGTGGTAAGTAATGAGGAGAGCCGTGAGTACGACAAAGGCTGTTAGTGACAGGAACGGGATGGTGATAAAACCAAACCATTCGAAGAACTTTGTCGTACAGGAGACGCCGAGCGTGCACGGCGCGACGCTTTCGGGAAGGATCTTCCAGTAGAGAAGATTGTGGTAAATAGAGATACCAAGTCCGACAAGTACCGGCGGGAGCGCATAGACGGCAACCCCCTTATCCTTGCGGAGAATGCCCACTGCAAGAATGGCGACAAGCGGGTACATTGCGATGCGTTGGTACCAGCACAGCACGCACGGCGGCAAATGCATGACCTCGCTGAAGTAAAGGCTCCCCATGGTGGCAATGAGCGCCATCGCCCATGCCGCATGAGGGATGTAGTGTATCCAACGCTTGAGGTTCATACGCATTTTTCGTGGTGTTCCGTTTCTTCTCTCGACTCGCGGATCACGTCAATTGCACTCTTGAGAACGTAGCACCCAATTGCCAGTGCGATGATGATGTCCGGCCACGTCGAGGACGTGGTCAGGACGAGCAAGCCGCCAATCAAGACGCCGGTATTTGCGAGAAGATCATTGCGCGAGCAAATCCACGCCGAACGCAGATTGATACCGTCTTTCTTGTGGCGGTTCAGTAGGGTGAAGCAGACGGTATTTACGACCAGCGCGAGGACGCCGATGCCCATCATGACCGAACCTTCAATTTCCACCGAAGCGAAGATTTTCCAGATCGCCTCGCCGATGACGCCAAGCGCGAGCAGCGCCATGAGGTAGCCTTTTACTTGGGAGACTCGGCCTTTCCAGAGCACCGTTTTCTGAAGCGACCAAATGCTCAGGCTGTAGACCAATGCGTCGCCAAGCATATCGAGCGAATCGGCAAGAACGGCGCTCGAACGGGCGACAAAGCCGGCGTAGACTTCTACGAAAAACATAACAGCGTTGAGCGTGAGGACGATCCAGAGCATCGTTCTCTGCTTCGCGACGTCTGCCTTTGAAGGGATGGCGCAACAATCGGACATACTAGTAGTTCACGTAATACGTAATATCCGCCTGCGCTTTCAGCCCCTCGATGAACCCTTCAGCCTCTTGGGTAAATTTACCGTCTTCAAGTTCGGTGCGGACTTGCTCTCGAAGTTCAGCTTCATTACCTGCCGGAATCTCGATCCCGCTTTCGGTAATGTAGCTATCGATCTCTTCCTCGGTTACCGAAATAACATCAGCAAGCAGTTTGCGGATCTTTAACTGCGTTGCGATGTTTCGTCGCAGGCTCTCTTCGGTAAAGCCTCGTTCAGCGAGTGCCTCTTCAAACGAGCCTCCCATATCGGTAACCCCTTTTTTGAGTTTATCGATCTCTTCATTGAGTTCTTCATCCGAAAGAACGATACCTTTTCGGGCCGCCTCGGCATCGACGAGTTTATCCGTAATGAGTGCATTAAGCACCGTTTCACCCCCTTGCCGTTCCAATTCACGGATGACGGTCAAACGGCTGATCGGGCTGCCGTCCACCGTCGCGGCGATGAAGTGGCTCTTGAAATAAAACGCGAGTGCAAGCGGAATGACGATCATCGCTGCAAGCACCATCATCTTCTTTTGCTTTGCCGTAAAACGTGCCGGACGCGGTCGCGACTGCTCCGTTGCAGGCTGTGGGGTAAGCTGATCTTCCATATGGGGGAGGTTAGATATGCTGCCGGGAGGGCGAACAAGCGCCCTCCCGAAACATGAGGCTACTTTGCAAGCGCTTCATCGAGCATGGTTTTGATTGATTCGTACGGGAGGGCACCAGAAACGAGCTGCGCGTCGCCCTTGGCGTCGATGATGAACGACCCCGGCGTTCCTGTCACGCCCGCAGCCGCGCCTCCCGCCATGTCTTCTTTAACGTGGCTGGCGTACTTGCCGCTATCGAGACAGTCTTGGAACTTATCGCCGTTCAAGCCAAGTTCCTCGGCAAGTGGAACGAGATCATCAAGCGCGAATCCGGTTCCTCCTGCTTCTCCACGCTCAAAGATGGCGTCGTGGTACTCCCAGAAGGCATCATTACCCCCAAGTTCGTTCGCACATTCAGAAGCCTCGGCTTCCTTCTGTGCGTTCGCATGGAATGACAACGGATAGTGACGGTAGACGACTTTCACCTCGCCGTCGTACTCCTCAAGGATCTGCTCGACAGTTGGCGCAAACCTTTTGCAGAAAGGACATTCAAAGTCCGAGTACTCGATGAACGTGACGGGGGCATCTTTATCTCCGCGAATATGATCTTCGTCAGTAACCTCAGGAACCTTGCCGGTAGGGGCTTTTGCCGTCGCGGTGTTCGTTCCACCAGTCTTTGTGTTTGCGACGACCGCCGATCCCGAGTCTGCGACGTCAGCAGCGTTTACGTTGCTTCCCAAGAGACCGAATTGCATCAGGATCGAGATTGCCGCAATACCAGTTACCAAGCCAAAAACAAATGAGGCTTTAGGGTTCATTGAATCGAGCATGCCCGAATTCTTCTGTTCGTTTTCCATAGCAAAATAAAATGAATAAGCGTGAGCTGATTCATCTCATGCTATGCATCGCGCATTGGACTGAAGTACGGGAGATAGCCGCCGCTCCATGCAAAGGGCCACGGCATCGCCCATAACCATCGCAAAAGCCGATCACGGAGCTGTACGGTGCTTTTGGTAATCGGCACCACGACAAGCCACGTGAAGAAAACAACGGCAGCAAAGACGGCAAGGGTCGTGATGAAGTCGGTACCATTCGGGAGCACAATATCAGCCAACGGCGATGCGTGCGCATCTCTCGCTTCTGTGACGTGCTCGGTACAGCAATCGTCTACAGTGCCTGCAAGCTCGAAGCGCGCATCATTGCTCAGCGGATGGCACGTCACGACAAACAAAAGGAACATCACGCAAAAGAAGAGCGCGGTGGCCATGCGTCGACCAAAGGCGGACAAGAAATTCTGTTGAGTAAACCCCAAATTCATGGCCCCAGTGTAAGCGAATTACTCTTCCATCACAAATTAACTTTATTCCAGCCAATATTTTTGGTGCGTGATCGGGTTCGTGTCGTGATATTATATAAGTAGATAGTTATATAATTATGAACGCACAACAATTAACGCTCGCATCTCGGCTTCTGAAGGGGTTTGCTGATCGGTCACGACTCGCCATTTTGAACGCTCTCATAGATGGCCCGAAGACCGTTTCGGAGATCGTTAAAGAAACGGAACTCTCACAGCCGAATACATCGGCGCATCTCGCGTGCCTTTTGGAGTGTCATCTTGTCCAAAGAACCAAGAAAGGACGGCAGGTTTTTTATCGCGTGTCTCAGCGGGAGGTCGGTGCCATTGTTCGAGCGGCCGGAAAGATACTCGATAAACAGGGAGACATGATTGATAAGTGCAAAAACTATTAATATCTATATGAAAATCAACAAGAGAGAAGTGGCAAAACTTTTGGCGGGTATCGCGGTAAACCAGACTATTGTTCACTGGGCATTTCTTTTGAGTAGCGACTTGCCGATCGATTTCAGGTTTTACACCCTCACGCCAACACTCAACCTCTTCGCCGTCATCTTTTGGCCAATTGCCACAGCTCTCCTCGTACGATATGCGTGGGGTAGAAAGTAGCCCGCGATATGAAGAAAACCATCTATCGGGTATCTAAGATGGATTGCCCTTCGGAGGAACGCTTGATTCGCATGAAGCTAAAAGAAACGGATGGAGTGAGAAGGGTTGAGGTCGATCTCCAAAGCCGTCTCCTAACCGTTTTTCATGAGGGTGGCGATGCTGTTCTCGCCAAAAACGTTGCTTCACTAGCACTTGGGGATTCGTTCTTGTCATCCGAGACAATCGCTTCGTATGAGGAGGGGGCCGTCGAACATGTTAAGGACGAACGAAAGCTTCTTCTTGCCGTACTTGGAATTAATCTTGGACTGTTTGTTATTGAGCTGGTTACTGGCTTCATTGCCCACTCTATGGGTCTTGTTGCCGATAGCTTGGACATGCTGGCTGACGCCACGGTTTATGGCCTCAGCCTCCTTGCCGTTGGCGGCCTTATTGCCACAAAAAAGAAAGTGGCGAGGCTCAGTGGCGTGCTCCAAGTGGCACTTGCCATCTTTGGCTTCATGGAAGTTATTCGTCGATTCGTGGGCTTTGGTGAAACTCCTGCATTCGAGATGATGATCGGCATCTCAATCCTTGCCCTTATTGGTAACAGCGCATCGCTTTACCTGCTGCAACGACACCGACACGGCGACGTACACATGAAGGCGAGCTGGATTTTTACGGCGAACGATGTGCTCGTGAACGTAGGAGTCATAATCGCCGGTGTACTGGTCTTTATCTTTGATTCCAAGCTGCCTGACCTCATTATCGGTACACTCACATTCGCACTTGTTACCCAAGCCGCATACCGAATCCTTAAACTTTCGCGATAGCATAGCTATCCCCTCAGACACTTTACATATACCCCCTAGGGGGTATTATGAGGGGCGTATGCAGCACACCGATAAGAAGAGTCTCCTTCGTCGCCTCAAGATCATCGAAGGGCAGATTCGTGGCCTCCACGAGATGATTGAGAAAGATACCTACTGCATCGATGTCATCACCCAGACCTCTGCCGCGAAGCAGGGTCTTTCCAATATTGAAGACATGTTGCTTGAAGGCCATCTTGGGCATTGCGCCATCAACCAGATCAAGAGCGGCAAGGAAAGCAAGGCGATTGAAGAGATCCTTAAAGTGTACAAACTCAAGCGTAAGTAGCCTATGGAAAAGGTAAAAGCACATGTCGCTGGGATGCACTGCGCTTCCTGCGTTGGGCGCATTGAGAAGACACTTGGCCAGCAGCCGGGCGTAAAGGAGGTGGCAGTAAACCTCGCGACTGAAGAAGCCCGCATTACGCTCGATCCCTCTCAGACAAGCCTGCATGCTCTCTCCCAAGCGATTGAGCCAATGGGCTACAAGCTGCATGCGAAAGAGGCTTCCGTAAGCCACGAACAGCATGGATCGCATGCGGATGGGCACGACCACGCAAAGGTCTCGGCGGGAGAAACCGAAGCGCTCCGTAAGAAAGTGGTCATCTCGATGCCGATGGTCATATTTGCCGCTGGCATGATGATTTGGGAGATCCTCTCAAAGTACGGCGTGCTACCCGAGATGTCGGAAACGATCTATGAGTTCTTCCATCATCTCCTCCCCATTTTTGCGACATACATGATGTTCACGGTGGGTACCCCGTACCTCCGTGGCCTTTGGATGTTCTTCCGCCGCGGCGTCGCCGACATGGATACCTTGGTAGGACTCGGCACGATGGCCGCTTTTCTCTACAGCTTCATTCTCACAGCATTTGAAGCGCCGCTTGAACCCTACCTCGACGTGAAGGCGACGTACTACGACGTAACTATCGTCGTTATCGGTCTCATTACGCTTGGTAAATACTTTGAAGCACGGGCCAAGGCAAGGACAGGCGACGCCATCAAGAAACTCCTCGGTCTACAAGCGAAGACCGCAACTGTCGTTCGCAATGGCAAAGAGCTTACTGTCTCAATTGATCAGGTACAAAAGGGTGATCTGGTTCTCGTGAAGCCGGGTATGAAAGTGCCGGTGGATGGCGTGATTGAAGAAAGCTCCTCGTTCATCGATGAGTCGATGCTCACTGGAGAGCCTATCCCCGTTGAGAAAAAACTTGGTGACAAGGTTGCGGCTGGCACGATGAATACGACAGGCTCGTTTACGATGAAGGCTGTCGGTGTCGGCTCTGAAACGCTTCTCGCCCATATCATCACGCTCGTTTCGGATGCTCAAGGGTCAAAAGCGCCAATTCAGAAACTCGCGGACAAGATTTCATCAATCTTCGTTCCCATCGTATTGGTTATCGCAGTCATCACACTTATCCTCTGGTTCGTTCTCGGGGGATCATCGATGACGTTTGCGCAGACGCTCTCCCTCGGTCTTTCCTCATTCGTCTCGATTCTCGTCATCGCCTGTCCGTGCGCACTTGGCTTGGCGACTCCCACGGCGATCATGGTGGGTGTGAGACGCGGCGCTGAACACGGCATCCTCATCAAGAATGCAGAAGTATTGGAGAAGCTACATAAGGTGACCGCACTCGTCGTCGATAAGACCGGAACGCTGACCAAAGGAAAGCCGGAAGTTGTTGCGTTCTCCGGCGAGGAGTCACTTGGCATTCTTGCGTCGCTTGAATCGCAATCGGAACATCCCTTGGCTGGGGCGATTGTCGCATATGCTCAATCGAAGAACGTAAAGACAAGTAAGGTTACGGGCTTTAAGAACCTCCCCGGCACCGGCATACAGGGCGACTTGAACGGCACGACCTACTACGCTGGAGGCCCCGCGCTTCTCAAGTCGCTCAAGCTTGAGATGCCCGCGATGAAGAACGCCCCAACGAGCGCAACATTCATCGCTCTTGCCACGGCGAACGAAGTGCTGGCAGTCGCGGCAATCGGCGATCAAATCAAGCCGGAAGCCAAGGAAACGATCGAAAAACTTCACCGCCTTGGCATCAAAATGATCATGGCAACGGGCGACCACGAAGGTGCAGCAAAGTCAGTTGCCAAGGAACTCGGTATCGATCGTTACGTTGCGCAGGTGCTGCCGCAAGACAAGCTCGCCCTGATCAAAGAGCTGCAATCCAAGGGCGATGTAGTGACGATGGCGGGCGACGGCGTGAACGATGCTCCGGCACTGGCGCAGGCCGATGTCGGCATTGCGATGGCAACAGGATCGGATGTCTCGATTGAGACGAGCGACGTTACGCTCCTGAAGGGCGATATTCGCAAGATTGCCCAAGCCATCGAACTTTCAAAGGCCACGATGCGTACGATTCGTCAGAACCTGTTCTGGGCGTTTATCTACAATATTATCGGCATCCCCTTGGCGAGCGGCATCTTCTTCCCGATCTTCGGCTGGCTGCTCTCCCCGGTGTTCGCAGGCTTCGCCATGGCGATGTCGAGCGTGTCCGTCGTGCTCAACTCGCTCCGTCTCAAGATGAAGAAACTCTAATATGGCCGATACAAAACACACATTCCACGTCGAAGGCATGCACTGTGCCTCGTGCGTCTTCTACCTTGAGGAAACGCTCCCCGGGAAAGAAGGCGTTACGCATGTAAAGGCGGATTTGAACGTGTGTGCGGTCGTGGTATCGGGCGACTTCGCCGATGACCCGAGCGCGCTTGCGCAGAAGCTCACTGCATTCGTGTCCGGTGGTGGCTACCGCCTTACCCTTGAGAAGCCTGCGACAAAGCCAAGCTATCGCGATTTCATCATTGCAGTGCCAGCAGCAGCGACGGCCATTATTGGCTTCATGCTGTTACAGCAGCTGGGTATCGTGAACCTCGTATCGACCGGAGATGTCACTTATGGCACAGCATTGCTCATCGGACTTATTGCTTCGGTCTCGACGTGTCTCGCGGTTGTGGGAGGTCTCGTACTTTCGCTCTCAGCGAGCGCCGCCAAGAACAATGCACGGTGGTCGTCACAGGCGATGTTTCATGTCGGACGCTTGGGAGGATTCTTCTTGCTAGGTGGCGTTATTGGTAGCGCCGGAAAGCTGTTCCAGCTTGGTCTCGTCGGAAACGTGATCCTGAGTATCGCGGTTGCGCTCGTCATGCTCATTCTCGGCTTGAACCTGCTCGATACGTTCCCAGCATTCAAGCGTCTTCAGCCGAAGCTCCCGAGCTTCTTTGCCAAGAAGACAAAGCTCACCGCTGAGTCTTCGCATGCGCTCGCGCCACTGCTGGTCGGTATTGGCACGTTCTTCCTCCCATGTGGTTTCACACAGTCGATGCAGGTCTACACACTCACAACGGGGAGTTTCCTCTCTGGTGCCATGACGATGTTCTTTTTCGCTCTTGGTACGTTGCCTGTGCTTGCGCTTCTTTCCTTCGGCGCGCTGGAGATCTCGAACAAACCGTGGAAAGGCGTCTTCTTCAAGGCGGCTGGTCTCGTGGTCATCGTTCTCGCCCTCTTCAATGTGTGGAATGCACTCAGCGCACTCGGGGTCGTATAATCTTTATTGAAATATGCAAAAGGATTCGAAAGTTGCGTTGATATTCTGTGGTGCGATCGTGGGCTTACTCGTTCTTTCCTTCGCCCTAAAGAGCAACAATGCCGCCACCGTCGTCACGGACGACAATAGCGCGGTGAGCATGCAGGACGGGGTGCAGGTGATCGACCTCACAGCCAAAGGCGGTTACACCCCAAAATTTGTTGAGGCAAAGGCCGGAGTGGCCACTGAGTTGCGTGTAGCGACACAGGGCACCTTTGACTGCTCGGCTAGCCTAGTTATCCTCGAACTCGACTACGACAGTATTCTTGAGCCGACGGGTGTAGAGACGATTGCTATCGCCGCAAATAAAGCCCAAGGAACACTTGAAGGAACCTGTGGAATGGGCATGTACGATTTCGAGATCGCATTCAAGTAATCCCTTCGGCCCTGATCAAGCTTGACTGTAGCTTTGAATCACGGCATAATTTACCGCGTAACTAATTGTGGAAGTGGTCGAGTAGATGGATTGCTGAAGCTCCTCATTTTCACGGTTTCTTTACTACAGCTAGCCAAGAATCTGGATTTTCGGACTCGACCCCTCCCATGGTAAGGACGAGGTCACCAGTTCAATCCTGGTCTGTGGCTCCAAAAATCCCCACCAAGCTTCAAAAAAGCAAAGTGGGGTTTTTTGTTTCTCTTTATTGCACAAACTCGCGAAGCATAAAAAGATTCATAGGCATCACCTGTTCAGGATGCTCAGCAACATACCGCACGGTAGATTCGTAAAGGGCCCAATCCTGCCCATTCTCCTCTTCAGTTTGAAAACGACCTACCGTTCCCGCAGCATCTGGATCAAAAGGAGGATCCCGCCGCGTCAGAACTTCATCATCCTTGTCAGATTCGGAAGAAGTAAAAAACACTGGCCACCACGGCGTTCCTCCTGTCCAGTAAAAGTTATCATCATGATAGTGAATGCCTAAAAAATAAGGGGAGATAAGCTCCTCCTGACCCATATATTGCTCGAGAATTCCCCCGCCCTGCTGAGTCTGTCGAGCATATTCATAAATTTTTATATCAACATCCTCAGGACGATAAAAAAGTCCCGTCGAGCCATACGCTTCTCCGAGAGTGGTACTTCGCTCATGAGTAGTCATAAAAGTCGCCCCCATGTCAGCATAAACATCCCCTAATACACTTCCCACCTTTCCACCAGGCAATATTCCGACGCCTGGAGGCGCATACCCCATAACCTCTTTTACATACGCATACCCTCCCAATTCCTGTGTAGAACTCCCGCTTTCCAAGTCCAATGCACGAGATTCATATTCCCATAACACACGATAGAGCTCCTCTTCTGAGAAAGAAGAAAGGGAAAACCAATCAAATCCCGGATAATAAGGCACGGGCGGTCGAATATGATACGCAACCGTAGCTACCTGAGAACCTTTCAGGCGATCGATAAGCTCGGGACTGAACTCAACCGCATAACGGAAAAGCGGATCGGTAAAATAAATATCTACCGGAACCCCATAGGTTTCATGAAGGTCCAAAACCCGCTCAATGACCACAATACTCTCTTCAGAATGAGCCCAATCATGAGCATTCAAGGAAAAAAGAGCATAATATCCCGGAGACAAGAGCTCCTCAACCTGCTCTTCCGGCATGTGAATAACCGTATTTTCAACCATTCCCTGCATAGTATCCGTTTCCCGAGGGAGTGAAATAATAAGGAAAACACCCCCAAAAAATACGAGAAAAAACAACAAAAATGGAGAAAATCGAGAAAAAGATCTCATACAGAGCCATCATACCCTAAAAGAGGGTAAGACTTGCGCTTTTTTGAGGATTGGCGTAGAATAGGCCCAATCCTTTTTAAACCCGTATGTCTCAAGATAACGCCATCAAAATGGAGTGCGAAAAATGCAAAGGCATTGGTTACCGCACCCACAAAAACAAAAAGACTCTCAAGAACCGCTTGAATATCAAAAAGCACTGCAAGGTTTGCGGAGATCACCAAATGTTCAAGGAAACAAAGTAAAAAAAAGAAAAGAACCCTTATGGGTTCTTTTCTGTTTCTTTCTTTTTTCTTGTACGTGAAACCCGGGGTTCTTCCGGATCCTGATTTTCTCCTCCTAAAGCCTGAAGAAAATCTGTAATCTTTGCATTCTCAGGGTTGACCTCCCGCAAGGTCTTCAACGCCTTCAAACCCTCGACATGTCGCTTAAGAACAAGAGCAAGTGAAATGTAGGCATCAAGATATTTTGGATTATGCGGGGATTTCTCGAGCGCACGTTCATACTCCAAGAACGCCTTTTCTTTCTCGTGCATATCTTCATAAAGACTTCCGAGAAGAAAACGCCCCTCCGCATCTTTTGGAGAAAGCTTTACATAACAAGTAAGTGACTCTAAGGCCTCTTTCCACTCACGCTTTGCAGCGTATACCCGAGAAAGAACTTCATAAGCATGCGCATATTTGGGCGCAGCGCTAATCAATTCCACTAATCGTTCCTCCGCAGCTTGATAACGCTCTTCTCGAAGCGCACGCTCCGCCTCGACAAGCATGGACTGTAACTCATCAGGAGAAATCTGCACATCACGCGCCCGTTCTCGATGATATCTTCGCTCAATAGCAACAAGCTTTCCTGCAGCCCGACGAAAAGCATGCTGAAAAGCACGCCAAGGGATAAGAAGAAGATATACCAGCTTAC
This sequence comes from Kapaibacterium sp. (SeqCode), assembly GCA_044350705.1. GTDB lineage: Bacteria > Patescibacteriota > Patescibacteriia > UBA9934 > UBA9934 > JAGORL01. The sequence goes on along the minus strand of JBILHA010000001.1, from coordinate 137,533 downwards.
CAACGTGCGTCTGCATCGTACGCTGCATACGATCCTCCATAATACGATTACGCAACTTCTTCTCTCGAATGGTCTGGGAAGTATCGGGATCTAACATGCGTAACGTTTTTAACTTCCGAAAAAAAAGCACACCACACAACAACAGCCCTCCCGCTACGCAAACAAGACCTGCAATAATCCAAAAACTCATACTTAAGAGGAAGATTGATATGTCATGACCTCACACGCCGCAGAAAGAATCCCTTGAAATTCTTGAACTTTTAAACTTGCTCCACCCACAAGTACTCCATCAATTTCCGGCTCTCGCAAAAAACTGTACGCATTTTGGGCGCTAATCGAGCCTCCATACACCACTGAATACGCAGATCGTTTAGGAAAAAGCTCCTCTAAGGTCTGGCGAAGCGCGCGAACAATCTCCAAAACATCCCCCACAGGAGGCTGCTTCCCGCTTCCAATGGCCCATACAGGCTCATACGCAATAATAGGCAAGGGAGCCCCTTGAGGAATCTCTACCGCCGCAAGAGATCGACGAAGCATTCGCACAACCGCTTGAATCGCCTCTCCCGATTCCCGTTCCTCTAAAGACTCCCCCACGCAAAGGATCGGCTGTATACGCTTTCCTTTTACCACTGCAAGCATTTTCTTCCGCAATAGTTCATCAGTTTCACTAAAAAACTGTCTTCGCTCAGAATGCCCAAGAAGCACATAAGAACATCCAACATCATCTAAATGCCCAACGCCTACCTCTCCCGTAAAGGCACCAAAACGCTCTGGGCCAACATTTTGTGCACCAAGGGCAATGCGAGAACGAGCGATAATTTTATGCACATCTGAGAGCGCCAAAAAAGAAGGGCAAAGCACAACCTTGGGAGCCACTTCTTTCCCTTGGAGAGCTAAAAGTACGGTCTTTGCAAGTGCTAAAGACTCGCGAATGCCCAGATTCATCTTCCAATTCGCAATGACGAGTTTCTCCATAGGATATACGTTAATCACCTTCTCCGCAGGCACCGCCTCCTCTTATCCCACTCTACACCTTTGGGAGCATTGCAGCGAGTTCTTCATCGGAAGAAAAGGGACCGATTGCGGCAAGAGAAAGTTTATCAAACGAGAAATAGGTGCGCGCAACACGCGCAATATCCTCCTGCGTAACCGCATCATATCGCGCTAAACGCTCAAGAGGCTCTTCGATCTTTCCTAAGAAAAGCAGCTTGCGTGCATAAAACTCGGCACGATCAGCAGAATCTTCCAAAGAAAGCGCAAGACTTCCCCGAACATGATCCTTCACCATAGAAAGCTCTTCCGGAGATACTCCTTCTTGAACAACCTTCTTCAGCTCATCACAAATGACCTGTAACGCCTCTGGAAGACGAGCGGCATCCAAACCAGCACGTATCGTGAACATACCGGCATCCTGATACGATTGAGCGCCCGAACGAATGGTATAACATAAGCCTCGTCGTTCACGCACTTCTACAAACAAGCGAGAACTCATGGTCCCCCCTAAAATAGAGCTAAGCAATCGCAGCGGCATCTCATCCACGTGCCCTCTACCTACCGTAGGAAAACCAAGAGAAACCTGAACTTGTTCAACATCTTTATACTGACGACGAATACGTCCTTGCTCAAATGCAGAAGAAAAAGGAATATCGGCAGGAATTTCTCCTTCGCGAGCAGGAACAGATCCAAAGGTTTCTTCAATACGTGAAAAAGTAGACTCGGCAAGGTTTCCCGCAGCAACAATAACCATGTTCTCAGGACGATAGAAAGTATCTCGATAAGCAAGAACATCCTCACGTGTCATCGCACGCAAAGAATCAGGCGTTCCCGCAATATTTCTTCCCAATACATGACCATCAAAAACCGCCTCTTCCAGAAGATCATCAATATGCATGATCGGATTTTCTTCATACATTTTGATCTCTTCAATGATAACCCGCTTTTCACGCTCCAGCTCCTCGGGATCAAACTTGGAATGAAAGATCATGTCATGAAGTAAATCAACCGCCACAGGAAGCTGCTGAGAAGAAATCTTCACCCAATATCCCGTTAAATCCTTACCCGTATATGCATTGTACTGCGCCCCGTAACGATCAAGCTCTTGCGAAATATCCACGGTACGCGGACGGCGCTCAGTACCCTTAAACATGAGATGCTCAATAAAATGAGACGCTCCCCACACGGGAAGTTCTTCATTGCGAGAACCGACCTTAAAGAGCACAAGAATCGCCGCAGCCTCTGTACCCGAAAAAGGCGCTAAAACGACACGTGCACCATTTGCAAGAGTTTTTTGAATGGTCATAACCAAAAGGAACTAGGATTCAATCCTTTCACGTAAATAAGAAACAAGATCGGTAATTGCAATGCGCTCCTGCTTCATCGTGTCTCGTTCGCGAACAGTAACCGTATCCTTAAGCAATGCATCCCCTTCTCCCAACGTATCAAAGTCAACCGTCACGCAAAACGGCGTACCAATCTCATCCTGACGGCGGTAGCGCTTCCCGATCGATTGGGTCTCGTCATAATCCGTCATAAACGAAGCACGGAGCTTCTGAGCGATTTCCTGCGCAACTGAAGAAAGATTCTCTTTCTTAGAAAGCGGCAAAACGGCAACCTTATAAGGTGCGAGCTTGGGAGGAAATTTCATGACAATACGCGTTTCACCATCGACTTCTTCTTCATGGTACGCATCAGTAAGAACCGCTAAAAGTGTTCGCCCTACGCCAACAGAAGATTCGATGATATGAGGAATGAACTTCTCATTGGTAACCGGATCAATATATTCAAGCCGCTGACCCGAAAAGGTAGAATGCTGTGTGAGATCATAGTTGCCCCGAGCATGAATACCTTCAAGTTCTTTAAAACCAAACGGAAAGTTATATTCAATGTCATACGCCTCCTTGGCATAAAACACCAAATTTTCATGCTTGTGCCACTGCAAATTTTCTTTCTTGATACCAAGATCAAGATAGTACTGCCAACGCATCTGACGAAGCTTCTCGTATTCCTCCATCTCTTGCTCAGGACGAGTAAAATACTGCATTTCCATCTGCTCAAATTCACGAGTACGAAATACAAATTGACGCGCAGTAATCTCATTGCGGAAAGCTTTACCAATTTGCGCAATACCAAAAGGCAATTTCTTACGAGAAGAATTGAGAACATTCTCAAAATTTACATAAATACCCTGACACGTTTCTCCTCGAAGATAAACCGGCTCTTTATCATCACCAGTAAAATTTCCCAAATTTGACTGCACAAGAAGATTAAACTTCTTTACCGGTGAAAAATCATTTTTTCCACATTTTGGGCAAGAAATCTTCCTCATGTTTTCCATGAAGAGCGCGTTTATTTCCTCCTCACTCATTTTCTCATCAGCGATAACACCAATATCTTCTAAAAGATGGTCAACGCGAGAACGCGTGTGGCACGATTTACATTCGGTAAGCGGATCAGAAAAGCCGCCAACATGTCCACTTGCATGCCAAATTTTAGGATGCATGAAGATTGCCGAATCAAGCCCCACAATATCAGGACGCATTTGCACCATGGCTTTCCACCATGCCTTTTTAATGTTATGAGCAAGTTCTACACCTAATTGACCATAATCATAAACGGCAGCAAAACCACCGTAAATTTCTGAGCTCGGGAATACAAAACCGCGGCTTTTACAGAAAGAAACCAACTTATCCATGGTAAGCGACATACCGCTCTAGGCTATCACATTCTTTTTTACCCGTAAAACAAAACCCCTCATCGCTCCACAGGGGCGATGAGGGGTCTTTATAAACCTCGTTACTCATGCAAATGCATGCGCATTTTCATCATGTCACGATCTACACTTTCGTCATCCGCATCGGTGACATCATCACCCATCTCGTAGCGCGTAAAAAGAGTCGCGTCTACATCGAGCACATAAGAAGACCACTGGGAACCGAACATATCTTCTGCGACCTCTTCGCTCGTAATCCAGCGAAGTTCATAGGAGCCATCTGCAGCTTCTTCTACCATATACACCTTTGCAACTGACTGGATCTTGACCAAAACCACACCTGGCTTTGGCATCATCGGTGCGCCAATGGAGAACTTTGCAAGCGTATTACTCGAAACCTCGGTCACGGCATCAAAATCGTCTTCGTAGGTAAAGTACGTCTGAGCATCAAAGAAGGGACGGCGGCTCATGTCTTCGTCGACGTAATAGATCGTCGTGGATCCTGCTACTTTGATGAAGTCTCCGGAAACAATGCCATCAATTTCACGCTCAGGATATGCATCAGGATTTCCATCTTCATCCTCCCAGTCATCTGAGTTATCTTCATCGTAATACCACACCGTGAATGCCCCAGAAGTGTCAGAAGCAAGCTCTTCCGCCAAATCGGTAAGGGCAATTTTCACCATAACCTCATCGGACTGAAGGTGTGGAACGGTCCACATGTATGAACCATCATTAAGCGTGTTGCTTGCGATGATTTCCCATGTAGAACCTCCGTCTTCTGAATAGGAAAGCGTTGCATAAGAAGCGCCCTCAGCATCTGAAGACCAGGAAATTTCTACCGCACTATCAGCATCCAAAGAGTCATCAGCCTCAGGGGAAAGAATACTGACCGATCCTGATGTCTCCTCAGCTGCAACGGAATCACTATCTTGAGAGGCTACAGAGAAAACGAGCGGGTTTGCAAGACCAGAAGCCCCTGTCTTAACTCCCGCAAAAGTATTTGCAGCGGCATCCGAAGCAGTCCCTATAGTATAAGTAATCTGTCCGGATGGCCAAGGTCCAAGCGAGCGAACCGTAGTAACACCTGTAGCATGAGAATTGGTAGTATTGATCGTTGAGGGAGAGACCGTATCTCCAAAAGAAGAAATGGTTTCAGAAAAAGTAAGCGTAATGGTAGACCAACGATTCACACGTTGCTGAAGGCTATAAGGAGAAGAGGAAATAAGAACAGGGCCTGCATCGTCAGTCGCACTTGTAGGTCCTGCACCTCCCAAATTTCCACTCGCATTCGCAATGGAATTATCAGTATCTCCATTATTATATGAGATGGTTGGCGCCGTGCCACCGCCGGTCAAATTTGCAGTAGTGCCGGTTAACGTAAAAGTAATCGTAGCCGTTCCCGTATTACACGTTGCGGAAGCAATGGATCCTCCAAAAGATCCTCCGGTATAAGACCAGTCACTGGTAAGCTCACCGGAAGTAACTACGCATGCAGTAAGCGCCTCTCCTCCATTAACAACGACCACGATCTGATCAATAGCGGCATCAGCATTAGAATCTCGATATTCTACGGAAGTAAACCCGTTCGGAGCAACCGCATGTGCTGCCGTGGGCTGAAAAACCAAAGCTCCCAAAAATACGGTGGCCGCAAGAATGAGACCGCCAGCAAAGAGCGTGCTCAACGAGGGATAGCGTGAAATATGTTCCATAAAGAAAAACCAATCCTCAAAGAATTTGCTTGAGTATAACCCAAGAGAAATTTCCTCCCTGTATTTTCTGTGGATGAAAAAGAAAAAAGACGCTTAGAAAAGCGTCTTTTTTGCCTACAGTATCACTTACTCATGCAAATGCATGCGCATTTTCATCATGTCACGATCTACACTTTCGTCATCCGCATCGGTGACATCATCACCCATCTCGTAGCGCGTAAAAAGAGTCGCGTCTACATCGAGCACATAAGAAGACCACTGGGAACCGAACATATCTTCTGCGACCTCTTCGCTCGTAATCCAGCGAAGTTCATAGGAGCCATCTGCAGCTTCTTCTACCATATACACCTTTGCAACTGACTGGATCTTGACCAAAACCACACCTGGCTTTGGCATCATCGGTGCGCCAATGGAGAACTTTGCAAGCGTATTACTCGAAACCTCGGTCACGGCATCAAAATCGTCTTCGTAGGTAAAGTACGTCTGAGCATCAAAGAAGGGACGGCGGCTCATGTCTTCGTCGACGTAATAGATTGTGGGAGATCCGGAAGTCTTAATAAAGGATCCTGCAACAACGCCATCAATATTAGCCTGAACATCATCGGAGGCTTCAGCAGACGAAAGAACAAATGCTTCGGAAGTATCAGAGGCAATTTCGTCAGCAAGATCGGTAAGAACTACTTTCACCATTGCTTCGTCAGCTTCAACCGAAGGAGTCATCCATGCGTATGCACCGTCGTTCAAGGTGTTGCGAACGATTTCCATCCACGTCGATCCGTTATCAAGTGAGTAAGAAAGTGTTGCGTAAGAAGCACTCTCCACAGAAGAAGACCACGTAACATCTACAACCGAACCGCTCGAAATCCATTCACCTTCGGCAGGAGTGAGAACTGCAACGGAAGAATCTGGAGTCGAAGTCTCCGGAGCGGCATCATCATCGCCCAAAGAGCGAACACGAAAAGGAAGAGGATCGCTAATAGCTACTACTCCTGGATTTCCCATACCATCTTCAAAGGCAAAATCCTGAAGCGTATAGCTTCCCCCAGAAAGCGGAGGAAAGTTAAGGTTAAAAGATTTTTCATCCATCCAAACAACATAAGGAGAAGCATCATCAACGGTATATCGAAGTGTAGAGCCAAGATAAAGAGAAATATCGAGTTGGCTTACGTTTTCAGAAAAAAGGAACATAACATCATCGTAACGACCAAGAATTGCATTATCGTTAATGGATGTTTGTAAAAGAAACGGTGCAGCATAATCATTTAATTCAAGCGGTCCGCCACCCGCAAGGCTTCCGCTTGCGTTAGCAATAGAGTTATCGGCATCTCCGTTTGCATAAGAAATGGTCGGCCCAGGATCAGCACCCGTGACCCCTTCATTCGCTCCAACGATTTGAAAAGTAATAGCCGGTTCTCCAATGAGAACACACGTAGCACTTCCCAAAGTTCCACCAATAGCACCTCCGTTATACGTCCAATCAGATGCAACTTCACCAGCAGAAACATTGCACGTGGTAAGATCTTCTCCAGCGCTATCAATACCTACAATGATGTGATCGACGGTACCGTCATTATCAGCATCTCCATAAGATCCGATTATAAATCCCGAAGGTACGGCTGCTTGTGCAAATGAAGAAATAAGAAATGAACCACCTAAAAAAAATGCCGCAACGAAAAATGATGCGGAAAGGAAACGCGCACGAGAATAAAAAGATTTTTCCATAAAATATTAATTTCTAAATCAAACGAAGTATAAGCAAAATTCAAGAAAAGTCACGAAAAGCATGTGGAAGAAAAAACAAAAATTCGGGTTTTTTATACCTTCATAATTTCCTCCTCCTTCTTCTGCCCTAAAGCATCAATTTGAGCAACAAATTCCTTCGTCATTTTATCCAAATCCTCCTGCTCTTTACGAATTGCATCCTCCCCCACACCGGTCTGCTTCGCAATATCCTTTCGCACTTCTTCGCGTATACGACGAACCGCAACACGCGCATCCTCCAGCTTTTCACTAGCGACCTTCACAAGCCTCTTGCGATTCTCTTCAGTCATCATCGGCATAACCAAACGAATGGTCTTTCCATCCACAATAGGCATAATCCCAATGTCAGAAGCAACAATCGCAGATTCAATAGCTTTTACTACTGAATTATCCCAAGGATCAATCTGAAGCGTTTTACTATCAGGAGTAGAAAGCGAAGCAAGCGCCTTAATAGGCTGATAGGTTCCATAGGCTTCGACCTGCACGTGATCAAGAATTGCAGGAGTTGCACGTCCCGTACGAAGAGTAGAAAGTTCAGCCGCAAGATGATCTACCGCTTGAGTAAATAACTTTTTAGTTTCAGAGAGTTGAGGCATAAGACAAAAAATCCTCCCCTTAGTGTACAGGGAGGATTTTTTGCGTCAAATATGTCCTTAATCTTCCAAGGTTTGTACCCCGAGCCAAAAAGAGCCATCTTCCATGACGTGCAATACCGAAGCTGCGCGAGAAGTCGGCAATTCTTCAGTTGACCACGTGGAACCGCCATCGGTCGTAACGTAAAGGGCAGTAGGAGTGCCGTATACAATCGTATTTTTTTCATCAGGGTCAACAGCAAGTGCACTAATAGTCACATCTCCTGATGCCGTGAGAAGAGAAACTCCTTTCCACGTAAGGCCCTTATCCCCTGAGGTAAGGAGTCCATACTTCGTTGAAGCAACAAGCTGCGTTCCATCTCCTGATTGAGCGAGTGCATATACCCGATCAGCACCTCGCATATCATCAAGCGCATCTTCTAAAGAAATCCAATTTGCTCCCCCATCTTCTGAACGATACAAACCGGTACGCTGTCCTCCCGCAATGACAAAACGACTATCCGCATTGCTTATCTCAAGCGCAGATATAGAATCTTTCACCGAGTAAGCCGCAGTCCAGGTTTCTCCACCATCAGAAGACTTTAAGATCTCCCCTGCGGTCGTGCCCAAATAAAGAATATTCGGGTTATACCAATCAAGCGCAAATGTAGTAAGCGCCTCATTCGTACGGCCTTCTACGTACGTTTGCGTATCAAATTCGCGGCCACAGCTTGTGGTTTTCATGAGACGGTCCGCTTTCAAAACATAATACGTACACACATCATTACTTGATACCGCCAAATCAAGAATCGTTCCCGAAGAAACCTCTTTTTCCTCTGGCCGCGTCCATGTTGCGCCTCCATCTAAGGAAACGAAGAGGCCGGAACCCTTCGAACCGGCATATAATGCTGACGAATCCGAAGGATCAACCGCAAAAGAGAGGATATCTACATTCCCCATACTTCCTACTCCTGCAGCACTTGGAAGAGCATGCATCGCCGTCCAACTCCCTCCCGCATTTTGAGAAACCCACATTCCACCGGTAGAAGATTTTGGCGAAGAACCTCCCCCCAAGCATCCCGCCCCAAGAAGTACAAGTGCCGCAGCAAGTGCTGCAGAAAAACGAAGAGAACGCATAGATGGAGAGATTATACCGTATAAAAAACAAAGAACGGTAAACGCTACACTGCCTACGCAAATACCATACGCGTAAGAGCTGCGTGAATATTCCCCTGTGCTCGGATATCATCCCAGGCCGTAACAGACGCAAGAAAAAGCTTCCCCTCTCCTCTTTCGGCTGCAATACGCTGCAAAACCATGAGCCAAGACAAAAGCAAATCAACATCTCCCTTACCTTCTTTAACCAAGCGCTCAATAAGCGAAAGCCGATTCCTGATCGATGAAGCAAGAAAAATCTCCGGATCATTCTCTGAACTTCCCTGCCAAACCGGCTGGGCTAAAGGCGCGAGACGATAAAGAAAAAGACGAGAACGCAAAGGAGCAACAATGCGCGAAATATCCTCTGCAAAAAAACATGCAACTAAACTTCCAGCCGGATCTTCGATCATTTTCAAAAGCGCATTCTGAGCAGATTCACTAAGCCAATCAGCGTCAGGAAGAAAGAGATACTTTTTTCCTGTGAGAGCAGTGAGCGAAAGACGCTCAAGAACATCACGAATATCCTCAACTGAAAGCACGCGCTGTCTCCCGGTAGCAGTCTTCTCTTCTGGAGCACGAACTACATGGACATCCGGATGCACAGTAATGGCCTCGGCAGAAACCCCCAAATGACCTTGTATAATAGCAAAAACACGGGCAAACACCTCTTCACGGGGCGCACCTAAAAAGAGCCAAGAGCCACCGTCAGGAACAGTAGCAAGATGATGGGAAAAACGCTCGAACATGCTTCTGAAGCTTAGGTGTAAAACAAACTCCGCTTATAGGCATCAAGATTTTCTAAAGCCAAACCAGTTCCTCGCGCAACGCAAAGCTGAGGTTCATCTGCAACATATGCAGGGACTCCCGTTGCATCGGCGATTAAGCGATCCAAATTACGGAGCTGGCTCGTTCCCCCGGAAAGGACGATGCCTTTATCCATAACATCAGCAGCAAGCTCGGGAGGGGTCTGAGAAAGCACAATCTTAAGGGCAACGATGAGATCCTCCAAATGCGACTGAAGTGCCTCAGTAACGTCATCACTCGTTACTTCAATAATTTTTGGCAAACCAGTAATCATATCACGGCCCTTCACTTCTGTACGAAGCTTGTCAGGCATAAAGAGCGCAGACCCAACCGCAATCTTAATCTCCTCAGCAGTCCGCTCACCAATAGCAACGTTATATGTACGGCGTACAAACTCCATGATCGCATGATCAAATTTCACTCCTCCAATACGCACAGAGGAAGAAGCAACAATACCCCCCAAAGAGAGCACCGCCATCTCTGACGTCCCTCCTCCAATCTCTACAATCATGTGACCATTTGGGCTTCCAATGGGAATATTCGCACCAATTGCCGCAACAACCGGCTGTTTAATAACGTACGCAACACGTGCGCCGGCCATCAGTGCTGCATCAACTACTGCACGCCGCTCGGTAGAGGTAATACCGCCAGGAACCGCAATCATGACCTCAGGTTTAAATAAACGAAAACCACCGAGTGCCTTGTTGATAAAATAGCGAAGCATGGCTTCCGTCGTACGATAATCGGCAATCACTCCATCACGCAATGGCCGACGCGCCACAATGGTATCAGGCGTACGGCCAAGCATATCTTTCGCTTCTTTACCCACCGCCAATACCACTCGATCATTTTTTGAAATCGCAACAACAGATGGCTCATTGATAATGATGCCTCGTTTAGGAACATAGACGAGAACCGTGGTAGTACCAAGGTCAATACCGATCTTTTTTCCGAGCATAGAATATGGCTACAAAATAACCCGGAAAATCTTGTCCGTAATAAGTTCTAACGTATATTCAAAAGACGTATCTCCGTAATCATCCGGATCTTCTGGGGGCTCTGCAGCCACCAGGTTCGTACCAAAATCAAGGTCAAGGGTCAAAAGGTTATCCCCGGCACCAACCTGCTTAAATGCCCCGAAAGCATAGACTCCCCGCTTCACCGCATTTACCGTAGGAGAAGGAAGGTCATAAGTAAAAGAGATGGTCTTCTGCTCTCCCAAATCAACCTCTAAAAACGTAGCAAAACTCGTCATACCAAGAGAGTCACCCCGCACAATATCACTCGTAGCCCCCGAAGTACTCACCAAAGAAGACCCAAACGGCACAAAAAGCTGCGCATAGGTACGATATTTTCCTGTTTTATAATCCGTCTTGGTCGCGGTGTGCGTATACGTAATAGTGGTCGTAGCGCGATATCCTCCATTCGCAGGTTCGAGATGATAGATAACATGACGACGTACGACAGGGTCCGTTTTTAAAGCTCCCAAATTCGCATCAACAAAGAAAATAAAATCATCTACAGAAGAGTACGGTACGGTTCCTGACCATCCCGCATCTTCAAGACGAGCCTGGGTGGACTCATCCATGCTCGCAAGCACAACATGCTTTTCTTGCAATTCATCTTCAAAAAGCGTGAAGAAATCAAGAAACGATGAAGGGGACATTTCCATGAGCCGATCAACCATAGTCTCAGAAACAATTTTTAGCGCCTGTTTCCGATCTTCGTATGCAATACCTTCATGCACAAATCCCTGCTCCACTTGATACTGCAGCAATTCATAAATGTTCGAGGAGGTATAGGTTACGTTATTTGCAGAAATAGGCCCTACAAGATCTAAAACATCTTCAATAAAATCAGGAGTGATGCCAACAACATGATGAATATCAGGAACAGGCTGGCTGCCAAACGCAAGCTCTTGCCGCAAAAGATGACGGGCGTCTTGGGCAGTCTGCGCAAAACTTGGAGACCAAGAAGAATCCCTAAAATACCACTCAGGAATCCCGATGTATTGCTTGATGGGAAGGGGGGGCTCGACATAATAATCTTCCCTTCCCTCCACGAGTAAATCAGGGGTGTAGCTATCTTCGGTGGTAAAACTCACAATATCCCCTTCGTGAATATTCATGAGACTGTATGCACCAATAAAACCTCCTCCAGGACGAAGCTCGGCATTATTTAAATAAAGAATGAGAAATTGAGTCTCTGCGTCAACGCCAGAAAACTCCCGTGCAACAGAAGCAAACGGTGCAAGAATCTCAAGCGCGGTAATAAAACGAGGTATCTCTTCCTGTGCACGCTCCATCAAAGTAATCGCCTCTGGCACACGAAGCGCCTGAGCATCAATGCGTGCGATATCTTGGCCCACAAGCTCAAGGGCTACACGAAGCGCCCGAAGTTCTGTTGCGCTTTGCGCAAAAGCATTCAGTGCAGCACGGCGTTCGGCAGAAGAAAAATCAGAATACGGACGAGGATCTTCCAGGAAAGTAAAAGAGGTTCCAACACTCGCACGATCAATGGCTCCCGTAACCGAAGAAGCAACACGAAGCGCATCTTGAGCGATATCTATACCGTCACCAACCACATGAAGCGTTTGCAATGTTGCAGTATATGTTTCCCCGATATACGGAAGCGCAGAGAAAAAAGGAGTCCAAGAAAGCGTACGTTCAATGCGTTGAATATGCCCTCCCGCATCTTCAAGTGCCATCTCAGCTGAAGAAAGATCATACTCTTGCATGGATCGCTGAAGAGCTTGCGTAGATTGGTAGAGGGCAAAAACGCGCGTGCCTAAAATACCTGCCCACACGAAAAGAAGGGAAAGACAAACGAAAAAAACACTAAAAAATATCCAAAAAAAGACACGCGTCCTACGTGACCACGAAGGCTTAGGATGACTCTTCTGTTCGTGCTCCATGATGACGATATTTTTTTGCGTACAGCACTGCACTACGAATGTGTTGCCAAGTGAGAGGATTGAGCAGCTGCCGGAAAAGCGAACCATCTGCAGAGGCTCTCCGATGGTAGTGTACCATGCGGGCCTCCGGGAAATAGACAACTCGCTTGCCCATCATATGCATACGACGACACAAATCCGCATCTTCGTAATACATAAAAAATTGCTCGTCAAAACCTTTGAGCGCAAGAAGATCTTTCTTCCAGGCAAGCAGCGCACTTCCCATCGCCCAATCCACTTCTTGCTCAATATCATGATCTCGATCACGAAGCTGAAAAACTGCTAACCTCTTGCGTCCCCAAGATGTTTTTCCTAAAAATGTTCGGCTCAACGCGGGAATGAGAAGCGTATGATAGGCAAAAATTGAATACTGCAAACTTCCGTCAGGATTTAAAAGCTGAGGAGCAAGAATACCGATGGAATCATCAGATCGCATCTTTTTCACCATACGATCCAATGACCCTGCCGCAGGGGCAAGATCAGGATTAAAAACAAGAACAAGCTCACCTCGAGCGGCATGAATACCCTTATTCATCGCAGCGCCAAAACCCACATTTCTCTCCATGGGAATATAACGAACCTCAGGAAATTCCTTCTTGAGAATCTGAACAAAACCCGCCTTTACATTATTGTCGATAACAATAATTTCAAAACTCTCTCGCGGAGCAATACGACGCAAATTCCGAAGCGTTTGGCGCACCAAACGCGGACCATTCATATAAACAATAAGAATGCTTAAACTAACGCTCGACATACGTTCGGAGTTCCTCCCATGAAATACGAGTATTTTTTAAAATCTCTTTCCGCTTTTTAAACATCTTCGGAAAAGTTGGCAAGGCACGAAGGAGCAACGTACGGGTTTCCGGCTCAAAGAAAAAACTATAAAGGATCCTTCCTCCTTCATGAAAAAGAATGCCGGGAAGCGAAGGCCAGGCCTGGAATGGCCACTCTTTCACAAGAAAAAAGAGCTGATTACGCATGGACCACGCATTACGAAAAGATTGCTGACCACGTCGATCCTGCAATCGCTGAAAAAAACTCCTCTTCTCAGCGCCAAACATACCTCGATAATGCCAGGCCCTTGCCTGAGGAGCGAAAGAAGCAAGATAACCCTTCTTAAGAAATCGTAAGGCAATATCACAATCTTCTCGATAAGAGAAAAAATCTTCATCAAAAAACTGCCCATGCTCTGCAATATCGCGCAAAGCGCTTGCACGATAAGCGACAAATGCACCGCTTGCCCCCACAAGACGACGCCGTGCATCAAATTGCCCCTCATCCCTTACTCCCGCCCCTCGATCCTCCATACGCCAATGCGAGCGGAGAACAAGACCTGTGGTGTCAAGAAGATCAGAAAAAACATGCTCGTCATGCTCACTCTTGGCACGAAATGCCCGATAAATCTTCGGCTGCACGACAGCAATACGGGAATCTTCTTCAAAAACCTTTACGATCTCCTCAATACACCCCGGATCAAGAACCATATCTTGATTCACGAGAACAATGATTTTCTGCGTCAAATCTTCACCCTGCCATCGATGCAATGCATAAGAAATAAGCTGGTTATGTCCTGCGGCAAAACCCGCATTTTTAGGATTGCAAGCAACCAACCATTCAGGCGCTTGCTCCTGAAGATGCTTTCGCGAATCATCAATACTTCCATTATCTAAAAACCGAATGGCAAGCTGCGGATACGTAAGCGCGCGCAAAGAACGTAAGAGATCAGGAAGATCTCGCTCGCCATTCCACGATAAAACATGCAAAGAAACATCCATCATACATTGTGAGTACGAGAAGCCGCCGATTTTGCCGTAACATTAAAGCCGAGATATTTTCCCAACATCATGCGCGTTTGGGCATCCAGCGCAGGAAAAGCCCCGAAGAGCATAAAGGTTACAGGGAGCAAAAGCCATTGTGCAAACATCATGAACCATTGCGAACGACGGATATGCGCGGGACGAGGGGGCAAGAACATAAAACTGAGCCCCCCCGTAAGAAAAACACCGAGCGTAGCTCCTCGCATCATGAACTCGAGCGTAAAAGGAGAATTCGCCACAAGAGCACTTTGGGTCTGCCCTTCTAAAGTAAGGAAAGGAAGATATCCGAGAACAAAAATAATAATAGGAGCGGTCGACCAGGTCACCATGCCCTCAATGTGGTTAAAAAGATATTTAAACTTAGTACGAAAAGGAATTTGAGGATGCTTTTTAAACTGCTCAACCATATAAGGAACATGTTCAACTCCCCACGCCCAACGACGTTGCTGCTTATAAAGTGCGAGCAAACCTTCCCAGTAACTCTCGCCTACCACGGTATCCATTGCCGCGGGAAGAAAAACAGGCGTAACACGATATTTCCCTTCATATCGCAAAAAACCTTGCATAAAAATGCGCGAGTCTTCACTCACCAAATCAGGCTCCCAAAAGCCGACATCTACCAACATCCGCCAAGGCATGGAGTGTGAAGAGAAGGTCCACATGCGCTCAGGACGAACAAGTTCGCCAAGAAGCCAAAACGTGGTTCCAAAAGCAGAAATACGCACGGGAGCACTGGCAGTCCAAATGTTATTACTAAAAACCGTAACAGGCTGGAATGACGTACGGGTGGGATCAGGTACGGTTAAATAGAGTTCGGTGAGTTTGGCGAAATAGTGGGGGTGCGCCACCGTATCTACGTCAAAAGCAGAAACAACGATATCATCATAGGCGATACCTCGCGCGTCAATCCACTGTTTGAGTGCACCCGCCATGAATTTTAAATTCGACCCCTTCCCAACAATCTCCCCAGGAATATCGGCCGGATGTACGGTATGAAAAAAACCCGCAAACCGATCTCCATATTTTTGTATAAGCACAGAAGCGCAGGCATCCGCATGATTTCCCGCACGCGCCTCTCCTCCTAAAACAACGATCATGCGATCAGAACGATAAGCACTCTGTAAAAGCGCCTTCACGGCATCTTCTAAAATAGGAAGCTCTTCTTGATAAAAAGGGAGCATGACCACATGATAAATACGATCATGATCAGGCATCTTTTGCACCAAACTCCACCAATCCGTTGCAAGAGTTTTACGATAAAGACGATATGCAACACCTACATGGATAACAAAATAAAAAACACGGAGCATCCAGTAGAGGTCAAACAAAATAATAAAAACAATCGCCGCTTCAGGAGCGAAAAATGCAAGAAAGAGCGTGCCGAGAATCACGGTCCAAGAAAGCGCGCCAGGAATAATCTCCCAAAAGCGATTCTTTCCATACTGACCAAAAGCATTCGTCATAATTTTAGACCCGATCTTCCTAAAGCATCTTTATGAGAAGGAGTGGTATGCGCTGGACGATCATACAAAGGAAGAACATAAGGCCGGGGGCCATCAATAATAGTCCACACGCCTTCCTGACGCTGAAGCGCGTATACCTGCATCGCACTCCCAATGGCAAACGCATCAACAAAACTCACCGCGCTCCGAAGTGCCCCTGCGGAACGCCCCTCTCGCACGACGCCAATCTCCAATATATCCGAAAGATCCTTCCCAGCAGCAACTAAAAATTGCTGGACAATGCTCAATTCATCTCCTAATACACGAGAAAAATCTTTTTCCTGATGAACCACAAGATCATCCCCCTCTCTCGACCCAAGCGCAAGAACGAGCGCGGATATTTCCGAACCATCGATACACAACATCATACAGAATCACCAAAAAGGAAAGCATGCTTTTCCTGAAAAATAGTCTGAAGAAAACGATCACCCACATCTTGCCGATAACGATACTCATCGAGGGTAAGAGAGGTGTAGTTTACTTCCCTTCCCAAGTCTCGTTCAAAATCAGCAATCGCAGCTGCGACGACTTCTGGTGTACAAGTACTGACAATGAGTACGTCCGTAAGAATTGCAGGAGCATCGACAAAACGACCGGTAAGAAGCACGAGATGAAGCTCACCCTCTTTCTGAAGACCTTCCACTAATGATTTATTCATGAGAATGCCAACCTTACGCATGACATTGCGGAGATCTTCAAAGAGGGGAAAGGTGGTATTAGCCTGATAAAACTTTTTCTTTTCTCCTTTTTCCCCATCTGCCGCATCGCTCTCAAAAATAATGCCCACATCTAAAAGATTCTTCAGCTCACGACGTACGGCATTTAACTGGGCATCGACACGACGCGCTACTTCGCGTACAAAGAATGCACGATCAGCGTTCTCCAAAAAAAGACCCAGAAGGCGGGCGCGGGTACGTGAACCAAAAAGTTGTTCAATCTCAAAATGCCCATCTTTCCCTTCATCTAAAAGGATTTCCTCAGTATCTTCTGCATTTTTTTGCGAACCTTCGAAATGTTCTCGCTCTTCCATAGAAGAAATCTCCAAAAAGTTTGCCTTATTTTAGTATACTGTATGTGAAAGACCAAAAAACCGCCACATGCGTACCCCAAACCCCTTCCCCCTCAAGCTCGCAGACCTCACCGTCCGGAGAAGTCGAAGCGATGCAGAAGCTCGAAGTATCCTTCGAAGCCTTCACCAAGATCATGGTGCGGTTTTTTGCGTAGTAGGCATAGAATCTCCGCATGAAGAGATTCGAGAAAAGCTTTTTCTCATGTGCGCGCAGCATATAGAACACGTTGCGCACACCGTACGAAATGACCAAAACCCTGCGCGGGCATTTGAGCACATGCTCGCCCGTCTCAACGATGACTTCGCCCGTCTTGGTCCAGAGTTAGAGCTTAAAAAAGAAAAGTGCCATGCGATTTTCGCTGTTTGCGCAAAAAATCAACTCTTCCTCTCAGGATTCGGAAATCTCCTCGCACTCTTTCTTCATAAAACCGCAGACCGCCGCTTTAGCATTTATGAACTGCATACACAACTGGGCGAAGAAACCGGAACATGGGAAAAGCCATGCAGCGTAGTACTCGACGGAGAACTCAGTGAAGGAGACGTTTTTTATGTCGCAACTCACATCCCTCCCAATCTCCTTTCTGCAGCAACCCTCCAAGATATTCTCGTGACGCTCCCCGCAAAAGGAGCGCTTGAACGACTAGAAGGCTTCATCCCACCCGCAATGCCATTCGCAGGAGTCGCAATCCAAGTAAGCAGCAAGGAAAGAGTTACGAATCTCCGGGTAAACCCCCTCGGATCTCTGGACATGCTGCAAAAAACCCAAGAACGTACTGCGGAGGTCCTGGGAGAAAGAGCCGTACAAAAAAAAGAAGCTCCTCTTCCTGCGCAACCTTCCTGGATGGGACGCACAGATGCTCAAGCGCTCCTTGCAAGAACAGGGGAAATAACAGGAAAGGGAATAAGAAAAATAGGAAAAACAACAGCGTATCTCTTGGGAAATTTAGTCGCACTGATAAAAAAATCTTTTGCAAAGAAAGGAGGTCGAGGGAGTCGCAACACCTCCCAAAACAACGCTTTCACAAAAGCACTATCCCAAGCAACCGCATCTCCTCTCGCCCTAATCTTACTCACAGGAACACTCATGCTCGCCACAGGAGGCGGCCTTTACCTCTATAGAAACTCAGCAGCGCAAGAAAACCAAATGCAAGAATTTAGTACAAATATTCAAAAAGTAGAAGAATATATCGCGCAAGCAGAGGGAAGCCTCATCTATAACAACACTGCAGGTGCAACCCAGGCCATACAAGCTGCAGAAACGCTCCTTACGCAAACTACAGCAAAAAACACCGAACAAGAAGAAATATATAATCTTACAAAAGAAAAAATGGTACTGCTGCAAGAAAAATCGCAGGGAATTACCAGAGTTTCACCCACTCGCTTAGGATCCCTTCCTGATACCAAGGAAAGCGCAGCAGGTGCAATAGCAACAAGCGCCTATCTCTTTACTCCTGAACGAGAAGTCTTCCGGTTTAACGGATTAAATGCAGCATGGGAGTTACAACCCGTAACCGCCGGTGTAGTCGCAGCGCCAAAAATTGCCGCTACAGAAAATGAATCATCCGCCCTCATCATCGATAGCACAAACCGTCTCGCACGATATACAAGCACCACGCAAACACTCAATCCCCTGGTCAGTGGAGTGGACGGCTTAAAAAGCGCGGAAGACCTTTTCCTTTACAACGGAACACTCTACGTATTGGTAGCGGCAGACCAGCAAATCGTACGAATGCGCCCGCAGGGCGACGGGTATGAAGCAGGAACACCGTGGATTACCGCACGGTCAAATGACATCACCGATGCAAAAGCACTCGCGATCGATGGGAGCATCTATGTATTAACAAAAGACAATGTACGGGTCTTTTTCTCAGGAAAAGAACAATCTTGGACGCTCGGGCAACTCAATACGCCATTAAATAATCCGGTAGATATCTTCACCACCCCCGAATCTGAAGAACTCACCATCCTGGATCCACAAAATAATCGAATTCTCGTCGTGAATAAAACAAACGGAGCAATCATAGCGCAATATGTCAGCAAAGACTTCACGCAAGGAATTGCTCTTTCCGTAGATGAAACAACAAATACACTTTCCGTACTCACAAAAAATGCCCTCTTTCAATTTACCCCAAACCACCTTGTACGATAAAAAAATCCTCTCAGCATATGCCGAGAGGATTTTTTCAACGGACCAAAGAATTACTTCAAGGTTACCGTTGCACCTGCAGCTTCAAGCTTGGACTTCATGTCTTCTGCTTCTGCCTTAGGAGCATTTTCCTTTACTGCCTTTGGAGCAGCATCAACGATGTCCTTTGCTTCCTTAAGACCAAGGCCAGTGAGCTCACGAACAGCCTTGATAACGTTGATCTTGTTCTCACCAGCGGAGGTGATCTCAACGGTGAAAGAGGACTTTTCTTCAGCCGCAGCACCTGCTGCACCTGCTGCAGGAGCTGCCATCATCATGGCAGGAGCTGCTGCGGATACGCCGAACTTATCTTCGAGAACCTTTACAAGTTCTGCGAGATCAAGAACGGACATCTTTTCGATGGATTCGACGAGTGCCTGGAACTTTGCAGGTACCTCGACGTTCTTCATTTCTTCAGACATAGGAGTATTTAGAGATAATTAAGCTTTCTTTTCTTGTACCGCCTTAAGAGCCGTAACAAGACCTCGCAAGTTTCCTGCCAAAACATTAACAAAGCCGGAAACTGGAGCATTGATCGTACCAACCAACTGGCCGAGAAGTTGTTCTTTGGAAGGAAGATCAGCCAAACGCTTTACTTCACTTTCTCCAACAAACTTTCCTTCAAGGACACCGGCCAACATTTTGATCGTCTCTTTTTCTTTTGAGAGATCTTTCAAAAGTTTTGCCGCAGCTACTTCATCACTGTACGAAACAGCGACGAGCACAGAACCATCGAGCGCATCGCGATCAACTCCTGTTACCCCTGCTTCTTTCGCAGCAAGAGCAAGTAAAGTCTTCTTCGCAACGAATACATCAACATTCTTTTCTGCAGCCTTCGCACGGAGCTTGTCCGCATCTTCCATGGTGTAACCCACCGCCTGGGAGAATGCAGCGCCTTTCATACGCTTCAAGCGATCAGTGATCTTTGCAACCACCTCTGTCTTTTGTGCGCGTGTTTTTGCCATAATGCAATATGCACTTTTTACCTGTTGTGCATCAGGATATTATCCCTCTGAAGCTCAATAAAGAGCGAAGGGGGATCGACCTTTAAAAAACAAACGGCCACCTGAAATGGTCGCCTTCACGTCCCGACCTCGACGATAAGAAGAGGAAGGGATCGAGAATTCTCGGCGGGTATTACGTGTATTTTCTCTACACATCCCGGCGTCTGCGAATTTCGATGGTAGCAAAAGAATAGCCGAAAGCCCGCTTTAAGTCAATAATTTGCCCCGAACAAACAAAAAAGAGGGTTTTCCCTCTTTTTTGGTATCCAGGCGAATTGTTGAAAAGAACTTTCCTTATGCGGCGGCCCGTCGAAAGGCACGCACGATAGCAAGGAGAATAACCGCGCCAAGCAATGCAACAAAGAAGCTGTAAAGATTGAAGCCCGTTACTCCCGGCTCACCAAAGATACTCATCGCCCATCCGCCCAATACTGCACCAACGATACCGACAACGATATTTCCAAGCGCTCCCTGTTGTGCATCCGTTTTCATGATGATGGAAGCAACCCAACCTGCAACAGCTCCAAGAATGATCCACAAAAGAATATTCATCATAGAGGTAGTGGTTAAGGGTGAATAAAGTTCGGCCCTGGGATACATTTCCAACGTAACATAGCACCTTTTTCTCTGCAAATGTTATCCACAGAAAAACAAAAATAGCTAGTAAAGAACAGTTCCTTCGCCTTTCCCTGTTGTGAGATATTCAAGAAGCGGTTCCATGCGCATTCCGCCCATAATGACCGCTCGAATACCATTCTTCTGACAAAAACGGGAAGCGACCGGATCAAAAGGAGCAGAAAGTCCAGGACTCCAAGTATTCCCAACCATTTTTCGATACTCTTTCCAGGTCATTTTATCACGCGGCTTTGCAGCAGGATCTTTTTTAGGATCACCGGTATACACCTTGGCAATATTTGAAAGATTGATGACCGTTTTCGCCCCTAAACGCTTAGCAATACGACAAGCAACGTAATCCGTACTCCTTCCCGGCTTCCATCCTGCAGCAACAAGCACACTTCCCTTCCAATCCTGCATAAACGGGGTAGCAGGAGGATGTTTAATAACTACCGGATGAGCAACGTCGCGAAAAATAGTCCGAAGCAAATGTCCATTTAATCGCGTCGCATGAATACCCAACCAATCCAAATCATCATTGACAAGCTCAGTAACACTTTGTGCGGCATCAATATAAACCCGAGCAGTTTTTCCTCCCCCAGTCACCAAAACAAATTTATCACCTCGCATCACAAACCCCGAAAGTACATCCCGCAGAGAAGAGAGGAATTGCGCATTTGGCTTATCCTGAGGAACAATGAGGGAGCCACCTACCGAAATCACATGTAACGCCATAAGAAAGAGGATAAGAAAAGCTCCTCGAATCATCGAGGAGCTTGTTCATCAGGAGAATGAAGAGCTGCATTCGTAAGAGTACCCACTGCCCACAAGATTAAACTTACCATAAGCGCCGGCCAGAAACCGGCAACCTCTACACCCTTCACAAACGAGCTCATAAACCACACCATGAGCGCATTGATCACAAAGGTGAAGAGACCGAGCGTAACAATCGTAAGTGGCAAAGTAAGCAAAAGAAGGAGCGGACGAACAAGCGCATTAAGAAGTCCAAGAACAAGCGCAGCGATCAGTGCTGCATAAAAAGAATCAACCTGGAATCCTGAAATAATTTGCGTCGCCGCAAGAAGAGCAACCGCATTGATGAACCAGCGAAGAAGAAGCTTCATAAAGGGTTCGGGAAAGAGTTTACAGAAGTGTACCAGAATCTTCCGAAGGCTCAGCAGAATATTGCTTCTTAAGGGCAACGACGGTATTTTCGATCTCTCGCAAACGATCTTTACATAAAGCTGCGAGCGCTAAACCGCGCTCATATTTCTTGAGACCCTCGTCCAAATCTACATCTCCGCGTTCAAACCACCGAGTAATCTCTTCAAGCTCTGAAAATTGCTCTGCAAAAGGGGCTTGTTTTTTTGATGCCATACATTACCAAAGACGTTTTTGACCAATTTTTCGGGAATCTTCTAAAACCTCTACGCGAATACTATCTTTTGCAAATTGTACCGAAAGAGTCTCTCCGACTGCAACTACAGAAGAGGTACGGACCAAATCGCCCTTACCTCCTCGGACAATAGCGTACCCACGTGCAAGCACCGCAGTAGGATTGACACCTTCCAAAAAACGCGCATGAGAAGTAAGTATTGCACGTGTTCTTTCAAGAGCTACAAGCAAGGATCGGGAAAGCTGTTCACGCAAATAATCCAATCGTTCGCGAAGACCAACAAACGCATGATCAAATACCAAGATACTCCGCTCAATATGGGACTTGCAATGCATAAGCATGCGAGACAAACGAGTATCCATAGTCGTCGTCATGTGCGCTATATCCTGCAAAAGATCTTCACGACGAGGGATAATGCGTTCAGCGGCGTTGGAAGGGGTAGAAGCTCGAACATCTGCGACAAAATCACACAACGTTTCATCGCGCTCATGCCCCACCCCTACCATGACAGGGATACGAGAAGAAAATACCGCACGCACCACGCGCTCATCATTAAACGCATGCAATTCCTCAAAACTTCCTCCTCCACGAGTAAGCACAAGCACTTCAGGACGCTCTTCTTGAGGGAGGGCATTAAATGCACGAAACGCTTCAACAATTTCATCAACCGCATACTGCCCCTGCACATGCACATCGGCATGAATAAGCGTCAGACCACCCATGCGATCTCGAAGAACGCGCAAGAAATCTCCAAAAGCTGCGGCTTCACGGGAAGTAATAATGCCAATACGTTGAGGGAAAGAGGGTAAAACTCTTTTTCTATCCCCATCAAAAACACCTTCTGCTTCTAATTTAGCCTTCAGTGCAAGATACGCCTTCTGCAGCGCCCCTTCTCCGACTGGCTCTGCAGTTTCAACGTTAAGGGAAAATTTTCCAAAACGCGCAAACACCGTTGCGAATCCCGTTACTCGCACCCGCATACCGTCAGTAAGCGTGGGAAGTCCTTTGAAAACCGTCGCAAAACAAGGCATGCGCACATCCGCCTCCTCATCTTTCAAATAAAAATTAATCCACTTGCCTTGGGCTACTTTGTATTCAGCGACCTCCCCCTCAATCATAAATGCTCCGCACGGAATCATGCCGAGCGTATCGTTCACAAGCGTAAGAAACTGCTGCACCGACAAGAGCGGGGGCATACTATTTACGATCAAAAATCATCACACGCGATCCGCCATCAGGACTATCGCCATCCCAATCTCCAATTGCCTGCATAAGCGTTTCAATGGGATACTGATAATTTTCTCCGTGACGAGTTCCTGGATCATTCGCAATAAAGGAGGTGGGAGTATATCCACGCAAAACGAGCATGTGATAAAGAGGTCCCTCTCCCGTGAAAAAGGGATTTCCTAACGCTCTCCCATACGCAGGAACAAGAACCGGATGCCCTGCCGCAAGAAGTGCACGCAAATCATCAACGGTAGGATCTTCTATTACACGCACAGAGGTGCCATTGTAAGCCTCTGAAAACGTAGAAAATTGTGCAACAGAAATACTCACTCCAAAACCGAGCTCTTCCTGCTTTGCCACCATTGCACGTAGATCGGTCTCAACCGCGGCAGGATCCATGTTTCCCCGAGGAAGACCGGCATAATAGGCCGCGACCATTGCAAAAGAAGCTTCCTCACAAGTCTCTTCAGTAAATTCATCCCAAATACCATGGGGAGCCTGAGAAGTAAAAGGAACCGCGAGATTAATGGCCTCGGGAAGCACCGCAGAAGAAGGCGTATCTTCTGGCGCTACAACAGGTTCATCACTGACGACCGGAACCTCACCCTCTCCACTTCCCTCTCCACCTTCATCACCCGTCTCGCTCTCCTCATTTGCACGCACACTCTCCCCGTCCCCCTTTGTACCACCTCCCACATCCTCCCACGCCACCGAAGGAACATCAGCAGTAGGAACTTCCGGTCCTTGTATCCACTGATAAATTCTCAAACCAAAGGCAGCAAACAACATGACGCCCATAACAATAAAAGGACGCCAAGAAAAAGAAGGAGGCTGGATATTCTTTTTAGGAATGCCGAAAGAAAACATCATACGCGTTGCCGCTCAGCCCATCGTAGGACGTGGAGCGTAGCACGAACATCATCTTCGTTATACATCATGACATCTTGAAGCGCAGTTTTATCTCCTTGAGTAAGCCAACGCTCATACCACAAAACCGAATTAAGACCGGAAGCTTCATCATGCCGCCAAGAAAAACCTAGGTACTGGGCAATATCTTTAAGAGAATAAAAGGAAAGAGGAAAAATCACACTATCTCGAAGGCAAACCAGCAAATCTACCCCCTGATCCGCAAGGAGAGAACGCACCTCGGGATCAGTACCATATTTCTCTCCAAGCCTACGAAAAATATCCTGTTCAGACCATCCGTAATGATAAAGAGGATAACCAACGTACGATCGAATAAACGCAATGAAACGCTCCCATGCTTGCCGCTCATCTTCAGGACGCTCCGCCAAAAAACTATGATATTCAGCCTTATCCCCCTCTACGACTAAAACACCAAATAAATAATCCAAATCACGAAGAGGATCACTTTCAACGTCAATAACAATACATTGATGAGAAGGGGGGAGATCAACAGGCCGCACCAGCGTAACTTCACCCGTAAAAAGCGCGCGCGCCTGCATATGCAAAAAGCGAAGGCGCTCCTGAGAAATACCAGCTATCTTCCCGAAAATAAGATCTGGATGAGTTTGCGCAAATGCGCTCAGGGTACCAAATCCTGCACCACGTAGAATATCAGCCTCACTCCGCCAAATACGATTAATGCGAGAAATATCATCACAGACTACCGCTTCAGTTTTACAAGCAGAAAACCAGGGCGACTGCTTGCAATCAGACGTGAGAAAATGCGGCTCACTTTCTCCAGAGAGAATACGAAGAATGGTATCCTTGGAAAGCTGATACTCCACCTCAGCTTCCGCAAGAAGATAGGAGTGAATCTGCCCCTTGCTATTCATGACATACCCCTGTACAGGCTTCGTTTTCTGAATCATCTCTAACACATCAGCATAAAAGCAACCCTGCAATTTGTACTCGGGCTTCAAAGAGCGGGAGCGCTTAATATCGCACGCAACATAATAATATCTCCCAAAGAAAGAAGCGCCCTGCACTCGCTCTAAAAAATCAGGACGCGCAACCGCATGGTCTATCATGAGCACCGGACGATAAATAGTCTGCGCTCCTTCTTTCATATATCGAAGCGTTTGCTGCATCGCTTCGTCCAAATCATCCGCAACAACCTCTACCACCATCGTCCCCCGCTGCTGCAACAACAAACGCTCCACTTCAGGAAGAAGACCATCTTCCTGCAAACGAATACGCAAAGCATCTTCTGGATGATCATGACGAGCGTCATGACCAATCCAGGAAGGACACTTTGCGTATCGATAAAAGCTGTGCTTGGTAAAATGCGTGGCCATGCCAAGAGGATACCAGACCTATTCCTGGGCGTCAGCAACAATAGTCACTTCGGTCATAACATCTCCTCGACGGATTTGATCAACAACCTCCATACCCTCGATAACCTCACCAAAGATGGAATAGGCTTTAGGAAGAGGAGCGTCATCAAGCATGATAAAGAATTGGCTTCCGTTCGTATCAGGACCACGGTTCGCCATAGCAACAATACCTCGCTTGTAGGTATAGTCATCATTTAATTCATCCTCAAACGTATACCCAGGGCCGCCAGTTCCATTCCCCTGAGGATCTCCGCCCTGAATAACGAACCCTTCCTCACGTCGGTGAAAAATAAGACCATTGAAATAGTCACTCTCAGCGAGATAAACAAAGTTGGAAACCGTAAGCGGAGCAGTATCTGCAAAAAGACGAATGGAAATATCTCCGTATTTTGTTGAAATGCGAGCGATCTTTCCTGTAATTCTCTCCTGAGGAAGCTGTCCCTGATATGACCATTGTGGCATAGGTGCGGAAGGAGTTATTTCTGTATTTTCGTCTGGAGATGATACTTCCTCGCGGGGAGTAAGAGCAAGGGGGCTCGCAGCACACCCAGCGCCTACCAATAAAAGACATCCTCCAACAAAAAGAAGAGAAAAAAATCCTCGCATAGCTATTTTTGCTCGGGCTGATAAGTGGACAACTGTGCTTCGAGCGCCTGCACTTTAGATGTTTGCACCTTCGTAGCGTAGACCGAAGTAAACAAAACAGCAGAAAGAGAAAAAACAAGCACTAAAAGAATCGCAGCAACTTCAATACTTCCTGCAGGAAGGGCGTTACAGCTATGACAAACACCGCCATGGGCTTGCTTTACCGGATAAACCGCTGCACGCGTAATACGTTGCACAGAAGCGGGAGCTTTACGAGAAGAGGTTTTGCGAGAAGAAGCTGGCATAGAAAAAAGATAATTCAGTGATGAGTATAACATCTACAAAATTACCTGAAGAGGCATATCCTCAGGACAACCATTCGGAGTAACTCCAATCTCCATATAAAAAGTAAACGTCGTCTCGGAGAATACGTCATTAACAAGTACCTGCACGGTGCGCTCTTCCTGCGTCGTTACGGTTTGTTCACTTACCGTGGGAAGTCCACCACACCCCCCTCTTTCCACCGCATCTGAAAGTAGAATTGGAGCGCCTTGATGAGGACGCGCTATTAAGCGAATGACATACGAGACTGCATGTTCAGGAACACGAGAACGAAGCGCACTTACCACATCAATAAACGTAGGAACTTCGATCGATAAAGCTTTTCCCGGAGCGTATGTACCCGCTGAAGAAACCTTAACTCGCACCCTTTCTCCTTCCTCTTGCTGAACAAGCGGTATCCAAAATCCTCGTTCATCAAAAAAATACCACTGATCAGCGCCTTCCGAAGAAGAAAAAGAACCGAGAATGGGTTCGGAAAAACGCGTCTCTTGCGGAGAAAGCGTGTATCGCGGAGCCAAAAGAGGAGAGACTATCTCAACCTGCTGCTGGTGAAGAGAAAGGGATTGCGCCTCATAGACCTTCCCTTCAAGAGAAAATTGTCCATCCGCACTTACAAGCTTACGCATTTCAGGTTCAGGATCAATAAAAAAATGAATGCTGATAAGGGACGCAGCAATGGCACAAAATGCAGTAAGAAAAATGCCTCCAATATTCATGGCTCTAGTGTACCTCAGGTACAGACTCTTCCCCTGCACTATTCGCATTTTCAGCATTTTCCTGCGCTAACTGATCTCGATACTGAGAAACTTCGGTACAATCAAAATTACCTTCATAACAACCGTCCAGAAAACCATCAAAATAGCCCTCGTTGTAACTTCCTAAAAAATCTTCACGAAGAGGTTCTGCATAGGAATCAAGAAATTCCGCGGAAGGAGATTCCCCATCCGCATATCCAACCTCATAGGCCGCATCATAAACATCTCGATGCGCTTGTACCTCAGAACAATCAAATCCCCCATCCTCGCATCCTCCAAGAAAGCCATCAAAATATCCGGTAAGATAGGCTCGCTGCCGATACTCTTCTAATGGCTCAGCGTAAGAATCAAAAAATGTTCCAAACTCCTCGTAACCATCAAGGTACCCCGCATCATATCCTGCATCATAATCAATGCGATAATTCTCTATCGCAGAACAGTCGAAGTCACCCTCTTCACAGCCACGAAGAAAACCCGCGAAATACCCTTCAAAATATCCGTCTTGACGCTCAAGCGTAGCAGGCTCGTCATAGCTATCATAGAACTCACCATTCACTGAACGGCCATCCGCATATCCCGCAGAATATCCTTCATCATAATCCGCCTGATATACGGCGTCTTTTTCAGACGCTTCATCCGCGCCCTCCTGCACCTCTCCTGAAGGCTCTTCGTGAAAAGCGCTCTTTGGATCTTGAGAAAAAAATTGAAAATAGACAAATACTCCAACAGCAAGAAGTGCGATTCCTGCGAGAACCGGCAAAAGAACCTGGCGAGCATCCGCCGGCTGTGAAAGTGAAGACGATGAGGGGGTCGGGGGCAAAGAAGGATGTTCCATATACAAAGATAGAAGAAGTATAGCAGGGTTAAACGCTTTCCCACGGCAAGGCGTTCACACCCAAGCTGCCACTTCTGAGCATACCCGCGTATACCGGGCGACGTAAATGGAAACGTTCTACAATGGCTTCAGGACGAAAATCATACCGCTCATGCACAAGTCCAGAAACATCCTCTCCAGCACTGGTAACCGCTTGTACGAATGATGGAGTCGCAAGACCCGCAGTGTACACCACCTGAACTAACACCTGATCAGAAACCCCTTCTTGAACAAGCTGTTTTGCAACATAGCGAGCCATATAGGTCCCAGCACGCGCAGGTTTAAGCGGATCCTTTCCCGCCAAAGAAACGCCCCCGTGCGGCAAAAGGCCTCCATATAAATCAGCGAGAACCTTACGGCCAGAAACACCTGCGTTCAAAGAAAAACCGCCTGTAGTGAATGCCCCGGCAGGATTAATAAATAATTGAACCCCGTCAGAAGAGCCAAGAATAGGGACAAGGACATGTTCAAAAAGTAACCCCTGCACCTGATGTACATCCATATCCTGACGGTGAGATGCAATAACCGTCACATGAGAAACACGATCATCATCCATAACCAGCTGCACCTTTCCATCAGGACGCAACCAGGAAAAGCGGGGGTCTGAAAAACGGAGGTCATCAATGCGTGAAGCGATCGCGCGCGCATACACTACCGCAGGAGGAAGCATTTCACGCGTCTTATTCGTAGCATACCCATATAAAATCGCAGTACCTTGCGCACCTTCTCGCTTCGTTTGCCGACGAGGTTCCGGTCGAGGCTTTTCAACATTTACAAAAAATTCAGGAGTATCTTCATACCCAACAGTACGGTACGCGTCTCGAACAATATCGATAACCGCAAAATCAGCTTGTGACTCGACTACTCCCCCCACCATAACCATTCCATTGGTACCAAGCGCTTGAATATCAAGTTGCGAAAAAGGATCACGACGAATATATTCATCAACAATCGACTCAACCAAAAGATCACAAACTTTATCGGGATGTCCAAGAAGAGGTGCCTCAACCGCCTTTTTCATATATTGAGTCGCAGTGTAAAGGAGACCGAGAATGTTTTCCTTTGAACTTGTCCACAATCTGTGGATGTTCGTATTTTGTTCGTATATACTACGTGCATATGTCTCTCCCTCCACTTACCAAACAGCAACGCCGAGTGCTTGAGGTTATTGAAGTTTTCGTAAAAGAGAATGGCTATACCCCTTCATATCGAGAGATAGCCGCACAACTCGGCCTCTCTTCCCCCGCAACCGTACATCAACACATCCAGGCCCTTTGCGAAAAGGGGGTGATTAATACAGGAGAACACGGCATCGCACGGTCTATCGAGGTGGTTGAAACCGAACAACTCATCCCCATGTCAGTCATGCTCCCCCTCGCAGGACTCATTACCGCAGGAGAGCCTATTGAAGCAATTGAGGAAAGAGATGCCATTGGAGTTCCTGCAGATTTTGTAGTCGATGCAATGAACTCATATGTGCTGAAAGTAAAAGGACGCTCCATGATTGAAGACGGCATCTTTGATGGAGACTATGTCATCGTAGAACGAAATCCTTCTCCAAAAAATGGAGATATCGTCGTCGCCCTCCTTGATAACGCATATGCTACCCTCAAACGCTTCTACCGAGAACCGGGTCGCATCCGTCTCCAACCCGCAAACAGCACCATGGAGCCTATCTATGTCTATGGTGACATCAACATCCAAGGCATTGTACGAGCCGTCCTCAGACGCTTTTAAAACACCCCGTCTTTGAAAAGACGGGGTGTTTTTTATCTCGTATGCAATTCTTCCTCAATCTCTAAAAGCCGATTGTATTTTGCAAGACGCTCAGAACGAGAAGGAGCGCCCGCTTTAATGTATTCCGCATTCACCGCAACCGCGATATCAGAAATAGTAGTATCTGTCGTTTCACCGGAACGATGAGAAATGACTACTTTATACGCATGCTGCTGAGCAAGAAGAATCGCATCTATCGTTTCCGTAAGCGTTCCGATCTGATTTGGCTTAATAAGGATAGTGTTTGCCACCCCTTCATCTATTCCTTTCTGCAAGCGTTCCACATTGGTAACAAACAAATCATCACCAATAAGGAGTACATCATCTCCAAGCTGGCGCGTAAGCATCTTCCAATGTTCCCAATCATCTTCCGCCAGACCATCTTCAAGAGAAATCATGGGATACTTCACCGTCCATGCTTCATAGAGTTTAATCATCTGCGGAGCAGTCATTTTCCGACGATCCGTATGAAGAATATATTTCTGCGATCGCTCATCATAAAACTCGCTTGCAGCAACATCAATACCAAAACCTATCTGTTTCCCTAGTTTATATTTCGCACGTTTTACTGCAGCCGCTAAATATTCCAAGGCATTCTCAGTCTTTCCTACATCAGGAGCATATCCCCCTTCATTTCCTACATCCGTATCAAGACCGTCTTCTCGCAACACTTCTCCGAGTGCATGAAAAATCTCACTCCCTGCCTGAAGTTTTCGAGAAAAAGAAGTAAATCCATGAGGGATAACGATAAATTCCTGCATGTCGAGATTCGTATCTGCATGGCGACCTCCATTAAAAACATTCATGAGTGGCGTAGGAAGCTTAAAGCCTTTATAGCGCAAACCAAACGTCTCACGAAAATATTCATAAAGCGGCAAACCGCCGCTCTTTGCCCCAGCATGTGCAGCCGCAAGAGAAACGCCAAGAATTGCATTGGCGCCGAGCGAACGCTTATTTGCCGTTCCGTCCAAAATCCGCATCGCGTCATCCAAACCTCGTTGATCAGCAATATCCATTCCTCGAAGGATCGGAAAAATTCGATCATGAATGCGATCAATGGCTTTTCTCACCCCCAAACCTCGGTAACGCTTCTTGTCTCCATCGCGAAGCTCAAGCGCTTCATGTGACCCGGTTGAAGCTCCAGAAGGAACCGATGCGACCCCGGTACGACCACTTTTCAAGGTAATCTGCACATGCACCGTAGGATTACCCCGGGAATCAAGAATCTCATGAGCATGAATGTGTGAGATACGATCTGCCATATGGGAATAGTATAAACGAAAAATCCTCCGCTTCTTTTCAGAAGCGGAGGAATATCCATCATTATTCAATGCTGTACGTAAGATAAACGTACAACTGCACCTCGCTCTGACCCATCTGAACACTCGGATTTACACCACCCATTGCACTATCTATTGCAGCCTCTGCATAAGAGTGCGCATACGGATAGCCCATGTCTCCTCGACTTTCAGAATAGGAGATGACTTCTCCCAAACGGGCTCCCATAGCGTCAGCAGTAGCTTGTGCCTGTTCACGCGCACGATCAATCGCTTCTTCACGGGCCTCTTGTACCGCCTGAGTATCGTCATCTGCCTCAAAACGAAGGCTGCTTATATTGGTAGCGCCCATCTCTCCCGCTTTCCCCAGTACCGAGCTCACCAATTCACTATTGCGGACCTTCACGGTAAGCATCTGGCTCGCTTCATATCCTACAATCTGCGCAGGAGAATTATTATAATCGTACTGCGGATAAACATTGTACGAGGAAGTTTGAAGATCCTCAGAAGGAATGCCTAATTGACGAAGAGCATTTGTTAAAGCATTCATCGCCTCCGTTGCGGTCGTCTGAGCTTCCGTGGCAGTAGAAGCGGTCTTTGTAATACCGATATCAACCGTACCAATGTCATTCTTTACTACCGCAGTTCCTTCTGCATTGACCGAAATACTGGGCGACATCTGTTCACCATACCCCACACGCTGCGCTTCTTGAAATGCCTTACCCGCAGATGCTCCTGCCCACACGACTCCGGCAGCAAGAAGAAGTGCAAGTAAAACCGTAAATACGGGTTGATCGTCCCACTGTGGCCAAAACGAGGAAGAATTGGAAGGCATATTTCCTTATATTAAGGAGGAAAAAGAATTTTATTCAGAATAACACACCCCCACTCCCCATCCCTCCCGCTATCCACTTTCTCCTCCAACACCTTACTCTCTCCCTATTTTCACGCCTTTCTGATAAGGTATACTTCTTCATAGCGGTATGCACGAGCACGAATCAGTAGATTTCCTCAAACCACAGCGAGAATTCTCTCCTCAAAACGAGCCAGTTTCTCATGAGCCTACTCACAAGAAACCTCGTTACGGACTTCGCCTGAGTCTTTTTGCACTTGCAATAAGCGTGCTTGGTGTTGGAATATTTTCTTATGGTATCGCGCATACTTCTCCCAGTGAAATAGAAGGAGGGCGATCCTTTTTCACCTCGCTCAGACATCTCGTAGGAGCAAATGATCGATCAACCGATGCCGCAGCAGATGACCGCATTAATGTACTCCTCTTGGGAATTGGAGGCGCAGGACATGCAGGAGCTGAACTAACGGACACCATGATTCTCGGAAGCTTCAAACCCTCCACGGGAGAGGTCGGTATGATATCTATTCCTCGCGATCTCACGCTTCTTGTACAGGGGCATGGATATACCAAAATAAATGCGGTGAATGCATACGCTGAACAAGATGCTCCAGGATCAGGCATTGAAGCGATTACGGAAACCGTAGAATCCATCATGGATGAAACAATCGACTACACGGTAAAAGTAGATTTCTCGAGCTTCTCTGAAATCATCGATGCCATTGGAGGAATTGATGTATATGTAGAAACGGCATTTACTGATTATCAATATCCTATTCACGGCATGGAAGATGCCGTATGCACCTCCGCAACACCGACAACGGAAGAATCAAACGACGAATCTGAAGAACCATCTTCCCCGAGTACACAGTCAGGATACGGCTGTAGATATGAAGTACTCTCTTTTACCGAAGGGATCACCCACATGAATGGTGAAAGCGCGTTAAAATATGCGCGCTCTCGCAAAGGAAACAATGGAGAAGGATCAGATTTTGCACGCGCAGCCCGACAGCAAAAAGTATTGCTTGCCTGGAAAGAAAAGGCGCTCTCATTAGGCGTATTACTCAATCCTGGAAAACTCCAAAATATTGTCGACGTCGTGCGAAACAACGTTACAACCAACATGACCGTGTGGGACATGATGAGCCTGGCGAAATATGCCGATAAGGTAAAAACCGATGCAATCGCTTCACATGTCATTGATGCAAGCAGCGGACTCGTCTACAACAGCTACCTCGGAAATGCCTACGTGCTCTGGCCTCGAAAAGAAGATTGGAGCGAATTTAAACAACTCGCAGACAATATCTTCTCCTCATCAGGAAGTAGCACAACACTGAGCACCGCCCCTCAAAGCGCACCGCTCCCAAGCGTGACGGTTGAAATACAAAATGGCACAAAACAAGTTGGCCTCGCATCACAAACGGCACAACTTCTCCAAAGCTCTGGCTATGGAATTTCCGCAATAGGAAATGCAACAAATACCAACTGGACGACAACAACCATCTTTGATTTTACCGGAGGAAAAAAAGATAAAGAGCTTGCCGCATTAAAAGATTACTTAAATGCAGATATCGTCATGACCAGTGCAGGCGCGCTTGTCGCGAAAGAAATAGCTCCCGATGCGATATGGGAAGCAACGAGCATCGAAAGTTATCGCACAGAAACAAGTGCGGATTTCGTAGTCATTCTCGGTGAAAATTCAGGAACTCTTGTCATGTCTTCTTCCTATGTCCGCTAATATCCCCCGCATCGCGCTCATTGGTCGCGCAAACGTAGGAAAATCCTCGCTCTTTAATCGCATGATTGAAGAGCAAAAATCACTCGTTTCTGACATTCCCGGCACAACGCGCGATCGTTTTGAGGCAGATTGTATTTGGCGTGGACACGTCATACGCCTCATTGATACCGGAGGACTAGATGCAAACCGTCTCAACGAAATAGAAAAAAACATTATCGAACAGGCAGAGATTGCGATCAAAGAAGCAGATGCGATCTTTTTCGTCGTGGATCTCACAACGCCTCCGTCACCGGATGACCTCAGTATCGCGCAACGCCTGAAGATCCTCAAAAAGCCCGTTATCGTTCTTGGAAATAAAGCAGATACCGCGGCTTTACGAGCATCAATTAACGAACCGCATTGGAAAGCATGGCCGCTCGCTCTTCCTCTCCCTGTAAGCGCAAAACAAGGAACAGGTGTAGGAGACGCTCTCGAAGAAGCAACGGAAGTACTTACCAAAGCTCACATTCCCCCCGCGCCCATCACCACCGTCAGTCCCATGCGCGTAGCCGTATTTGGAGAGCCTAATGTAGGAAAATCAACGCTTCTCAATGCGCTCCTCGGAGAAAAGCGCTTCATTACTGCAAACATGCCCCACACAACCCGCCAACCAAACGATGTAACCGTAGAACACGAAGGACATATCTACCAATTCATCGATACGGCAGGCGTAAGAAAGCATGCAAGCATGATGCGCTCAGGAACTCATCTTGAAAAAGTGGGTGTAGACAAAACGCTCGACACCATTGGAAGATCTGATGTTGCGCTTTTCGTTCTTGATATTACCCGAGGCATCACCGCACAAGATCGTCACCTTGCAGGACTTCTTGCAGAAGAAGGCATTTCTACGATCATCATTGCAAACAAATGGGACCTGATACCGAAAAAAACTCCCACAAGCGTGAATGAATACGAAAAAATCGTACGCGGTTTTCTTCCGCAGTTAAAACATGCGCCCGTTCTTTTTACCTCCGCACTCACCGGACAGCGCGCAAAAGATATTTACGAGCTCGTAAATCACGTCTTCGCAACACGCTTTACCCAACTTTCAGACGATGAAGCAAAAAGCTTTATTTCTCGCGCCATTGCACGTCACAAACCAAGTCGAGGAAAAGGCGTAAAGCACCCGCGCGTGGTGAAATTCTTCCAATCTCGAGTAAATCCACCTACCTTTACCCTTTTTGTAAACCTCTCAAGAAAAGACGCTCTCGCAGATTCCTATCTCCGGTTCTTAGAAAACCTTCTTCGAGATTATTACGACTTCACAGGAACACCCATTCGCATTCGCGTAGAAACCGGAAGAAAATCACACACCACATATTAATTATGTTTCTTATTGTTGGCTTAGGTAATCCAGAGCCAAAATACTTCAAAACTCGTCACAACATAGGATTTCTCGCCGTGGATGAGATAGCACACACATTACAGGCATCCTGGAAAAAAAAAGCCGAAGTATCCGCAGAAGTCGCGGAAACACACGTCGACCAAACGAAGGTGATCCTCGCAAAACCGCAAACCTACATGAACCTCTCCGGGAAAGCAGTCGCCGCCCTTCTCCACCGCTTTCATATTGAGACTCACCACGTAATCGTGATCTCAGATGACGTCACGCTTCCCGTAGGAACCATCCGCATACGCAAAGAAGGAAGTGCAGGAGGACATAATGGCCTGAAGTCCATTATCAACAGCATAGGAACACAGCAATTCACAAGAATCCGTATCGGCGTGGGAACGCAACCTCCACAAATCCCCCTCGAAGATTGGGTGCTCCAAAAGCTTCCTCCTGCAGACGAAAAAAACATTCCGCTTATTTTGGAAAAAACCTACGAAGCAAGCATTTCCCTGCTTCATGGTAAGATGCCTCAACAGACCATTCATGCCCTCAAAAACTCCCGTGAAGCATGAGTCTCATTCACGACATTGCACTTACTTTTTCTCCGCACTGGTCGCCAAGCATCGCGCGAGAAGTCGCACATCGAGTACACGATCGCTCTCATCTTTTCATCGCTTCTGCCGAAGCATTAGAGGAGTGGTTCCCAAAACATATTCAGTGGAGGAAAAGTTTTCTCTCCTGGAGAACCATACAAGCTCCTGAAACATACAAAAAAGAAATCGAGGAAAACGGCGTGACTTGTATTGCAAGAAATGACACAAGATACCCTCCCCTGCTCAAGGAAATTCACGATCCTCCCCTCGTACTCTTTTTAAAGGGTAAAATTTGTCCAGGAATTACGTGGTGCGCAATCGTAGGAGCTCGTGAAGCATCAGCATACGGCAAAGAACAGGCGTGGAAGTTTGGAAAGGCAGTAGCCCTCCAACAAAGAGGGGTAATTTCAGGACTCGCCTACGGCATAGATGAACATGCCATTCGAGGTGCACACGCTGCAGGAGGCAACATCCTGGTAGTTCTTGCAGGAGGCCACCTTGCGCTCAACTCTCGAGAACAAGAAATCGCAAAAAGGATCCTCGAAGGGAACGGGGGAATCATAAGCGAGAGACCCCCTGCTTTTCATCCACAAAAATATCACTTCCCCATCAGAAATCGACTCATCGCAGGAATCGCCGAACGAACACTCATCGTGGAAGCAAAGAAAAAAAGTGGATCTCTCATTACGGGATATCAGGCACTCAAGGAAAATAGAGAGGTGTTTGCCATACCCGGGCCCATTACGAGCCCCGTAAGCGAGGGGTGTCATGCACTCATAAAAGAAGGAGCGGGACTCTGCACGTCTATTCATGATTTTCTCGAGATACCCATACCCCAAACCCCACCCCCTACACCCTCCACCCCTACTCCCCCATCACCTCCCCCTCCTCTTTCACCGCTTCAACAAAAACTCTGGAATCTTCTCCAGCAACCACGATCTTTTGATTCCCTGGTAGAATATGCGCAAGAAAAAGCGTCTGAAGTTGCAGGAATTCTCAATATCTGGGAAATTGAAGGATATCTTGCGTTAAAAAACGGGCGCTACACCCTTGTGCCGTATGAGCATTCTTCTCATTGTTGAGTCACCAACCAAAGCAAAAACCATTAATAAATTCCTTGGGAAAGGCTATGAAGTCCTCTCCTCGTTTGGGCATATTCGAGATCTTCCTGCGAGAAAACTCGGGGTAGATGTAAAAAACGGCTTTGAGCCGACATATGAAGTTCCGGCAGAAAAAAAAGCAAAGGTAAAAGCGCTCCAGGACGCCGCAAAAAAAGCCGATGAAATCTATCTTGCAACTGACGAAGACCGAGAAGGGGAAGCAATCGCATGGCACATTGCAGAAGTACTGAAAATGAAACCAGAAAAAGCAAAACGAATCACCTTTCACGAAATCACCAAATCAGCCATTGATCGAGCACTCAAAGAAGCACGCACGATAGATACAAAGCTTGTCGACGCACAACAAACACGTCGCATTCTTGATCGTTTGGTGGGTTACGAGCTCTCTCCGCTCCTGTGGAAAAAAATTCGCAGAGGTCTTTCTGCGGGACGTGTACAGTCCGTCGCAGTACGCATGATCGTGGAAAGAGAACGCGAACGACAAGCGTTCGTTTCCCAGGATTATTGGACCATTGATGCCACCTTTCAAAAAGATGGCAGTCCTTTTGAAGCAAAGCTGTCTGCCCTGAGTGGAAAATCACTTGAAAAAACAGAACTAAACAATGAAGAAATCTCAAACCGCATTGCCGAAGCCGCACGAAAAGCATCTTTCGTCGTTTCATCGGTAGAACAGAAGGAGGTACAGAAAAAGAGTCCCGTACCTCTCACCACCTCTACACTTCAACAAGAAGCGTACAACCGCCTTGGCATGAGCGCCAAACAAACCATGACGCTCGCACAACGCCTGTACGAAACCGGGCGCATTACCTACATGCGTACCGACTCCACCAACCTCAGCGAAGAATTCCTCACGGCGACCCAAGCCTACGTCGCGCAAAATTTTGGCACAGAATTTGCCAAAGGAGCAGTACGCTATAAAACAAATAAAAAAGGTGCTCAAGAAGCCCACGAGGCAATCCGCCCAACAGACATTTCACTATCGGGAGAAGCATTCAAGGCATCAGACGCTGAACCAGGCATGAAAAAGCTCTATGACCTCATTTGGCGCCGTACCCTTGCCTCACAGCTGCCTCCTGCACGCATTCGCCGTACAGGAATCGATCTCACCGCCGAAGACATGACCTTCCGCGCCACAGGAGCGACTGTAGTATTCCCTGGGTACATGAAGGTATGGAAAGCTGCTGATGATAAAATCCTCCCCGATCTCAAAGAAAAGGAGGAGATTGGATCCCCCACTGAAGTACGCTCGGAAAAACATACTACCGAGCCTCCTGCCCGGTATTCTGACGCAACACTCGTAAAGGCACTTGAAGAGCACGGAATTGGACGTCCTTCTACGTATGCGCCTACCATAGCCACCATTACGGATCGCGGCTATATCATGCGTGATGATAATAACCGCTTACAGCCAGTAGATATCGCATTTATCGTCTCAGATCTTCTGAAAGATCATTTTCCTGACATCGTAAACTACGAGTTTACCGCATCCATGGAAAACAAACTCGATGAAATTGCGGAAGGAACACAGGAATGGCACAACGTACTCTCAAGCTTCTACAGTCCCTTTCATAATGCCATCGAAGAAAAAACCAAAGAACTGACGCGGGAAGCAATAAACAAGAAGCGCCTTCTCGGAGAAGATCCCGCCTCTGGACTACCGGTCTACGTACAAACAGGGCGCTTCGGCCCGTATGTACAAATTGGTGAGGAGGAAGAGGGAAAAGAAAAACCACGTCGTGCAAGCCTTCCCAAAGAAGCAATGGTAGATACCGTAACCTTAGAAGATGCACTGCAGGCTCTGGTACTTCCACGGATACTAGGAAAGAACGCGGAAGGAGAAGAAATAATCGCAAACGATGGACGCTTCGGCCCGTATCTCAAAGCAGGAACAGTAAATGCATCCCTTCCTCCAGGCGTTGACCCACGTACAGTAAGCCTAGAAGAGGCTCTCCGCATCATGAGCGAAGCAAAGGAACGAAAACAAAAGATGCTTACTCCCCTCGCAAATCTTGGCAAGCATCCAGAAACAGGAGCAGAAATTCTCGTAAAAGACGGGAAATTCGGCCCCTATGTAACAGATGGAAAAATAAATGCAACGATTCCAAAAAAAATAGAACCGACAAGCGTTACCCTCGAACAGGCAATAGAACTCCTG
The DNA here is from genome assembly GCA_044350705.1 of Kapaibacterium sp. (SeqCode). Taxonomy (GTDB): domain Bacteria; phylum Patescibacteriota; class Patescibacteriia; order UBA9934; family UBA9934; genus JAGORL01. Next base: position 98,311 of record JBILHA010000001.1, on the reverse strand, counting down.
GTAAAAAAAGCAGGATCACCTAAAAAAACCTTTCGAAAAAGAAAAACTTCGTCCCGATAACAGGGACGAAGTTTTTTTACAGGTTACTTAATGAGAGGCCTTGGTAAGCCACCCCATTTCTTTCAATTCCTCGAGAGAATAAGCACTCCCACTTTCAGGGTTTAAGAAAGAAATATGAAGCTCACCAGCAGCATCATAGGTAGGCACAATCGCTAATTCTCCGATCGCTTGATCGTTCACCCAATAATCCAACAATCCTTCCTTGGCAGCAAGACGCTTCAAAAAGAGAGCGGAGGCATAATCATCCTGAAGTACGGATTGATCAGCGGCACGCAGAAGATCGGGACGCGCCTCAATACCCGAAAGAAGAACTTGGGTAATCCCATCCCCCTTGCTCACAAGAGCTTCGGAAGGGATACGGTCAGGCGAAAGAACAATCTCGGAAGAAGCGTTCTCGGAAAGGGGAGCTTCAAGCTGAGAGAGTCCCGCGCTCCCCTCTGCACGCACGTCATCAGAAAAAACATCGCTAAACAAAGGTTCCGGAATTGAGACTCCCGCGGAATTCGATTCCTTCTGGGGCAAAGACACCTGTTCACGCTGCCCTGAAGCAAGCTCCTCCAAAGAACGACCGGAAAGATCGGAATCCTGCGATGGATAGAGAGATTCTTTCCGTTCCCAAGCAGCAAACAGCTCCGAGATACCTGAACCCCCCAAAGCCTCGTATCCAACCATGCTCATGCCGACAAATCGTGCCGCAGTACCAAAGGCTGCAGCCTGCGCCATACGGCCGCTCTCCCCCTTTGCACGACTCCACCAATCCTGGAAACCTCCTGCGAACGTAGACCGCAAACGTTCTCCAGCAGATGATTCAGGCCTCTCACGCGTCAACCGATTCCAACGCTCATAAATGGACACCGCACCATATGCCGGCGCCCGAAGCATATGGAAGCCAGTAAGCATAAACGTCGTATTCAGCCCCTCTTTCACAACCTTCTCACCCGAAACACGAGTACGAATAGCATGCTCCAAAATACGCCCAACCTCTCTAGTGAGATACTCATGCCGAGGAGAAACTTGAGCTGCGAGAGTCTCTTCTTGAGCAAAAAGTTGATCGAGCAAATCCTGTTTCTGGGCATGGGTGAGATAACGAGATGATTCGACACGAGATCGAAGCGCCTGCTGACGCTCGCGTACCCGTTCTTGATCACTCACTTCCCCTTCCCTCCTTCGCCGCGCAAATGCCTCATGGAATGCTCGAGACATTTCATCACGTTCCTTTCCTACAAAGTGACGCTGTGTTGCATACCGTAAGGCATCAACCGGAAAAGCCGCACCAAAATAACTCATCGCTGCAGACCCAATACCTGCCGCAAGCATAACCTTCGGAGAAAGCGTAGGCGCATCTCCTCGCAATTCACGAAGCGTCTTTTCTCCCTTAATATGCACGCGATAAATATCAGTATCCTCAAATTCGCGCGCACGCTCCTTCGTCCACTTCCGCATACGCGCAAAAAGAGACTCCTTCTCCTCCCTCTTCCCCCGCTCTCCTCTTTCTCCTTCTTCAAACGGCGGTACAGGTCCTGGCTCAGAAGGTGGAGGGGGAACATTTCCCGATCCTCCTGAAACAGATGCGCGCCCCTCTGAAGAAGGAGCTTCATCCTGCTGCGCCTCTTCAGGCTTTGGCGTCTGATCAGCCGGAGAGCCCTCTTCTTCGCGAGCCTCAGGCGAAGACCCCTCCTGCTCTTCCTCTACCACAACCGGGGTGGGTAAGAGTTCTTGCTCAAAAACCATACGCCGCTGCGTGGGAGTAAGACCCTGCACTTCCAAAAGAAGAGAAATCATCCGCTCGCGAACAGCAGCTTCATTTCGAGCCTGGGCCAAAATGCGCTGGAAAAACAACCCTTCCTCAGTACCATTTAAGAAAAGCTGTGCGCGAAGATAATTACGACGCTCTGCATCAAGATCCATGGCTGCAAGCGCTTGCTCATCACCAGAAAGAACAAGATCTGGTTTCCATAAAGTACGCGAAGAAAGACTCTGTAAAATACTGGTAACACGCTTCTTTCGCTCCTCTACTTCCTCAGATGAAATCTCAGCATCTTGCACGTGAAGAGCAAAATCCACCCGCATCGCTGCATCATCCTCTTGAAAAACAAGAGAATCAATCTCCCCGTCAGAAGACTCTGCCCCTACTCGATCTTCCCTTGGAGAATCAGCGGAGGAAGCACGCCCTTCCTCCCCGCGCAGAGTCAGCGTCGCTTGATATTCATCATACGCCGCAAGAGCGGCCTCAGGAGCCCATCCCCCCATCAACGAAGAAAATCGCTCCCTCGCCCGCGTAAGCAGCGCGTCGGAAGCAATAAATCTCTTCTTGCGCGCGCGAACAAGCACTCGCGCAACCGCCACAAGCTCGGCCTCTCCATATGTTTCAACGGTTTCCTCAAAGTCTTTTTCCAAAAACGCCTCAAGGAGCTGACGGTCTTCGGAAGGGATCTCTTTCCGCTCTCGTCGCTGCTTCACTTCCGGCTCCTGCTCAGGAGCATCAAATTCCTCCGCAGCGCGTATACGAGCACGGAGCGCAGGATCTTGGAAAAAAGTCTCGGGAATGCCCATTCCCGACTTCCCAAAACGCAAACTGGCAAACAAAGGCACGTTCTCAACACCCCCTGAGGCAGCACTTTTCTCGACAGGCGCGGAGACGAGCAAGTCTGCATTTTCAGGAACTTCCTCTCCCTTTGCATCTTCTTCACGTGAAAGATCTTGAAGTTTTTCAAAAAGCGCAAAAAGACGTTGATCATTTTGCTGCTTTTCGGCAGCTTTAACTTGCTTCATGAGCGCCGTTGCTTTTTGCTTTTTCTGCTCAGAAAATGATTGAAAAAGTACGTCAATACGATCATGCAAGAGACCACGCTGCAAAGCGATCTCTTGCTGCAGATCTCGCAGGATCTCGCCTGCTTTCTGCTGAAATTCCACAAAAGAAAGGGCATGCACTTCTTCAAGAAAAGAGGCACGTTCTTCAGGCGACAATGAGCGTCCTCGCTCCTCTACATCCGCGTACAAATGCCCAGCATTCTCTCGCTGGAGCGTAAGCTGAGAAAAATGCTCCCGTAAACGGGCTATAAAACTTTCATCCCCCGCAAAAGGGCCCTGTAAAGCTTGCTCAAGCAACGCCTGAGCACGCCTCTCCATCCCGTGAATATCAGCAACAACTCCCTGCACGCGATCAAGCTCTCTTCGTATCTTCTGCGCATCAGAACTGCGCTCTTCCCGAGCAACCCTCTTCCCCTCCTGACGATCAACATCTTGCTCTTGCTGAGATGCCCCCTCTGCAGACGTGGGCACTCCAAAAAAATCTTCCCCTAATTGCTGCAAACTCGGATCGTGAAGCACGCGATCTGCATATAACATGAACTTATTATAGTGAAACCTGAAAGAAGAAGGATCTAAAGTCTTTCCTAATTTCATGTATTCGGCAAGTTCCAAAGCATCTTGTTCAAGCTGCCCTCTTCTCGACTCATACATCTTCCGGATAGAAGAACTAACACCGGTAACATCTTTAGACCGCATCGCAAAAGCAGCAGCTTCTCGCGCTCGCACCAAAGCTTCTTGAAGAAATTTCATCTCAGGAGAAATGATTTCTTGCTCTGGAGAAGTTGATCCTTCTCGCTGAAGTTTCTTTTTTTTCGCCATACATGCGCTATACGCTTCGCTTACCTCCTGCGCGTTCTAAAGCATCGAGTTGATGCTCGAGCGCATCAAGCGACACATGAGCCTGATGCGTAGCACCCGCAATCGCTAAATCATGCTTCGTGATCTCGGCGCGAATTTCTAAAAAAGCATCCTCAAGCGCATGATGAATCTCCCCTTCCATATGAGCCCGTAAAAGCACTTCAAAATGCTGCAATTGCGAAAAGGTCATGGAAGGCACGAGAGCCGCCCAAGCATCCTGCGCCTCCCGAGGAAGCGCAGAAGCAGCAAGCATCTGGGCCAACCGCGCTCCGTATGCCTTCGCATCAGAAAAAACCTCTTGAATTTGAGCCATCCCATTCACAGTCATAGATAGGGAAATCATATCATGCACAGACCTCTTTACGATCAGCTTTGGGAAGAGTATGTTAAAAACCACATGCCCATCCCCGTAGAAGAACTCATAAACCTTCTTGATAGCCGGTATACACCGGCCGATATTGAGCTTATCAAAAAGGCATATACCTACGCCGATGAGGCACATAAAGGACAAACGCGGCATACAGGGGAGCCCTATTTTTCTCACTGTACGCAAGTAGCAAAAAAGTTAATCGAGCTAAAACTCCCCAGCAATGTTATCGCCGCTGGTCTGCTCCACGATGTTCCCGAAGATACCGAGCGTACCCTCGAAGATATAAAAAACGAATTTGGAGATGACATGCATCACATGGTGGCCGGCATAACCAAGTTAGGAAAAGTAAAATATCGCGGCGAAGAGCGTTATGCGGAAAACTTAAGAAAAATGTTCGTGGCAATGGCCGAAGACGTTCGAGTGATTTTTATCAAATTTGCTGATCGTTTACACAATCTTGAAACCCTCTACGCACTTCCTGAACAAAAACGTAAACGTATTGCACAAGAGGTACTCGAAATTTACGCCCCTATCGCCAACCGATTGGGTATGGGAGAGTACCGCGGACAATTCGAGGACTACGCGTTCAAATATCTCGATCCGAAAAGTTATAGCTGGACGCAACACCTCCTTGAAGAACGAGTAAAAAAATTCGGCCCTTCCATGGATAAAGCATTAAAGGAAGTAGAAGGCGAGTTAAAAAAGCATGCCGTACCCACAATTGAAGTCCACGGACGAGTGAAACATTGCTACAGCCTCAAAAAGAAACTGGATCGATATAAGGGAGATATGAGCAAAGTCTACGATATCGTAGCTTTGCGCATCATCGTTCCTGACATTCCTTCCTGCTATGCAGCCCTGGGAGTGTTACACGGGCTATTCACTCCGCTTCCGGGAAGAATCAAAGACTATATCGCCCAACCAAAACCGAACGGATATCAATCACTCCACACCACCGTGTTCGATGAATCCGGGTCTATTCTCGAATTTCAAATTCGCACGCTACAAATGCACGAAGAGAATGAATACGGTATTGCAGCACACTGGAAATACAAGGAAGGAAAAACAGCGGCCGATCGTCAAGTACACTGGATGGAGGAGCTCGCTGCTATCCAAAAGGAACTTTCTACTGCGGACTTCATGCGTGAGCTCAATGACTTCAAGCTCGACATGTTCCGAGATCGCATCTTCGTCTTCACGCCTCGAGGAGACGTTATTGACCTTCCAGAAGATTCAACGCCGATCGATCTTGCCTATGCCATTCACACCGAGATCGGAAATAAGGCAGCACAGGCAAAAGTAAATAATGAAATGAAGCCACTGAGCACGGCACTTCGCTCAGGAGATCTCTGCGAAATCATCATCGATAAAAACAGAAAATATCCCAATGAACAGTGGCTACAGTTTGTAAAAACACGCCATGCAAAACAGAAAATTAAAGATGCGCTAAAAGGAACCCGACAAAGCCTTTGGTCATCTTTTATGCAACGAACCGTTCGAAAACAGTCATAACATAAAACCGAGCACACATGCTCGGTTTTATGGACTATCTTCCCTTACGCCTCCTCTTCAATCTTTCCAGAAATAATCTCGACAATACGACGCAAATCTTCTTTAGAATAGTAATTAATGGCGATCTTTCCTGGGCCCCCGCGATGTTCAAGGGTAACTTTTGTTCCCAATTTTTCACGCAGCGCTGATTCAAGCGCAACAACATTCGCATCTTTCATCCCCTGCAAGGAACCGGACCGTCCTCGAGTACCAGCCCTTGCCTCAGCCTCTCTCACCGTCACCCCTCCCCCCAGCATCTTGGAAAAAAGCGTGCGGCGAAGCGTAGGGACAGGCTCTGCAAGGAGAGTGCGCGCATGGCTCTTCGTAATCCTTCCCTCTTCAAGGGCAGAGAGCATATCACCTTCAAGATCCAAAAGGCGCATCGCATTCGTAACTGCAGAACGACTCTTCCCCACCCTCTGCGCAATCTCTTCGTGGGAGAGACCATATTCTTCTGAAAGGCGTCGATATGCTCGCCCCTCTTCCACCGCATTAAGATCCTGACGCTGAATATTTTCAATGAGCGCCAAAACAAGCTTATCTTTGAGAGCGGCGTAGGGACGTACAACAACAGGCACTTGGGAAAGTCCCAGGCGCTTTGCAGCACGTAAACGGCGTTCACCAGCAATAAGCTCGAATTCTCCCGGTCCTGTTTCGGTAACAACCAAAGGCTGCAAAATACCATGCTCGCGAATGCTCTCGGCAAGTTCATCGAGAGCATCATCTGCAAAAATCGTACGAGGTTGCTCAGCATTCACGCGAATCTTTTCTGGATCAAGAGTGTGAATCTGCCCAGAAGGAAGAGTCTCTACAGGCCCAGAAGAAGCAGAAGCCAAAGAGGCTACATCCACAGGAGATAACTGAGGAGCTTCTTCAGATGAAGCAGGAGAAGGAGCATGAAAAGTCATCGGCGTTCCCGCTGCAGGACCGATAAGTGCTCCAAGACCACGGCCCAGACCAATTTTAGGTTTGTCGCTTTGCATAGATGGTGCCCATTATGCCACAACCCCTTCGCCCTCTTTTTCTAAAAACTCTCGCGCCAAGCGCTCGTAGGCCTTTGCAGCTTTTGAATAAGGATCATAGTGCAAAATAGTCTTCCCAAAACTCGGGGCCTCAGCAAGACGAACGCTACGGGGAATGACTGACCGATAAATCTTTCCTGGAAAATGACGATACATCTCTTCAAGCACCTGACGAGAAAGCGTCGCAACAGGATTGAACATGGTAATAACCGCGCCACGAATATCAAGATTTTCATTAAGGTGCTGACGCACGAGTTGAACGGTTTGCAAAAGCTGCCCCAAGCCTTCGAGAGCGTAATACTCTGCCTGCACCGGCACAAGAACACTATCACTCGCAACTAAACCATTGATCGTAAGAAGACCAAGGGAAGGAGGATTATCGATAATCACATAATCAAACCGATCTACAATGCTCTCCAAAGCTTGCTTCAATTTTCTCTCACGATTAAATTCATTAACTAATTCCACTTGTGAACCGGCAAGGTTAGGATTTGCAGCAATAAGATGAAGTCCTTCATGGGGCGTAGTCAAAATAACCTCCTCAGCCTTCTTGAGACCTGCGAGCAATTCATACGTACCCTCCACTTCCGCAGGACTATGTCCAAATCCACTCGTTGCATTTCCCTGCGGATCTAAATCAACAAGCAAAACACGCTTACCAAAATGCGAGAGAAAGGCAGCTAAATTCATGGAAGTAGTGGTCTTTCCCACCCCTCCTTTTTGGTTGACCACCGAGACTACCTGCGCCATAGACCTCGACATGGTACCATGGGCTCTATCAAAAAACAGGTCGCCGTCCACACAATTCCTCCCTTGCGAGAAGAAAAAAAGAATGCTAATATTCTGCCTGTTCTTGAAAAAGAGAGAGATGAGCCTTGGTGGCGGAATTGGTATACGCGACGGACTCAAAATCCGTTTCCAGCAATGGATTGAGGGTTCGAGTCCCTCCCAAGGCACCACTTTGGCTGGGTAGCTCAGTTGGTTAGAGCGAAGGACTCATAAGCCTTAGGTCGCCGGTTCGATCCCGGCCCCAGCCACCAAAAAAATCCGAAGAAATTCGGATTTTTTTAATAGACGAAATACGTCATGCATAACAAAAACCTCTCAACAAATGAGAGGTTTTTGTGGTTGCAGGGACAGGATTTGAACCTGTAACCTCCGGGTTATGAGCCCGGCGAGCTGCCTGGTTGCTCCACCCTGCGTTGGAAGGTGCCCATACTATATCACCCCTCCCCTTTTTTGCCAAATCGTGTTATACTCTCCCCAGTCTCTATGACACTGACCACTCATGCTGCAATCGGTGCCGCCATTGGATCTCTTGTAGGAAATCCCGCCATTGGATTCAGCATTGGCCTCGTTTCCCACCTCTTGGTTGATATGATTCCCCATGGGGACAACAACCTCGCAGATAAGTATCGAAAAGAAAAAAAAGCCCGTCTCGGGATTGCCTACGTTACCGTTGATGCGGTCATTGCAATCATCCTCTTGATGAGCGTGGTCTCCGGACGTCCAACGGATACCACAACAAACATAGCATTTTCAGCAGCGGTAATGGGGAGCATTCTTCCCGATCTCCTCGTTGGACTCAAAGAGATCTTCCCGAAAAATAAGCCACTCAGAACAATCTTTAAAATCCATTTCTTCTTCCATGATTGCATCTCCCGAAGATATGGAGACACGAAATTATCTTACGCAATCGCTGGACAAACCGCCTTCGTTCTGGCGCTGATGTACTACATCATTCCGTAAACAAAGGAGAATGAATGACTCCGAGCGATGCAAGAGTAACGAGAGCCGCCCCACTTAAAAGTCCCAAAAAGATACCGAGCGCAGCACTGCGAATCGGTATTTTTAATGCAACCGCCGCAAGCGTAGTGGTCCAAACACCCGTAAGGGGAAAAGGAACAACCAAAGCGAGAAAAAGTGCCATCGCGCCATATTTTTCATAATCCCCACGCAGCTTACGCTCAGCTCGCTCAATCGCTAAATCAAATGGCTTTACAAGACGAGGGAATAAACGAGCTACATGATTACGAACAAATTCAAATCCAAAATAGAGAGGAAAAAAAGGCAAAAAAGAGCCTATCACTCCTAAAGAATAAGCAATATACCAAGGATACTCATATTTCGTGAGGGCAACAGGAATAGCAAGCTGATACTCAGTAATAGGAGCAATACCCAATAACACCACTTCAAGCCAAGAAGGAAGCATATTAAAAGACTGGCCACGTATAAACTTTTGTTACCCAATCGGTGACATTCGCAGCATCCGTAAACCTACTGTCTTTAGCATCAGCTCCTAAAACCGTTGTAAAAATAGGGTGCCCGCGATAGACAAAAGCGCCCGTAAAACAGTAACCGGCCTGAGGAATAAAGCCGGTCTTTCCACCCAAAAGAGAGAATCCGGCCTCGGTAAAAGAGGAGCCGAGAAGCTCGTTCGTAGAAGGAATCGAAACGCTATACCCTGAAGACTGCACGACCGATGCTGCCGCAAGCTGGGTACGACTCGTAATAGCTTCACGTTTTACTGCTTCTGCAAGAATCGAAGACACTTCACGAGCAGTTGACTGATTCGCAGCCGAAAGGCCGCTCGGATCCACAAAAGAAGTAGAGCGCAAACCGAGGTCTTGCGCCTTCAGATTCATACGCGTAATAAATTCCTCTCGAGAAAGACCGGAAAGACGCGCAAGCGCTTCAGTGGCCGTATTATCCGATCCTACAAGACTCGCGGTAAGTACATCCCCTAAGCGCACCGGATCGTGATACGCCAAATACGCCCTCCCTCCTCCTGCGTAGTCATCAGAAATAACAGTCACCCAAGAGGAGAGATCAGGGGCGGTATCAAGAAAAACAAGCGCCGTCATGAGTTTAGAAATACTCCCAATAGACCGCACCGTATCTGGCTCTTCCGCATATAAAAGCGCTCCGGAGGCCGCATCAAACACCGCAACGCTTTGGGCACTCGTCTCCACGCTGACCGCAGCTAAATCAGTCTTTCGAGGCGCAAGACTCCGTTCTCCCGCGACCGGAAGACGGGGAATGTCCAAGGAAAGGGAAAATCCTGCAACATGCGGCATAGCGGCACGTGCAAACGTCGGCATAAATACCGATGCATCAGTTTTCGTAACCTGTAAGAGCAAAAGTGCAAGCACAAGCTCACCCGCTACTTTATGCATCATAGACCCTCCAAGGCATCTACAAGTTTCGTTAAACGCGTATCATGATGAAAAGTTTCATAGTCCGGCAATTCTTTTTCAGAGTGCATACCAAGATAACGCAACGTATCACCGGACAAAGTATACACAGGCTCACCACGCGCCGCATCCTCCCGTTCCACGATCAAACCACGAATGAGGAGATTACGCAAAATAAGCGAACACTGGACGCCACGAATCGCCTCAATCTCCGGTCGCGTAAGCGGACCGCGATACGCAATCACCGTCAGCGTCTCAAGTGAAGGACGAGAAAGCTCCCCCGCTTCTTCTTTCGTAAGTCGCGCAACAACAAGTGCGCACGAAGGATTCGTCACAAACTGATACCCCTCCGGCACATGCACCACATGAATACCCGACGCCTCGGTATTCATGTGTCGAGAAAGATCTTGCAAAATCCCCTCTACTTCATCAGGAGAACCACCAACATATCCCGCAATCTGCCGAACCGAAAGCGGCTTCGGTGAAGCAAACAAAAGCGCCTGCAAGCGGCAAAAGAGGGAATTTCCAGTATCCGTCATATCCGTCATAATCCGTCTTATCTTTTCTCAATCACAATACTCCCAAACGACCCCTCCTGCACAATACTCACCTCATGCCTTCGCAACATTTCAAGCAGCGCCAAAAAATTCACCACAACATCAGCTCGTTCTTCAACACCTGCAACCAACTCATGAAACTGGAGCTTCGTTCTTGCAAGAAGCACTTCACGCAACACCCGTACACGCTCCTCCACCGAAACGGTACGCGTCACCTTCTGCTCACGCAAAGCAAAAAACGGCGCGAGTCTTCGCACAATCATCTGAAATGCTTCCTGTAACTTCTCTGGCGTAACATTTCCCGATGGACGAAAACCTTCTTCCCGCTTTGCGCGAACGTACGGTCTGAGAAACATCACCCCCCTCCCCCATCGCTCCTGCAATCGCTTTGCGGCGTCTACAAACTCCCGATACGCACGCAATCGATCCTCCAATCTATCAGCCGCCTCTTCTTCATCAGCAAACTGCAAATACGGCAACAACTCTTTACTCTTCAAATAAATCAGGCGCGCGGCAACTACCAAAAATTCCGCCATTTCCTCTTCAGGAACTTCAGCCTCTTTAATACGCGCCAAAAAAGCATCGGCGACTTGCGCCAAGCTTACCTGCGTAATTTCAAGCTTCCGCTCATCAATAAGCTCCAAAAGAAGCGCCAGCGGTCCTGAATAACATTCTTGTTCAACCGAAAAAGACATACCCTTTCTGAAGAAAAGAGTAACACAAAAAGCAAAAACCCGCCCTTTTCATCAGGCGGGCCTTGCTGGAAAGCGAAATTATTCCTCCAATAGAGAATTCTCTTCCTGCAGAAGGGCTTCCAATTGAGCAGAATCTCCAGACTCCAAAAGAGAGCGTTTCGTTTGATAATTTTTATATACGCGTTCAATCGAAGAACCGTCTTCTGAAAACAATTGAAACATGCGCTCAAGATGAGCTTCGTCAGCAAAGCGGAGGGCATGCGAAAAGTCTTCACTATCTTCCAAGGAAAGATCGGAAGTCTTTAAAAGCTCAAGAATTTTCTCTAAATTTGAACTCGCAGATGACTGAACAATAGGCATAGAGGTATACGTCTTATTAAGTTATTTCGCTTTAGGACCCATCTCAACAAGTTTACCCCCGACAATTCTTCCCTCCTCAATAGAACCATCACTATTGTTAACCGTAATGACGACAGTGGTTCTCTCTGGACGATTAGGCAAGGCAATCGTATTCACAGAAACTTCAACTTTAAGAGTGCGAACTCCATTGACTTCCGGAAATTCCAGTTTCAAAACCTCCCCCGGGACAGGACTATCTGCATGAAGCAAGAAAGTTCCCTCAACTTCGTTAAAGGTTATGCGTTGTTCCGCTAATACTTTTGCTACATTTGCCCCTAAAAATTCTATCGTAAATTGATTTTTTCCATCTTTAATGACAAACTCCTTGGAATCTTGAGCCTTTTCATGTTGCTGTTCCCGCTGATCGCTTCCCCCCTTTGCATGCGCGTCTTCAGAAGACATTGCAGAAGCAAGAGCGGTCATTAATACAAACATCTCAGCAACTTTTCTGCCGCCCTTCTGCAATCGTTCAAAAGTCGAACTTCCTTGAACATCCATCGGTTGAGGACCTCTTTCTGAAAACAGAATTTTACATTAATAATCAAACACAAAATCACATCATTTTAACAATCCTCAGCATATCGTGCATTGAATATATTTACGAATAGAGAGATGTGGAAAAGATCTGAAGTACAAAAATACTCCCACAAATACCAAAAGGTATAAGGGGAGTATTTTTATAACACCATGAGAGTAACAAACCTACGGTCTCAATCGCTGCACATCGCGAGGGAAAATGGTTGCCTCTTTCACATTCGCAAGACCAAGCAAGTTCTGCGTCAAACGCTGCAATCCCATACCAAATCCCCCTTCTGGAGGAATGCCGTACTTGTGCATCATGAGGTAATCCTCAAATTGCGCCGGATCCAATCCCTTATCTTTAATCGCCTGTACCTGATCCTCATAACGATTCACGCGCATACCACCAGAAATAATCTCACTCCCAAAACCAATCAAGTCAAAGGTAATGGTATTCGTCGGATCCTTCGGGTCACGAAGCGCATAAAACGGACGCTTCGACGTTGGGTAATCCGTCACAATGATAAATCCACAATTGTGGTGCTTCGGACCCCATTCAGTCGAAAGCCATCGCTCCCCCGCTGGCGACAAATCCGGCTCACTCGTCTCATCAACTCCCCCTTCTTCCTTATACGCCAAGAGCGCGTCTTTCAGCGAGATACGTGGGAAGCGTTCACCAAGCGGCGGAAGCGTGACACCAAGAAGCGCAATTTCTTCAGCACAATCACGCGCAACCGTTGCTACCATTTCGCGAATCGAACCTTCTGCATGCGCCATCACCTCCTCCATATCTTCCACAAATCCCATCTCAAACTCGAACTGGTTAAACTCTGTGAGGTGACGAGATGTCGCAAACTTTTCTGCGCGGAAAGAATACGACAAACCGTAAACTCCCTCATAAACGCCCATGGTAATTTGCTTATACAGCTGTGCCGACTGCGTAAGCGTTGCCTCACGTCCGTAGTAGTCAACTTTGAAAAATTCTGCACCGCCTTCACTGGCCGCACCTGCCAAAATAGGGAAAAAGATTTCCGTAAATCCTTGGCGATCCATGTACGATCGATATCCCTTCACAAGCGCCGCCTGAATCTTAAATATCGCGCGTTGCTTGGGGTGACGCAGCGTGATCACGCGATTATCAAGAAGCGTATCAAGTTGAGAATCAAGATCCGGCTTTGCAATTTCAACAGGCACCGGCTCCGTTACCGGCGACAAAATCTCAAGCTCCACACATTGCACCTCAACTTCTTTCATCGAAGGGTCCTTGGACTGCTTTTCTTTCACAAGTCCCTTCACTTTAATCACCGTTTCAAGCTGCAACCCCTTAAGTTGCTCAAGATGCGGCGCGTCCAAAACAACCTGCGCCAAACCTGTTCGATCACGCAAAATCGCAAATCCAAAATGCTTCTTATCGCGCAAGTTCGAAAGCCATCCAGCAATCGTTACTTCTTGTCCCAAATGTTCAGGCAACTGCTTAACTAATGTTCGATTTTTCATAATGTTTAAATGGTGGAATGGATTAAGATGGTTAATTGATAAAAGTGTTATGTGATCTAAAACCACGTTAACCACTTAACCATTTTTTCCTACGGACGATTTCTATTCAACATGCGTGCGAACGGAATCGTTTCGCGAATATGATGAACACCAGTAATCCAACGAACCGTACGTTCAAGACCAATACCGAATCCGCTGTGCGGCACCGATCCAAACTTTCTTGTGTTCAAATACCATTCGTATTCTTCAAGGGGGTATTCACGATCAATAATCTCCTTCTTCAACTCATCATAATGCTCATTACGCTGACTTCCTCCAATAATTTCTCGTCCTTCTTCAGGAGCAATTAAATCAGCACAACGTGCACGAAGCACGCCGGCATCATCCGTAAAGCGCTTCATGTAAAACGCCTTCACTGCCGCAGGATAATCTTGAATGAACACCGGAAGTTTATACTTCTCACCAAGATAAATCTCCTCTTCCGTACTCATGTCATCAAGTGCATCAACGGTAAGACCATCAGCCGCAAGCTCTGCCTTTACTTCAGCATGCGTCTTACGAATAAACGGCGTGTCTACAAGCTTTTGCAAAAGCGTCGTGTCACGCTCCAAAATCTGAAGCTCTTGCTGACAATCACGCAACACATCCGCAACAATACGCTTCACCATTTTTTCCTGCACATCCATGTTCATGTTCTGATCGTAAAACGCCATTTCCGCATCCATCATCCAAAGTTCGCTCAAATGGTGACGAGTCTTACTCTTCTCTGCACGAAATACCGGACCAAAGTCATACACCTTTCCAAATCCCATAATACCGGCCTCGCTATAAAGCTGACCGCTCTGCGATAAGTACATCGGCGTTCCGTAATAATCAACGGTAAACAACTGGGTCGTATCTTCACAGCTTGTTGGCTGAAGAACCGGCGTATCAAAACGAATGAATCCCTCTTCGTGGAAGAATTGTTCAATAGAAAAGAAAACGCGATCACGAATACGAAGTACCGCCCAAGGTGTTTGCGAGCGAAGATACAAATCACGGTTATCAAAAAGAAACTCCGGTCCATGCTCCTTCTTACCAACAGGATATTCCTCAGTATTGATATGAAAAGGAACAAATGCGGTTCCCTGCACTTCAAAACCACCCTGTGCACGTGGCTCCGCCTTCACAATACCCTTCACTTCAACAGAAGATTCAAGCGTCACTCCCTTTAACTGCTCCCAAACTTCCTGAGTCAAATCACCCGCACTAAACACAACCTGAACAAATCCAGATCCATCACGAAGCTGAAGAAAATAAATCTTTCCACTTGAACGGAAGTTATATGCCCAGCCCTTAAGCGTCACTTCTTGTCCAACGAAATCTTTGAGATGTGCAATAGAGGTATACATACGAATGCGTCACCCGGTATCGACCCGGGGTCCAGCGTCTCAAATATGAATTAAAAAAATCGCTCTTACAAAATCACGATGTTCAAACATCACGATCATGTAAGGGCGAATTTCTCCGCGGTGCCACCTTACTTTGTACTCTTCTACGCGCTAACGGGCGCAACCCGCAGGATTCTACTCTTCTCATCTTACGACAAAGAATTTCTTTCCCGGACTCGGCGGTGTTCAAATCGCCTCAAGCGTCTCTAAAATCACTATAACACAGTTAAAAACACACGCAACCCCCGTTATTCCATTCCCCGCAATCCATCCATCAAGCGTCAACCATCAACCCACTCCCCCTACTCCCTTTACTCCCATCACTCCCCTCACTCCCATCACACAACAACCATCTCCCAATACGGCCTATCTACATACCCAGGAACATGAATTCTCAACAAATCATGAACACATGATGAAAAATGCTCCAAATGCTCCCCCCGAAGCCCAGCCTTCATTAAATCCTCATATCCCGCATCGCGCGCAAAACGCAACAATGTGACGATTTCCTCATCAATTCTTCGCGCAGTTACCCACTCTTTTTGCTTATCAAGTAAACACGTTGTGCACACAAGCCCTCCCCGTGCATCATGCCAACGAAACGAAAGCGGCTGAATAGCATCTTGGCACCCTAAACACGCATGCAATTCTGTCTCGTATCCCAAATGTCGCATAAGGCGAAGTAAAAAGCCTCCAAGAACAAATGCGCCACGAGCAGAAGAAAGCGTTTCCGTTCCATGCAAAAAAAGGAGGAACGAGGAAAGTTCTGAATACAAATGCGCATCTACCTGATCAACATACAACGTCTTATCAAGCAAGGAAGATGCCGCTTGTGCAACCAATCGGTGTTCAAGCGAATACGCAATTCCAGAAAAATGCTCGAGACGCTCAACGCCAATAACGGTCGTTTGCCGACGACCAACAACAAGTTCCAGTTGCACGCGAGCAAAAGGCTCTAAATGCGCCGCAAGCTTTGCCTTCCCCTTCCGTGCACCGCGTCCAATAAACTCAACCTTTCCGCAATCACGAGTCAGCGCAACATACCGCTTATCCGCTTCTTTCCAGGGATGGACGGTCAAGATAATCGCTTCCGTTTTTTGAGAAAACCACATACTCCTCCACACGCTTCTCCTACGAAGAGGAGAGATGATTATCAAAATATTCCTGTACGAGCATCATGGCCGCAAGAGCATCTTCCGGAACACGACTTCCGTATTCATCCTGAATACGCTGTGCTTCTCGAGAAGTAAATACTTCATCAATTTTGTATACAGGGAGTCGCGACATATTTTCCAAAGCATCCGCAAAACGTTGAGCACGATCAAATTGGGTACGCGGCTGTCCTGTATGAAAAGGTACAGGAATCCCGACGACAAATGCATCAATATGCTCTTGCTGCGCTAAGGCACAAATACGCTCTACCGCATCATCCCCACCAACAAAAACTTCAAGCGGCATCGCGGTACGCGAAACAGACTCCCCAAGAGCGAGTCCGATCTTTCTCGTACCGTAATCGATACCCAAGTATTTCATGCGCTATTCCTCAACCTCCCCCATTCCCTCTTCTTCACCTTCTAACACCACCGGAACACGGATAACCGTACCATTGACCATAACCGGAAGGTCTACTCCAGCTTCATAGACCCCATCTCCATCATCAGCAACCATAAGCAGCACATAGCTATCAAGCTCCTGAAGTCCACCAGTCACAGAAAGGGCAAGTGCGGAGTGAATACCTTTCGCTAAAAGAGACGAGGTTGCCACAAGAGGTCCAGGCGCATCGCCAATACGCTGATGAAGCGTAACAAAGCCAGACTTACCCAAAACTGCATCAACAATCACCCCCTCTTTCCGTGCTTCTACAAGTACCAACGCACTACCAGGCACTTCTAAAGGCTGAAAAATAATCTCTCGTCGCTCAGGAGAAAATACAAAAAGTGCAGCAAGAGCTCCGAGAATAAGGATGAGACTAATAAACCCCCAAACATCACCTTTTTTCATAGCTACTCAAGAGAATACCCTCCTTTGATTAAAAGTTGTCGAACCCAATCTTCATCCGCATGATCGAGCACCTCATACTCCATAAAAAACGTATACGAGCCAACACGAACTTCATATCCCCCATCATAGTATTCATGACGTACATACAACGTCTCGGAAGGCACAAGTCTCGTGCAAACATCCCGAATCCATTGTTCATCTTTTTGTTGATCGCGCTCTTCATGCATAAAATTTTACAGACCCTACACCCACCTTACACACCAATTTCCGGCTGTGGCGTCAAAATTTCAGGACCCTGCTCAGTGAGTGCAATAGTCACCTCAAAATGCGCAGCATCGGTCCCATCTGCAGTAACAATCGTCCAGCCATCCGAAGAAATATAAACGTCATCCGTGCCGCGAGTAACCATAGGTTCAATCGCTAAACACATTCCCGTACGAAGAAGGGTCTTCGGAAAGGCCTTGCTTACAAAGTTTGGCACATGCGGCGATTCATGAACCGCGTGTCCAACACCATGGCCAACCAAAGATTTCACAATGCCATATTTTTGGGGAACCGTGCTCTCAATAGCAGCAGCCATATCGTGCGTTGTCTTTCCCACAATTGCCGCATCAACGCCTGCATACATCGCATCTCGCGTAATCTTCAATAAGGTTTTACGCTCCTGAGAAATCTTTCCCACAGGAACCGTAACCGCCATATCGGTACACAAGTCCTTATACCAACAACCAATATCCAAACCCACAATATCACCTTCTTGTAAAACAATGTCACGCGTACCAAGCCCATGAACCACTTCATCGTTTACGGAAATACAAACCGTCGAAGGAAAGGGGATCTTCCCTCCCGCTTTATACCCTTTAAAGGAAGGCTTTCCGCCCCCAGCCAAAATCTCTTGTTCAGCAATGGCATCAAGCTCGCGCATGGTGACTCCGGGCTTTACCGCATCAACCGCTTTTTGAAGCGCGCGCGAAAGCAGCGCTCCGCCTTCGCGCATCGCATCAATATCCTGTTGTGTCTTAATAAGGGCCATAACCTGTTTTATGCTCCAACCGCATCTTTAATTCTCTGCTCTACCTCATCAACCGTGCCCATACCATCAACCCGACGAACAATACCTCGAGGCTCATAATATGCGAGCATAGGAATCGACTCCTGCTCATACACATCTAAGCGATGCGCAATGACCTCGGGAGTATCATCAACGCGCTGTTCAACACGCGACCGATGCGCAATACGATCAAGCGAAATATCGCGAGGAATTTCAATAACCACGACATGCGTCGGGTGGTCATATGCATCATACGCCTTCAACTGCGCCTCATTACGAGGAAAGCCGTCAAGAATGTATCCATCCTTCGCTCCAAGTTCCTGGATCTTTCGATCAAGAATCGTAATCGCAATATCATCAGAAACTAATCCTCCCGCATGCACTGTTTCACGAATACGATCTGCCAAAATCCCCTCCTCCGCAATAACATCCCGCAAAAGCTGCCCCATGGAAAGCGTAGGAATGCCAAGGCGCTGACTCAAGCGCTCAGCCTGCGTACCCTTTCCCGAACCCTGTGGACCCAAGAGGAGAATTTTGTACATACGGGTACAGTGTAAAGCATTTCACAATTTTCATCCAGCATTTCATCCCGCAAAAACCAAAGAGACACCACCCGGTAAAGGATGGTGTCTCTTTTTTTAGGAATACCTCTACGCATCGTAGGAGCGCATGGAAAGCTGGGCTTCTACCTGCTTTACCACATCAATAACCACCGAAACCACGATGAGCACCGAAGCTCCTCCCACCGCAAGAAGCGGATTTCCGGTAATACCCTGCACGATATAAGGCAACACTGCCAATACCGCGAGAAATACAGCACCGATGAGGAGAATGCGATTCATCACCCACTGAAGGTATTTTGTCGTAGCCTCCCCTGGCCGTACGCCCGGAATAAAGCCTCCCTGCTTTTGCAGATTCTCACTAACCTGTTCTGGGCGGAAAACAATAGACGCGTAGAAGAAGGTGAAGAGAATAACCAGGAAGAACTGAACAAGGCTGTAGGCAAGCGTATTGCTAGTAAAAGCAATGATCCACTGTGCCGCAGCACTAACCCAGGCAGTATTTGCATTCACGAAGAACTGCGCCAAAAGACCAGGAGTAACAACGAGCGACATCGCAAAGAGAATAGGGATCATTCCTCCCAAATTCACGCGAAGCGGAAGATTGGAAGAAACCTTCCCTGATCCACCACGCGCATATTGCACGGGAATATTACGCTGTGCCTCATTCACGAAAACCACCCCTACTACCGTAAGAAGAGTACATGCTGCAAAAAGAAGCATGTCTATCAACTCAGAAGGCGTATACGTAGCAGCTGCATTTGCAATGAACGCAGGGAACGAAGCAACGATACCCGCAAAGATGAGAATGGAGATACCATTTCCCATTTTGCGCTCAGAGATGAGCTCTCCAAGCCACATAAGGAACACGGTACCCGCAGTCATTGTTGCGATTGCAACAACCCACTGCCAAGAGGTAAAGGCAACTCCACCAAAGATCCCCTGCTGTCCAAGAAGAGCCATCAAGCTGTATGCCTGCAATGCAGCAAGAGGAACCGTAGCAACGCGCGTCCAACGATTAAGCGTTCGACGTCCCTGTTCTTCTTTTTGCATTTCTTCCACCGAAGGAAAAATCATTCCAAGGAGCTGGAAGATAATCGATGCGGTAATGTAAGGAGCAACGCCAAGTGCAACGACAGAAAAGTTACTCAAAGTACCTCCCGCAAAGACGTTGAGCAAACCAAGAAGCTGACTCTGATTAAGCAGTGCTGCAAGGCTCGAGGCATCAATACCAGGAACCGGAATATGGGCAACAACGCGAAATACCGTAACCGCAAAGAGAATAAAGAGGAGTCCCTTGCGAATTTCCGGCTCTTTCCAAAGACGCACCAATGCACTGGCCATAATACGAGAGGTTAGGCTTCAATCTTTCCACCAGCTTTTTCAATAGCTGCTTGTGCAGTAGCCGAAACACGGCATCCTTTTACCGTTACTGCGTGAGAGAGCTCGCCAACGCCAAGGATTTTTACATCCTGTTTTGCATCGCGAACCAATCCCTTTTTAGACAACGTGCGTGGAGTAACTACTTCACCCGCAACAAACGCGCCCGCGATATCCGCGAGATTAACCGCCTGTGCTCCAGAAGAAAGTGCCTTAAATCCACGGAGCTTTGGCGTAGCAAGCATAAGATGGCGTGAACCAATACGCTGCAAACCACTTGCACCCGCACGAGAAGACTGACCCTTCTGTCCGCGTCCTGCCGTAGTACCCTTGGAACCAAGGCCACGACCTACGCGCTTCTTGTCTTTCTTCGCGCCAAATCCAGGGCGAAGATCATGTAATGAAAGCGTCATAGAAGAGGATTATGCGGAAGGCGTAGAAGCCTTCTCTTTGCGCAACATTTTCAGCGCAGCAAATGCAGCTTTTACGTTGTTAATCTTATTCTTACCACCAAGAATCTTGGAAACCGCATTCGGTACTCCGGCAAGTTCAAGCACGATACGTGCAGGACCACCGCTCTTAAGTCCAGTACCTTGTGGAGCTGGCTTAATGATCACCATTGCAGCACCAAACTTAGCAGCAACCTCGTGAGGAATTGTTCCCTTATGCAAAGGAACCTGCACTAAGCGCTTCTTTGCTTGACGTGACGCTTTATCAAGCGCCATAGCCACGTCAGCGCCCTTTGCCACTCCGAAGCCTACACGACCCTTCTTGTCACCCACAACAACCGTCGCGCGGAAGCGCATGCGCTTACCACCCTTGGTCACACGGGTAACGCGAGAAAGCTCAAGCGTCTTCTGTTCAAATTCACGAGGGTCACGCTCCTGAGAACGGCCGCCACGACGGTCTCCACGACCACCGCCACGTTGCCCACCCTGTCCACGACCACCACGGCGATCGTTACCTCGCTGGAAACCACCAGCTTGAGGAGCTGCAGCCTGCGTTGCAGGAGCTGCATTCTGAATGTTTTCTTGTTCTGCCATAGGATTAGAATTGAAGACCAGCCTCACGAGCAGCCTCTGCGAGCGCCTTTACACGACCATGGAACAAGTATGCTCCACGATCGAAAACGACCGTCGTAATGCCTGCTTTCTTTGCACTCTCTGCAACAAGCTTTCCCACTTGCTGAGCGCGCTCCAAAGGAGAAAGCTTCTCAAGTTTAAGATCCTGTGCAGAAACCAAGGTGCGACCTGCAACGTCATCAATAACCTGGGCGGAAATATGTTTTTGAGAACGGAACACCGACAAACGTGGGCGTTCTGCAGTGCCGCGAATAACTGCGCGGACACGAGCTGCGCGACGCTCTGAACGAGCGCGCTTTGCTTGAATTTCTTTCTTCGTCATAAAACATTATTTATCACCCTTTGCAGCCTTACCCGCCTTACGACGAACAATTTCATCCGTATAACGGAATCCCTTGCCCTTATAAGGTTCAGGCTTTTTAAATGCACGGATCTCCGCCGCTACACGTCCTACCGCCTGTGCATCAGCACCCGCAAGAGTAAGCACGCTTCCCTCAATCTTTGCAGAAACTCCCGCAGGAAGTTCGTACGTAATATCATGAGAGAAACCAACAGAGAAAGTAAGCTTGTTACCATTAAGGTTCATCTTGAAACCAACGCCGTTGAGCTCAAGTGACTTTTGAAAACCTTCAGAAACACCACTTACCATTTGTGCTAAAAGGGCGCGCATCGTACCCCAGATTGCACGATCATCCTTTTCAGGATCATCAACGCTTACATGAAGTGCAGATACCCCTTCTTCATCACGAAGCACGACGTGTGCATGAGGATGCACCGCAAGCGTCAACTCTCCCTTGGGACCTTTCACGGTCACGGCTGCGTCCGCAACCGTTGCGGTAATGCCCTGTGGAAGGACAACCGGCTTTTTTCCAATACGAGACATAAGACTCTTTTAGTAGACTTCGCAAATAAGTTCACCTCCAAGGCGGCGCTTGCGCGCATCATCTCCCGTCATCAATCCATTTGGAGTAGAGACGATGGAAACACCATATCCTGAGCGTACAGGGCGAAGATCATCCGCCTTAATGTAAACGCGTCGGCCTGGCTTACTAATGCGCTTCAAGTCAGAAACAATAGGCATGCCTTCTGCGTAAGCAAGCGTAAGACGCAGTACTTCGCGAGAAGTATTCTTGTCTGTAACGGTTTCTACGGCAGTAAGATACCCACGAGATTCGAGGATTTTCGCAATAGCGAATTTCATCTTCGACATTGGCATTTCCACTACGTGTGCACGTGCCATAGCAGCATTACGCACACGAGTGAGCATGTCGGAAATTGGATCGGTCATCATAGGATTTACCAGCTAGCCTTACGAATACCAGGGATCTCACCGACGTTTGCAAGCTCACGGAAGCAGATACGGCAGAGACCGAATTTGCGCATGAAGAAACGCTTACGACCACATTTCCAGCAGCGTAGGTTAATACGCGTAGAAAACTTTGGAGTCTTTTGCGACTTCGCAATTTGATTTTGTGTCGCCATACTTTACTTAGATGACTTGGAAACAAAGGGGAACCCGAGTCCCTTGAGCAAAGCGAGGCCACGCTCATGAGAACCTGCATTTGTCGTGATCGTAATCTGCAAACCATGAAGTGATTCTACTTCGTCTGGGCGCACCTCAGGAAAAGCGGTGTGCTCGGTAAAACCGAAGTTGAAATTACCATCGCGATCAACAGCAGATTCAGGAATTCCACGGAAGTCACGGATACGAGCAAATGCCACGTTGGTGAGCTTATCAAGGAAGTGCCACATCTGATTGCCGCGCAAAGTCACCTTTGCACCCAGCACCATGCCTTCACGGATTTTAAAACCTGCGATGGATTTACGGGCAGTCGTCTTTACTGGCTGCTGACCAGTAATACGACGAAGGGTATCAACAATGATGTCTGCAAATTTTGCGTCACGTCCCTTACCTACACGTGCGTTGAGAGTGACCTTGAGGATACGAGGAGTCTCATGCACGTTTTTGAGGCCAAAGGTAGAACGCAAGGTCTCTGCAACGCCAGTCTGAAATTTTTCTTTGAGAATAGACATACATTAGCCAAGCTGTTCAACCTTTTTCTTTGCACGAAGCACACGCGTCTTCTTGCCATCTTTCAGCTCAAATCCTACTCGACCGGTGCCATTCTTTCCTACGAGGGAAACATTAGCTGCAGGAATGGGAGCGAAAAATTGTACCTTCTGTCCTTTCTGTTCTCCGCGAGCCTTCACGTGCTTCGTGCGGCTGCGAACACCTTCTACCACGACGGTGCGGAGTTCTGGGAAGACTTGGATGACCTTCCCCTCCTTACCGCGATCGCCTCCTTGCTCTTTCGCGCGTCCTACCATGACACGCACGACATCGCCAACCTTGATTTTCATCTTTGCGTTCATAAAGGAGTCTTAGAGCACTTCGGGAGCAAGAGAAACGATCTTATTGAATCCTGCTGCACGCACTTCGCGAGCAATAGGTCCAAAGATACGCGTTCCTTTTGGATCCTTAGTATTTTTCGTAATAATGACGCCAGCATTTTCGTCGAAACGAATGTAGGAACCGTCAGCACGGCGAGTTTCCTTGCGCGTACGAACAATTACCACATGTACCACGTCACTTTTCTTCACAGGATTGTGGGGAGCAGCCTCTTTTACGACCGCGGTCACCACATCCCCCAAACGCGCATAGCGTTTCTTATAGCCGCCGTGGACACGGATAACTTGGAGCTTTTTTGCGCCAGAGTTATCAGCCACCGCGATCATGGATCGATGTTGTAGCATAGGTTGTTATTAGGCCTTCGCAACCACACGCCAGCGCTTTTGCGCAGAAAGTGGGCGGGTCTCTTCAATAATCACCTTATCCCCTACCTGCACTCCTTCGAGTTCATTGTGGGCAAGATACTTCTTACTCACCGCGTAGCGCTTCTGATATTTCGCATGGAGAACCGTGCGATCTACCTGCACCGATACGGTCTTAGTCATCTTCGCAGAAGTGACAACACCATTGAGGCGGCGGCGGGTGGTTGATTTTTCTTGAGTCTTAGTCGTCATACAAGGTTATGCGCGAGATGCGCTTGAGAGCGCGGTAATACGCGTCTCGATACGAGCGATATCTTTTCGAAGTACGCGAATTTCACGCACGTTCTTTACGCCACGCACCGTGAGCTGACGGGTAAGCTGTTCAAGCTTGACCTGGAGATCACCACGCATGGAGCGAAGTTCGGAAAGATCTTTTTGGAGTAATTCTTTAAAGCGCATATTACGTTCGAGCAATGATCTTCGTCTTCATAGGCAACTTATATGCCGCAAGACGAAGTGCTTCACGTGCGACTTCTTCCGTTACACCGTCCATTTCGAACATAACGGTTCCGGCACGCACAGGAGTCATAAAGTAATCAACGCCACCCTTACCTTTACCCATCGGAGCTTCAGCGCCGTGGTTAGTAACGGGATGATCAGGGAAAATACGAATCCAGATTTTTCCGCCACGCTTAATGGAACGAGTCATTGCACGGCGAGCTGCCTCAATCTGGCGAGCAGTAACCCATGCTTCAGTAATGGCCTTCAAGCCATACGTTCCAAAAGCGACATCAACCTTCTGCGTAGCTACGCGATCACCCTGCTTATGGCGCTTATGCCACTTGCGGTGCTTCATTTTCTTAGGCATCAACATAAGGCTTCAGTTATTTGCGGAATGAAGAAGCTCCTCCGGATCGACGACCACCACGGCGATCACCATGACGATCTCGTCCACCCTGCTCTGCGGATTGCGCTGCAGGTTCCGTGCGCTGTTCTCCTTCAAAAACATCACCACGATAGATCCATACTTTAATACCGATCACGCCGTACACCGTATTTGCACGTTCACGTGCAAAATCGATATCAGCACGAAGGTTATGGAGAGGAATACTTCCCTGTGAAAGAGTTTCGGTACGAGCAATTTCCGCACCGTTGAGACGACCGGAAACGGTGATTTTCACACCCTTTGCCCCAGCCTTCATCACACGCTCAATCGTCATCTTCATGGAGCGACGGAATGGCATGCGCTTTTCAAGATCCTGAGCAATCTGCTGACCGACTACCGATGCAGCAAGAGCAGGATTTGCAACCTCTTGTACGTTGAGATTGAGGGTAACGCGACGACCTCGGTAGAAGGTAAGCATAAGCTTTTTCTTGAGATCTTCGATACCCGCACCCTGACGACCAATGATGACACCAGGCTTTGCAGCGCGAAGCGTAATCGTAACGTGCTTAGGAGTTCGTTCGATAGCGATATCGTTCAAACCCGCATCTTTAAGCGCCTTTCGAAGAAATGCGCGGAGCTCAACATCCTCTTGAAGTTGCGTGACGAACTGACGTCCGCGCGCAAACCACTTGGAATCCCAAGTGAAGACGGTGTTCAAGCGAAATACTTTTGGATGGACTTTGTGACCCATAGGAATTTGCTTATTTCTTCGCTTTCACCGTCTTCGGACCTACACCAATCGTGATGTGGGAGCTGCGCAAACGAATCGGAGTTGCCCGACCCTGCGCACGAGGAGTGAAACGCTTAATCTTAATACCTTCGTCAACCTGCGCACGCGTAACCACGAATGAAGAAGCATCAAGCTTCAAATTGTGTTCAGCGTTTGCAACAGCAGAATCAAGTGCTTTGAGCACTGGCTTAGCCGCCGCCTTCTTGGAAAGAAGAAGTTGCTTGCGAGCTTCTGAGATCGCAAGTCCGCGGATCAATCCCACGACAAGACGAGTCTTGCGTGGAGCGATGCGGATGTGTTTTGCCTTAGCAATAGCTTCCATAGAAGATGAATTAGCGACTTACCTTATTTGTTGCTGCTGCGGCAGGAGCTGCAGCTGCAGCGGTCTTACCGGCGTGACGAACAAATTTACGCGTTGGAGCAAACTCACCGAGCTTGTGTCCAACCATATTTTCAACAACACGTACTTGGATGAAATCCTTTCCGTTATGTACCGCGAAGGTGAATCCAACCATTGCTGGAGTGATAGAAGAGGCGCGAGACCACGTCTTGACCACCGTTTTGTCACCTGGGCGGAGCTTTGCAACTTTCTTTGCAAGATGAGGAGCAATGAATGGCCCCTTTTTTAAACTACGAGTCATAGATCTTTATGCAGTGCGGCCCTTATCATGGTTGCGGCGGCGAACGATGAATTTATTAGAAGGCTTCTTGGACAAACGCGTCTTCACGCCGTGAGCATGCTTACCTTGTGGAGTCTTTGCATACTTGAGACCAATTGCGTTACGACCTTCACCACCTCCGTGTGGGTGATCAACCGGGTTCATCGCCTTACCACGCACGGTTGGACGAATACTCTTATGACGCATACGACCTGCCTTACCCCAACGTACTTGATTCCAATCAGGGTTAGAAACACGTCCGATAGTCGCCATGCATGCCTTGGGCACCATGCGCACTTCACCAGATGGCATCTTCAGCGTTGCATAGTCACCTTCCACTGCAAGAAGCATTGCGGAAGCGCCTGCACCACGCACTACCTTTCCTCCCTGTCCTGGCTGGAGTTCAATATTGAACACCTCCATACCTACAGGAATTTTTTCAAGCGGGAAACGACTTCCTGCATTTGGCTCACCACGCTCCTGAGAAGAAACAATCGTAGAGCCTACCTGCAATCCATGCGCCGCAAGAACGTAGCGCTTTTCGCCGTCAGCGTATGCAATAAGAGCAATACGCGCACCACGATTTGGATCATATTCGATCGTCTGTACTTTTCCTGGAACGGAGAGTTTATCCATCTTCCAGTCAATCACACGAATATGGCGGCGAGCTCCACCTCCACGATGACGCACGGTGATTTTTCCACCTGCACCACGTCCAGCCTGCTGCTTCTGCGCCACAACAAGCTTTTTGTAAGGAGTCTTTGCCGTAACATCAGTAAACAGCTGCACGCTAGAATTGCGGCGGCCGGCAGATGTTGGTTTATAAATTTTCGTCGGCATAGATAATGTTAGGCCGTGGCAAAGAGATCAAGAGTAGTGCCGGAAGGAATGGCAACATATGCCTTCTTCCAGTCAGACTGACGAGAAAGAGTACGGCCAAAGCGCTTTTCTTTCCCATGTACACGCACAATATTCACACGAGTAGGCAAAATGCCATACATTTCTTTAAACGCCTGTCGCACGGCAACACGGTTTGCATCAACTGCAACACGGAATGCGTACACAGAGGATCCGGAAAGATGAGCGGCCTTCTCGGTCATGAGAGGAGAAAGAGCAACCGTACGTGCAAGCTCTGAAAGAGCTTTCGTAGAGCGCTTTACTTCCTGCTCAACTTTTTTTGTAGTTTTTTTCGTTGCGGGCATAAGACATTAGCCGGTAAACGTCTCTTCCATTTCAGCAATAGCAGCCTTCGATGCAATAACTGCACCAAATTTTGCAAGATCACGAGGATTTACGCTGCGTGCACCAATTGCTTGGGTATTCGCAAGATTGCGAATTGCACGCTGCATTGCCTGTTCAGAAGAACCAAGAATAACGAGCGCATTCTTCTCAGCACAAGGAAGAGCCTTACGCAGAGAAGCGACGAGTTTCGTCTTTGCTTCAGGAAGAACAAGGGTGTCCACCGCAATGAATGCATCAGCGGCAACACGATCCGAGAGAAGCATTGCAATAGCTACGCGCTTCATCTTCTTGTTTACCTTCTTTGAGAAATTACGATCTGCCTGAGGACCATGTGCGACACCACCCCCTACCCAGATAGGAGAACGAGTGGATCCATGACGAGCACGACCTGTTCCCTTCTGCTTCCATGGCTTTTTACCACCACCAGAAACTTCAGAGCGATCCTTCGTGTGAGCACTGACAACGCGGCTGTTTGCCTCTTGCGCAACGATAACCTCGTGCACAACAGCTGGCTTTACTGCAACCGCGAACAAACTGCTAGGAAGCTCAAGCATTCCCGCGTCTGCACCCTGCCAAGTATAGAGTTTTACTTGCGCCATACGTTTCCATCAGTACCCATTAACGTCACTTCCGTGCCGCGTGCGCCTGGAAGCGCTCCTTTAACTGCAACAAGATTCTTTTCTACATCTACCGAAATAACTTCCAAATTCTTGATCGTAACCTGATCTCCACCCATGCGGCCGGCCATACGCATACCTTTGAAGACGCGCTGGATACCACCCGCACCGATGGAACCGGACTTACGAACCTGATCTTTGTGACCGTGAGTAGTCGGATGACCTCCGAATCCATGGCGCTTAACGACACCCTGGAAACCACGACCCTTCGTAACACCCACCGCATTCACCATTTCACCAGGAGCAAATGCTTCTGCGGTAAAAACAGTACCTACTTCTACAGAACCCTCCTCAATGCGAACCTGCTCGGTTCGTGCGAAAGGACCCATGTTTGCAAACTGCTTTTCTTGCGCACGATTGAGGTTCTTTCCCTCACCCGTACCAAGAACAGCAACTGCACGACCCTGCAAATCTTTTTTGATCGCAGCAACCGTACATGGCAATACCTCCACGTATGTCACCGGCACAATGCTGCCATTCTCTTTAAAGAGCTGGCCCATGTGCATCTTTTTTCCCAAAAGATACTTCATATTTTCTCCGTTCTTACGCATGGCGCAGAGGAACGATCAAGTCTTAGTAAGAACAAAAAGCAGGAAGCATTCGCTTCCAGCCCATCACATGTATACAAAATGTATACAGAACTACGCCAAAGATATCTTTACAAAACGTGAAGATACGCAATGGGATAATGAAAAGATGGTATGGAATGCAAGCTTTATTGTTCAGGAGGAATTCCGTGCGAAGCGCAGAGAGGTTTTTCCAAAGTGGAATCTTTCTTTCTGGTTCGTCATAGGAACTGCAGTGCGGAACTGCGCACAGGAGAAGAGAAGAATATCTCTTCGACTATGCGCAAGCCCGCAAGGACTTACGCGATGATTACATCTTAATTTCCACGTCCACACCTGCGGGAAGATTGAGGCTCATAAGAGAATCAATCGTACGCTCGGTTGGGTTCACGATATCGATAATGCGCTTATGGACACGCATCTCGTACTGATCACGAGATTTCTTATCGATGAACGTTGAGCGGTTCACGGTATAGCGGCGAATCTCGGTAGGAAGTGGTACGGGACCAATAACTGATGCGCCACTGCGCTTCGCGGTATTAATGATCGTTACGGTTGCTGCATCGATCAACTTGTAATCGTATGCACGGATCTTAATGCGAATGCGCTGCTCTTTTTCTTCGTGTTTCTGCGCTTTAGAAGTGTCGGACATAGAAAGAAGGTACGAAAGGGAAAGAAGAGGAGGTGCAAAGAGCACGATCCTCTTCCTTTTCCATTACTCAATAATTTTTACTACAACACCTGCACCAACAGTGCGGCCACCTTCACGGATAGCGAAGCGGGTCTTTTCTTCAAGTGCTGCGGTGCTGGTAAGGGTAACAACCGCGTTAACAGTGTCTCCAGGCATAACCATTTCGGTTCCTTCTGGAAGGGTAATTTCACCAGTTACGTCCGTAGTACGGATGTAGAACTGAGGCTTGTAACCCTTAAAGAATGGCTTGTGACGTCCACCCTCTTCCTTGGTCAAAGCGTAAATTTCAGCCTCAAACTTGGTATGAGGAGTAACGGAACCTGGCTTTGCAAGTACCTGACCACGCTCGATATCCGTCTTCTTGATACCACGAAGAAGAATACCTGCGTTGTCTCCCGCCATACCGGAATCAAGAGACTTGTTAAACATTTCAATACCCGTAACGACAACCTTCTGGGTATCGCGGATACCAACGATTTCAACTTCATCGTTGATCTTTACCTGACCACGTTCGATACGACCGGTTGCAACGGTACCACGGCCTTCAATAGAGAAGACATCTTCAACAGCCATAAGGAATGGCTTGTCGGTTTCACGAACTGGATCTGGAACGTATTCATCAAGAGCGTTGATAAGATCAACGATACACTTGGAAGCTTCAGCATCTCCAGGGTTTTCAAGAGCCTTGGAAGCAGAACCACGAACAATTGGGGTGGTATCTCCAGGGAACTTATACTTGTTCAAAAGATCACGGATTTCCTGTTCAACGAGGTCCAAAAGCTCTGGATCGTCAACAAGGTCAACCTTGTTAAGGAAAACAACGATGTAAGGAACACCAACCTGACGAGCAAGAAGAATGTGTTCACGCGTCTGAGGCATTGGACCGTCAGCAGCAGAAACAACCAAGATAGCTGCATCCATCTGAGCAGCACCGGTGATCATGTTCTTTACGTAGTCAGCATGACCTGGACAGTCAACGTGAGCGTAGTGACGCTTATCAGAAGAGTATTCTACGTGAGAAGTAGAAATGGTAACGATCTTAGATGCATCACGAACCGTTCCACCCTTCGCAATATCTGCGTAGGACTTAACCTTACCAAGACCGCGTGCTGCGGATACTGCGGTAAGAGCTGCAGTCGTGGTGGTCTTACCGTGGTCAACGTGACCAATGGTACCCACGTTTACGTGCGGCTTTGCACGTACAAATGCTTCTGCCATAAGACGAAATTTGACACCCTTTGTCACTCAAAGAGCAAAAGAATGACAAAGGAAAGTTAAAAATAATTGCCGCAAAATTGTAACAGAAGTCAAAAAAAAGTGCAAGAAACCTATCCCATGCCAAGCGAGAAACGCTCCTCATCCTTCAGTGCGCCACCCTGAATAGGCAATCTCTGCCCCCCATTTCCCACGCGCCACCCTTCTTGTTGAAGCCTTCCATACGCTGCAGATGCACGAGAAATAGATGCCTGAAGTCGATTTGGAGTGGGGTGAACCGCCTCTGAAGAGGAAGAAGGAGGCTTAAAACCATTCTGAACAGCTGCAGAAGCAAAAATACGCTCTGCGTCATAATCCCCTCCCCCTTCTCCATCCCATACGTCAGCAGGTTCATGAGAAAAGTCTTCTGGGGAAAGATCAGGAGCACGATATGAGGTTCGAGGACCCGCCGAAAGATGCTGAGAAAGAGGGGGAAGCGAAAAAGAGGGGGGAGAGGAAGAAGGTGCAGACGGCTGAGACACAGGAGCAACGAAGGCACGTTCCTCCCTCTTTTCTCCCTTTTCCTTGTCTTGTACAAGCTTTTCGTAGGTAGAAAGCGGAAGAAGCACCACCGGATCCTTTCCTAATCCTAAGGAAACTACTACGCGCTCGCCGGTATCTTGTACTAAACGAATGAGTCGCTCAAATTGGCCTCCAGAATCCATATGCCCCGTATGGTACGGATGCAATACAAAAAAGAAAACAGACCCTTGTGGGTCTATTTTCTTTTTATCACGTAAAGAGGCTAAAAGTTACTTAGCAGAACGCTCCTTAATGATAGTGTCTGCAACGTTACGAGGAACTTCCTGGTACTCTGCAAATTCCATGGTGGAAGATGCGCGACCCTGCGTAAGAGAACGGAGGTTTGTTGCGTAACCGAACATCTCCGCAAGAGGAACGAGAGCGCGAACGGTTTTGACGTTTCCACGATCACCCATTTCCTGGATCTGACCACGCTTAGAGTTGAGGTCGCCCACAACCGTACCAAGAGACTCTTCAGGAGTGACTACCTCTACCTTCATGATAGGTTCAAGAAGAACAGGCTGTGCTTTCTTGATAGCATCTTGAATTGCCATGGAGCCGGCCATCTTAAATGCCGCTTCATTCGAGTCTACATCGTGGTAAGAACCATCGTATACCGTAGCCTTCACGCCAATGAGCGGGAAACCTGCAAGCACACCACGATCTACCGCCTCACGAGCACCCTTTTCAATCGCAGGAATGTACTCACGAGGAATAGCGCCACCCTTAATCTCTTCCTGGAACATGAACTGCTCAGGGTGTTCAGCATCGGTATTAGGCTCAACACGAATCCAGGCATGGCCGTATTGACCGCGACCTCCAGACTGCTTCACATACTTACCTTCACCCTCTGCGGAACCACGGATGGTTTCACGGTAGCTTACCTGAGGCTTACCTACCGTTACCTCAACACCATACTCACGCTTCATACGATCAACCATGATTTCCAGGTGGAGTTCTCCCATACCCGAAATAATCGTCTGGTTGGTATCAGTATCGGTGTGTACACGGAAGGTAGGATCTTCTTCCATGAGTCGAGAAAGTGCTACGCCCATCTTTTCCTGGTCAGCCTTTGTCTTTGGCTCAACCGCCTGAGAGATAACAGGCTTTGCAAAGTTAATGGTTTCAAGAAGTACAGGACGCTCGGGAGCACAAAGAGTATGACCCGTTGCCGTTGCCTTCAAACCTACTGCAGCTGCAATTTCTCCTGCAAACACCTGCTCCACTTCTTCACGAGAATTCGCATGAAGACGGACGATACGAGAGATACGCTCTTTCTCACCGGTTGAGGTATTAAGAACATAAGATCCTGCCTGAAGCGTACCCGAGTAAACACGGAAGAACGCAAGCTTGCCAACGAAAGGATCTGCAGCGATCTTAAATGCCAATGCAGCAAAAGGCTCGGCATCAGAAGAAGGCACGGGAATTTCTTTTTCTGCATCATCCGGGTCGGTACCTACGAGCGCAGGACGATCCAAAGGAGAAGGCAAGAACTCTACGACGGCATCGAGCATCTGCTGTACACCCTTATTTTTAAGAGAGGATCCACAAAGTACAGGGAAGATCTTCATGGCAACAACCCCCTTACGAAGAGCCGCCTTCAGCTCGGAAACAGCAATCTCTTCACCTGCAAAGTAACGATCCATGAGCTTCTCATCTTGTTCAACGATTGCTTCAATCAACTGACCGCGATACTTTTCAACCTTTTCTTGCAAATCAGCCGGAACATCCGTCTCTTCGATAACCTTACCTGCGTCATCTTTGTAGATGTAAGCGCGACGAGTAAAGAGATCAACGAGTCCTACGAAATTCGCTTCAGTACCAATAGGCAACTGGATAGGATGCGCATTTGGCGTAAGGCGCTTGTGAATAGAATCCAAGTCCTTATAGAAATCTGCACCGGTACGATCAAGCTTGTTGATGTAGCAGATACGTGGCACGCGATATTTATCCGCCTGATGCCAAACAGTTTCAGACTGAGGCTCTACGCCGGCAACACCATCGAACACGGTAACGCCACCATCAAGCACACGAAGAGAACGCTCGACTTCAACAGTAAAGTCTACGTGACCAGGAGTATCGATAATGTTCAAGCGGTGATCCTTCCAAAAACAGGTCGTTGCAGCAGCGGTGATAGTAATACCGCGCTCCTGTTCCTGCTCCATCCAGTCCATGGTCGCTTCACCTTCGTGCACTTCACCAATTTTGTGCTTCTTTCCGGTATAGAAAAGAACACGCTCAGTAGTAGTGGTCTTTCCTGCGTCAATGTGGGCGATAATACCGATATTTCTCACCCGTTCCAAAGGATAGTCGCGATTCATATGTGCAAAAGATTAGACGAAATTAGCGAGCAAAGTGGGCGAAAGCGCGGTTTGCTTCAGCCATACGCTGTACTTCTGCACGTTTTTTCACCGCTTCACCTTCTCCCTTTGCAGCAAGCATGAGCTCTTCTGCAAGCTTTTCACACATAGGACGACCCTTCTTGCCTCGTGCAGCAAGCAAAAGCCAGCGATAAGCAAGTGCATATTTGCGCTCACCGCGCACGGGCATAGGAACCTGGTAGTTTGCACCACCTACACGCTTCGACTTCACTTCAACCGCAGGCATAACGTTCTTAAGCGCCTCGTCAAAAACCTCTACAGCACCGCGCTTTGCCTCAGCCTCGATAATATCAAGGGCATCATAAACCACACGCGTTGCCGTAGCCTTCTTACCGTCACGCATGACGTAGTTAATAAGCTTTGCAACTAAAACACTCCCATACTTATTGTCGGGAGCAATCTCACGCGAACCAGCGCGCTTACCACGCATAAACAAAGAAAATGTCGATGTGTCACAAGACGAATATCTTGCAATCCTTCCCGAGCGGAATCGGTACTCAACGACTTAAGAAATGAGCAGCTTCAGAAGCTGTAGAAGACGGACGAGCAACGCTCATCCGTCGAAACAAATTCTGACAACTATTTCTTCTTAGGAGCTGCTTTTCCTGCCTTTGGACGCTTAGTTCCGTAAAGAGAACGACCACGATTGCGGCCTTCAACACCCGTTGCGTCATAACGACCACGAACGATGTGGTAACGAACACCCGGAAGGTCTTTTACACGACCTCCGCGAATCATCACAATGGAGTGCTCCTGCAATCCGTGACCTTCGCCAGGAATGTAGGCAGTAACTTCCGTGCCGTTAGAAAGACGAACACGGGCAATTTTACGAAGTGCAGAGTTTGGTTTCTTTGGGGTCATGGTAGTGACCTTTACACAAACGCCACGCTTAAAGGGAGCGCCTTTAGAAAGCTCGGTGCGCTTACGGTGCAAGGAATCGAGCGTGTACTGCATAGCAGGCGACTTGGATTTCGCCTTTACACTCTTGCGACCCTTACGGATGAGCTGGTTAATAGTTGGCATACAAAAAGTGCCAAAATAGTAGCATGGTAGCCAAATATTGGTCAATGGGACCAAAGGATTAGGGGCTTAAATACATTCCCAAAACCCCCAAACACGACGACTCAGAGAGCAGATCGCAAGCAAAAAATGCAGGTTCGGTAATGAATCTAAAGGGATCCAGAGGAGTCAAAAGCGAAATAATCACCAAGGCAAGAAGAAGCTGGGAGCCATATGCCTCAAAAAGTACTCGAGCCTTATGCCAGGAAGCCTTATGAAGCACCGCATCGATAACATGAGACCCATCCAAGGGAGGAATAGGAAGCAAATTAAAGAACATGAGCATAAGATTTACCAAAATAAGGAGCACAAGAAATACAGGCAAAACACTCTCAAAAGAAAGCATTCCCCCTATATACAACCATTGGAAAGCCATGCCTGCGGCAACAGCTAAGAGAAGGTTGGAAGCAGGACCTGCAAGAGCAATAACCACGCCATCTAACAAAGGATTTTGCAAACGACGAGGATCAAAGGGAACGGGCTTTGCCCATCCAAAACCCACGGTAAACAACATAAGAGTACCCAGGAAATCCATATGAGCCAAAGGATTCAAGGTAAGACGCCCCATATGTTCTGCAGTACGATCACCCCGCCACTTCCCTACTGCAGCATGAGCAAATTCATGCACCGTAAGAGAAAGAATGATAGCCGTAGCGTACGCAAGGGCAATAAGCGGAGAAGCAAGAATGAGATTTAAAAACATATAAATTCAGCGGTAAGATCTTTTAGTCAACCGGGCTTCCTTCCTGAAGATGGCAATTCTTTAGCTTACCTCTATCTGCGCACCAATACTGCGAAGCTTCCCATAAAGATCTTCATATCCGCGCTCTAAATGTTCCACGCCCGTTAAGGTAGAAGTTCCTTCAGCAATGAGTGCCGCAAGAACATATGCAAGTCCAGCTCGAATATCAGGAACAGCCATATCGGTCGCATGAAGAGGCGTTGGCCCTTTGATAATCGCCGCATGTTTATAGTTATGATCTCGAAAACGACATCTGATCTCACCTAAACAATTTTCAAAAAGCGTAATATCTGCACCCATTTTCTTTAAAACATCGGTATAACCAAAACGCTCCTCATACACCGTTTCATGCATAACCGAAGTTCCTTCTGCTTGAGTAAGCAAAACACAAAACGGCTGCTGCCAATCCGTGGAAAATCCAGGAGCAGTATCGGTTTCTACCTGCATGCCGCGATAGGAAGATCGGCCTATAAAACGAATGCCCTCTCCCGTAACCTCATATTCTCCCCCCAACTGACGCACCGCATTTAAAAAAGTGATCATATCGCGATGCTTCGCACCGCGCACAAAAATATCCCCCCTCGTTCCTAAAGCAAGCGCCGCAAAAGAAGCAACCTCAAGCCGATCAGGCAATACACGGTGCACGCAACCATGAAGTTCCTTAACGCCAATAATCATGATCTCGCGTCCAGCACGGAGCTCAATAATAGCTCCCATTTTTTGAAGCATCATGATGAGGTCTACGATCTCAGGCTCAATAGCAGCATTCCGAAGAACAGTGCGACCTTTTGCAAGAACCCCCGCAAAAAGCACCGTCTCCGTCGCTCCCACAGAAGGATACGGGAGTTCAATAACCGTCCCCTTAAGTCCTCCAGGTGCGGTTGCGCGATAGCCATCAGCATCCGCCTCAATCTTTGCCCCCATTTTCTCTAAAGCATCTAAATGAAAATTCACAGGACGAGGACCAATCTTGTCCCCCCCTAATGTAGGGACAAAAGCTTCGCCTTTTCGGTGAAGAAGTGGAGCGAGCGCTAAAATAGCCAAACGATTTTTTCTTGATAGCTGCATCGCAGAGGTAGAAGCAATCTCTTCCACACAAAGACGAAGGGTATGATCTTCAAGAGAAATGGCTCCGCCTAAGGTCTTTACCAATTCGCAAGCAATATCCGTCTCTTGTTGCAAAGGAACATTCGTGAGGGTTACCTCATGAGGAGTAAGAAGAGTCGCAATAATCATTTTTGATGCAGCATTTTTTGCACCTGCAACCGTAATCTCTCCTGAAAGTGCTTTTCCGCCCGTAATACGAAGTGTAGATGGCATATTCTTTGCTAGAATACTAACAGATATTTTTTCTTTCTTGAACATATGCCTGAACTACGAGGAAGCATGCCGGAAATGAAACGTCGTCCAGGGGAACATGCGCATGATCGTGATGATCATAAAGAATTTCCCCTTGAAGAAACGACGGAAGAACTTATACGGGACAAAGATCATGAAAAGCTTCTCGCATTAGAAAAAGGATTGCGGATGATCGATCTTCTCTTACGCGAACTCCAGATTCCTTATAAAATAATCGGGAGTACGGCACTCGCGCTCCATGCTACCGAACGTCACGAGCCTCTACCTAAAATTCCCGACGACATTGATATTGCTCTAAAAAAGCATGATGACCTCAAAAAAATTCTCCGCTATTTCCAAGAAGTAAACCCTGCACATATCACCTTTGGCGAGCCAAAACGCGTGGGTCAACGCGCGCTCATCCTCCAGGGAAGTCTCCATATAGGAAATGACGAGGTTCCTTTCGAACTCATGGCAGATACCGAAATCGTCCCTGATACAGCGTGGACATCTCAAAAAAGCATAGAAGGCATTCCTGTACTTACCGGAGAAGAGCTACACCGTCAGTACGGCAACATTGCAAAGATCGAAGAAAACGTAGAACGTCATGCGCAACGTATGCTCATGAACCTCACGGAAAAACTCTCTCCTCAAGACGAATTCCTCACTCGTCGCATCGCAGAGCGTATGGTGATGCTTTTCCCCGAACAGAACCAGGAATTCCAAAATGAACTTGGCGCTGCACTCGTACATTTTCTCAAAACCCGCGACGCAACTTCGGCAGAACGGTTCATTGTCACCAAGCTCCTCAAGAGAAAAGCAAAAGATCGAAGGATGACAACAGGTACATTCAAATCCGCATAAAAATGAAGACCCGCCACCGAAGCGGCAAGGCCTCGAGGTGGCGGGGACGTGAGCGAGCACAAGGGCTCACGAAGGGGGAAGGGCGACAGAGTCACTTGGCACGAGAGACCTGAACGGCCTCTCACTTGTTTTCTGAGAAGCCCCACCCCGAACACCTCAGCCGACACCACAGAAGAACCGGAGACGATCGACCATCGCCATCTGACGATTGGCCATCGCCATCTGATCGATATCCGGCGTCACCGGATGCGCCTGGGTGCGGTCACCCGGAAGGCGCTCGTTGCGCGGAGACATGAACGTCGAGGAGGCGGTCGCAACAGGAACAGTCGCGGGAACGAAGGAGGTGACGGTCGTGTCATCGGAGGAACGAGTGCTCATGGAGGGATCCCTCTCGTCTCAAGGTTGATGGCAGGTTGCGCAGGTACATCGAGTGCCCTTGCGCGGAAGATTCATGAGAGTCTCACGAACCTCACCGCACAAGACCACACAAGAAAAGCCACCCGAATTGCTCCGGGTGGCTTTTTTCAACCTGTTGTAACAAATTCTCTTTCAAGAAAATGCTATGCATGCTGCAAAGCCACCCGAACATCACAAAGTACCACACAAATGCGTGAGGTAAATGTGACTGCGAATGACTTATACATGCCAAATTGCATACTGATATATTTACTCTACCACATTTTTTTCACATGGCAAGAGTTTTCCACAGAAAACCTTAAACGCCCTCTCCAAAGTGGAAACGATCCGTAAGTTTCTCGTAAGAGAAGAGCTCTTCTGACTTGAAGAAACGCTTCACTTCAACTTCAGCCGCTTCAGGAGAATCAGATGCGTGAATAATGTTCGAAGGAACGTTCATGGAAAGATCCGCGCGAATCGTTCCTGCATCTGCAACGCGAGGATTTGTCGCACCAACAACTTTGCGAACCGCTTCAATAACATCGAGTCCTTCAAGCACCATTGCAACAACAGGAGTTTGCATCATGAACTGCACGAGAGAAGGAAAGAAAGGCTTCTCCTTCAAATGTCCGTAATGCTCTTCAAGCGTTGCGGCATCAAGATGCGTAAGCTTCATGCCCACCATCTTCAAACCTTTGCGCTCAAAGCGACCTACAATTTCCCCAACAAGCTCACGCTGTACTGCATCTGGCTTTACAAGAACCAAAGTACGTTGAATATCCGCCATACAAAAAGGTAAAGAATTTGCACAAAGGATAAAGAAAAGAACGCTTTTTTGCAACTTCGAGGACATGCCTATAACCGCCACGATGTCACCTCAACTCCCTCTTCTCCAAACTCTACTTTCATATCTCCGGAAAGATTCGTTTGAAAAAACTCTACATGATATTTTAAAAGATGCTGTATCGCCTCTTCATGCGGATGGCCGTACGAATTATCTTCGCCTAAAGAAATAATCCCGTACTCTGGACGAATAGCCTCAAGGAGCTCTAACGAGGTAGATGTGCTACTCCCGTGATGTCCAACTTTTAATACCTCAATGTTCTCTGGCAGTAATGGAATAAAAAGATGCTCTTCTTCAATACCCGCATCCCCCGTAAGAAGCATAGACCCATGCGGAGTCTCTAAAACAAAAACCAAAGAGCCATCATTCGGATCAGAAAGTTTTTTATTCCCATAATTTTCTTGCGGCCAAACTGCGCGAAGAGTAATACCGTGCGCAAGTTCAAAAACTTCTCCCGCCAAAATAGCCGATGAAATGTGAACAACCTCATCAAAAGCTCGACAATCCGACGAGGAGCACCCCTGTCCACTCTCTCCCACAAGTGAAACTCCATAATGCTCAAGTAAAGAAACTAAACCGACCACATGATCTGCGTGAGGGTGCGTAACAAAAACATAATCAAGATGCCGATCAAACCACGGAAGCATCATGCCGATTTTCTCTCGAAGAATAGGTGATGGCCCCCCATCAATAACAACATCTTTTTCTGGAGTATCAATAAAAATTGCGTCGCCCTGTCCCACATCAAAAACCCATACACGCACCGAAGAAGAAAACCATCCATCGCGTATAACATGTTGCGCAAAAGATATGAAAAAAAGAACAACAAAAAGACATGGGACAAGGACAGCTCCTGCATTCACCTTGTCTTCTTTCCTATGCTCTTCTTGAAGATTCTTCCCACGAAAGGCAAGCAAGCGGTCGACATGAAGCACCCTCAAAACGAGGTGCATAATCCACACCCCACCCCCTACCCCCAACACCCCAAACACTACTTTCCACCACACCACTTCCACATACACAAAAGACAAACTCGAAAGTTCTCTCAAGATCATGAGAATCGTATCCAAAATCCACCACGCAGGAAACGCAATCCAACGACCAATTTCTCCATGAACCATACCTACAATAGTCGCCAAGGTGCCAAGTCCCATCGCCAAGGGCAAAAGCGGTAAAACAAGCAAATTTGCAAGTGGCCCTACGAATGAAATCTGCCCCATGCTAAAAAGCGTCACCGGCAAAGTAGCTAAGGTCGCAGCCAATGTTGTCGCAAACCCTTCACGAAGTCCGAATCGCTCAGGAACAAACGAAACATACTCAATAAAAGTATTTGCCCAGAAAATAAGCCCAATCGTCGACAAAACAGAAAGTTGAAAACCAATATCGTCACGCAAAATACGAGGCTCATCAAAAAGCATGATACACACCGTGCACAACAAAACATTTCTCACGGAAGATGCCCTTCCCAAGACTCGCGATATCACGACAAATGACGCCATAATTCCTGCACGCGTCACCGCAGATTCTGCACCAGCCAAAAAAACAAAACACAAAATGCCAAAGAGCGCGAACGCCGTTGCATATTTACGAGAAATACACGCACGAAACATGCCTCCAAGCACGAGCATCACCACAAGCGCAACATTTGATCCACTCGCCGCAACAATATGAGACGTTCCCGTCCGTAAAAATCGCTCACTCCACACTTCTGAAAACGCATCATCACCTAACAAAAGCCCTGCTAATAACTGCGCATGAGGATCGGGAAATACGCGATCAATCATTGCGATCGAGAACCTATTTATCCCATACACGGTACGCAAAAAAGCCATCCAGATACCCCGCTCATCTTCAAGAACAAAAGGCACTTCCCGCGTTGAACACGTCGCTTGAATGTCTTTCGCCGCAAGATACCGATCGTAGGCAAACCCTTCAAAAGGTTCCGGCCGCTTCAGCGCACAATCAATACTCACCCGCTCCCCTAAGCTACTTTCTGAAAAAAGAGGAACGCGTACCAAAATGCGATCCTCAAATTTCCTTCCCTGCGCAACAATATCGTTGAGCGTTAAACGAATACCATATTCACTTTCCTGAATACGAACGATCGTTCCTTCAAGAGTTCGCATTTCTTTATCTGCAATCATAGAAACCGAGTGCAGGGTTGGTTGAATAACCTGATAACGCCAAGAGCCCAACAAAGAAAAAATGATTGAGAAAAAAACATACACAAAATTCCTTCTCACGTCAGAATTTCGCGAGAGACGAGACCACACCCAACACCCCAAACCCAACACCCCACCCCCTACCCACCATGGCGCATCAAAAGATGCAAACGCAATACCAAGAATGAATCCCCCACACATGAAAGCAAACAACATCCCTGGGCGAATCTCCGCAAACGACATGTAAAAAAACAGCGATAACGCATTCTAAACCATGACGTAACCAAAAAGGCGCCATGAATAGCGCCTTTTGTACATCACCTGAAATCACCATTCCTTTTCATCCTACACCACGAAACTCACAATCTTCTTAGGGATGATGATAACTTTTTTCGGCTCTTGTCCTCCCAAATATTTTGCAACATATTCATCTGCTTTTGCTGCAGCAATAATCATGTCATCGGGTGCGTCAGCGGGAAGTACAAGCGTCGCACGCACTTTTCCGTTAACCTGTACCGCATAGGTAACTTCTTCATCAACCAACAACGATGCATTAACTACTGGCCATGCCTGTGCTTCAACAAAACCTTCACCGCCAATGTTCTCCCAACACTCATTCGCAACGTGAGGCGCAAAAGGCACGAGCATACGCAAGTAAAGCTTGAATGCGTCTTGAGAAAGCGAAGGCGCGGACTGCAACTCATTCAAACATGCCATGAGCGCGGC
This sequence comes from Kapaibacterium sp. (SeqCode), assembly GCA_044350705.1. Classification (GTDB taxonomy): domain Bacteria; phylum Patescibacteriota; class Patescibacteriia; order UBA9934; family UBA9934; genus JAGORL01. Next base: position 56,703 of record JBILHA010000001.1, on the reverse strand, counting down.
AACCGCCGTATTAAACCGCATGCCCTCAATATCATCAGTAACTTTCTGCAACGTCTTTTGCAAAACACGTTGAATCTCTACAGTATCTTCCCCTCCAACTTTTTCTTGCAGTCGAGTAATGCGATCAAGGAATCGACGAACGCCAATCAAGCTATTCGTTGACCACGAAGCAACTTCATCAAACGCACCAATAAAAAGTTCATACACGCGCAACGTATCTGCGCCATGCTCCTTCACGACATCGTCTGGATTCACCACATTTCCTTTCGACTTCGACATCTTCGTTCCATCTTCCGCAAGAATCATGCCGTGCGCAACGCGACGCTGACAAAACTCGGAAAACGGCAAATGCCCCCGATCGAACAACACTTTTGTCCAGAAGCGCGCATACAACAAATGACGCGTCGCATGCTCCATGCCTCCATTGTACAAATCAACAGGAAGCCAATACGCAAGCGCATCTTTACTTGCAAATGCCGCATCATTGTGCGCATCAGCATAGCGCAAAAAGTACCAACTCGAACCTGCCCAGTTCGGCATAGTATCCGTTTCTCGCACGGCGTCTCCTCCGCATTGAGGACATGTGGTATTCACCCAATCAGAAATAACCGAAAGCGGAGACTCACCCGTATCCGTGGGTTCATAACGTTCCACATTCGGAAGCGTTACCGGCAATGCTTCATCGGGAACCGTCACCCAGCCGTTCGTCTCAGGCGAACATCCGTTCTTACATTGAATAAGCGGAATAGGCTCACCCCAATAACGCTGACGGGAGAAAACCCAGTCACGCAAGCGATACGTTGTTTTTGCTCTACCCCACCCACGTTCAGCAAGAACTTCAACAATACGCTTCTTTGCATCTTCCGTAGAAAGTCCGTTGAGAAAATCGGAATTTGTAACATATCCCGCATCGGTCATGGCAAACGGTTTTTCTGCCTGCGCCCAAATATACGGACCTTCAGCAACATTTACCGTTGAAGCAACATCAGAAGGCAGAACCCAAATCGGATCATGCTTCTCGAGTTCTTCAGGAGCAACGTCGAATGCTTCATCTCCATCAGCCTCAAAGCAGAGAATGGAAATTTCCGCATATCGATTCTGCTCTTTGTGTCCTGCGAAATATTCCGAATGCACAATCGCGGGAACTTCAGAAACGAAACGCACGCGGTGCAATCCCGTTTCTTCAGCAATCTCACGAAGCACCGCCTCGCGTGCATCTTCACCCTCTTCAATACCACCCACGATAAACGTGTGCGGATATGCACCGCTTGCGCGCTGGTTCGCCTTCCAACGAAGCATGAGCACTGCGCCATCGGTAGCACGACGAACAATGGCGTGAACATTTTTTCTGCGAACCGTAGGAAAACCTTCACGAGGAGGATTTTCACTTTCCATAAAATACTTTGCAACAACAGGACGAATCGGCAACTCATACGTCGTAGCAAATGCGAAGTCGCGTACGTCATGCGCAGGAACCGCCATAACCGCACCCGTTCCATAACCACCAAGAACATAATCCGCAATCCAGACCGGAACACGCTCGCCATTCACCGGATTTACCGCATACGCTCCAGTAAACACTCCCGTTTTCTCACGGGTAGCATCTCCACGTTCGTCATCAGTCTTTGAAGCAACAGAAGAAATATATACTTCAACATGCGAACGCTGATCATCGGTCACCAATCGCGCAACAAGCGGATGTTCAGGCGCAAGAACAATATAGGTTACGCCAAAAATTGTATCGGGACGGGTAGTGAATACCGTAATCGTTTCGCTGATTTCTTCAAGACGAAAATCAATTTCCGCACCTTCACTTCGTCCAATCCACTCCTCCTGTTCTTTTTTAATTTTTGGAAGATAATCAACCGTTTTCAAATCTTCAAGCAAACGATCAGCATACTTCGTCATGGCAATCATCCATTGCTCCTTTTCTTTTTTCTCTACAGGCCCTCCACAGCGTTCGCATACACCACCTGCAGCTTCTTCATTTGCCAAACCAATTTTGCAACTTGGACACCAATTAATCGGCATCTTTGCCTTATAACACAAACCCTGTCGGAAAAATTCGTTAAACATCCACTGTGTCCAACGATAATATTTGGGATCGGTAGTATCAATTTCTCGCGACCAATCAAAAGAAATACCAAGCGACTGAATCTGCTTCTTAAAAGTTTTGATATTTTCCGCAGTATTTATGGCTGGATGAGTACCCGTTTTTATCGCATGATTTTCTGCTGGCAAACCAAACGCGTCCCAACCAATGGGATACAACACATTCTTCCCCTCCATGCGACGCTTACGTGCAATCACATCAAGCGCGGTATAACTTCGGGGATGCCCTACGTGAAGGCCAGCTCCAGAAGGATACGGAAATTCTACGAGGAGATAATACTTCTCTCGTGCATCATCGAGCTTTGCGTGAAAAATTCCTGCATCCTCCCATTTTTTCTGCCACTTCCCATCAATATTCCCATGGTCGTACATATGGAAGTAGCATAATGGGAACCGCTATTTTTCGCAAAAGAACTAAGACTCTGACCCACCCTCGATCCCGTAACCCGCCTCCATCCAGCCCATCATACCCCCCAAAAGGCGAGAAATCTTACTATATCCCGCCCGTTCAAGCACTTCTGCCACCTGAGCGCCCTTACCAAGCTCATCAAACTCTCCATAAAGCACAATATCCGCATCCTTATCCTTCAAAAGCTTTTCACAGTCCTCTCCACAGAGAGAAGAAGGATCCATATGTACTGCACCGGGGATATGCCGGTGAGCGTATCCTTCAACGGTTTGCAAATCTACCAAAGTAAGCGAAACTCCGCCATCCAGCTTCGCCTTCAAATCTTGAGGGGAAAGAGATATCATATACGCCTAGTGTACGGCATTTTTCTTCCTATGGCTCGCACGCTTCCCCAACCCCTCCTGGAACGCCTTACGAAACAATTCGGCCCTCAAACCGTAGCCACCATGCTACGAGCTTTTAGTACGAAGCCATTTCCGACTCTTCGAATCAATACCCTCAAAACAACTGACCATGCAGTCATGGATGTCTATCGCGAAGAAGGAATCGCCTTTGAACGCATCAAAAACGTACCCCATGCACTTCGCATAAAAAACCGAACTGATGAGCAATTGCTCGATCATCATCTCACCAAAGCTGGTCACGTCTATCTTCAAGGAATCGCCTCCATGATTCCCCCCTTAATTCTTGCCCCTTTGCCCGGACAAATCGTCGCCGATATTTGCGCCGCCCCAGGAAGTAAAACCTCAGAACTTGCCGCTCTCATGGAAAATAGAGGAACCCTCATCGCCTGCGAGGATAATTCCGTCCGCTTCCAAAAGCTGCAAAACACGATCACTATCCAGGGAGTGAATGCTCAAGCAAAAAATGTCGACAGCACTACCCTACATCACGAATACCCCGAAACGTTTGATGCCATTCTCGCCGATGTCCCCTGCACCGCAGAAGGACGCATTGATTTAAGCGATCCGCGCTCATTTACGTTCTGGTCGCAAAAAAACATCACCGAACATGCCAAACTCCAACGCCGCCTCCTGCGAAGCGCCTTTCGCATGCTCAAACCTGGCGGCACACTCGTCTATTCAACCTGCACCCTCGCCCCTGAAGAAAACGAGGAGCAAATGAAATGGTTTATCGATGAGCACCCTTCCATGCACATAGAACCCATGACGCTCCCCGTCTCCCCCATCCGTCCTACCAAATTCGGGACCATCATTCTGCCAACCGCTGAGAGTGAGGGGTTCTTTGTAGCAAAAATAAAAAAAGGAAAATAATACCCCTCATTCACAGCTCCCTCTATACATACCGAACAAAAACCATACACTTCTCAGGTATGAATCTCTTCGCGTCGGAGCAAAATAAAAAACGTCTCCATACTCCCCTCGCCGATCGCATGCGCCCCACAACACTCGAAGAATACGAAGGACAAAAAGGCGTTATTGGGGAAGGAAAATACCTCCGCACGCTCCTCATGAAGGGCGAAGTACCTTCATTGTTATTCTGGGGACCTCCGGGAGTAGGAAAAACAACGCTCGCAAAAATTATCGCCAATCACGTCAAAGCAAAATTCATCCCCTTCAGTGCCGTAAACGGAACAGTCGCCGATGTACGCGCCATTCTCAAAGACGCCGACGACCGTCGCATGTTTTACGCCGAACGAACCATACTTTTCATCGACGAAATCCACCGCTTTACCAAATCCCAACAAGACGCCCTCCTTCCCGCCGTTGAACAAGGCATTGTCACACTCATCGGCGCAACCACAGAAAATCCATCGTTCGAAGTAAACGCCGCACTTCTTTCACGCATGCGCGTACTCACACTCTCCCAAATCTCCCCAGAAGATCTCGCCGCCATTCTCAAACGTGCAGTCACAAACGAAGAAAAAGGTCTAGGAAAACTAAAACTCACTATCACCGATGAAGCACTGCTCTTCCTCGCAACCCTCGCAAACGGCGATGCACGAAATGGCCTCAACATGTTAGAACTCATTGCAAACGTCCTCGAAGCAGAAAACAATCTCAGCAAAAATATTAATCAAGAAATCGTTGCGCGCATCATAGAAAAAAACACCCTCCTCTACGATAAAGGTGGCGAAGAACACTACAACATCATTTCCGCACTGCATAAATCCATGCGAGGAGGCGATGCAAACGCTGCACTTTACTGGCTTGGCCGCATGCTCGAAGCAGGCGAGGATCCACTTTACATAACCCGTCGTCTTATCCGTTTTGCAAGCGAAGACATCGGTCTCGCAGATCCGCAAGCACTCGTACAAGCCGTTGCCGCACATCAAGCATCGCATGCGGTAGGCATGCCAGAATGCGGCGTGAATATCGCACAATGCGTCGCGTATCTTGCAAACGCAAAAAAATCAAATGCACTCTACACCGCATACACAAATGTCCAAGAAGACATCAAACATCTTCCCAATCTCCCCGTGCCACTTCACCTCCGAAATGCACCAACGTCACTGATGAAAAATATGGGCTACGGCAAAGGGTATAAATACACGCCAAACTTTTCTTCACAAGAAGATGCTGCGCAAGACTATCTTCCAAAAGAACTCCAAAAGAAAAATTATCTCAAAGGCGTATAATGCATCCATATGAAATTCGAACATGCAGTCATTCAACACTGCAAATACTACGCGCCAAAAAGCATGCGCATCGCAATATTTATCGTTTTTTTCTGGTTTGGAATCCTCAAAGTTCTCTCACTTTCCCCCGCAGAAGCACTTGTACAAAGCCTCTTCGAACAAACCATTCCGTTCATGGAATTCCCTACATTTCTCATACTCTTTGGCGCGCTTGAAATGCTCATCGGTATATTATTCCTCATACCAAAAGCTACACGCATCGTTATCCCACTCCTTGGCTTTCACATGACAACAACCGCTCTTCCACTCATCATTCTTCCAGAAGTAAGCTGGTCAGCCCCGTTTGTGCCAACACTCGTCGGACAATATATTCTAAAAAATGTTGTCATCATCGCCGGAGCGATAAGCATCGCAGGGAGCATTCAAGTCAAACAAAAAAGTACCTAAACAAATTGCACCCTCGCTTCAAGATTCGTGAGACGAACATCATGCGATCGAAGAAGTGTCCTCACGTCATCTTCAAACTTTCCAAAATGATCAACGAGATAAGAAATCTGCTCCTGCATGTCATGCTGATTTTGCTCTAATCTATCTATTCTCTGATCCAATTCGCTCATTCTCTGCTCCAACCCATCTATTCTTCGTTCAAGTCCATCAAAGCGTCCTTCTATCCCAGTAAAACGCTGCTCAATTCGAAGAAATTTATCATTCAAGCGCTCTTCAAACGCCACAAAAAAGTTTTTCATCTCTGTATCCATAAAAAATCTTTAAGAATGTGGATCCCAAGTACATCAAGAAAAATATACTCAGTCAAACATCTCATTCTTTTCAAAAACATCCGTACGCTTCATCAAAAAATGAGATCGTACACGCCTTCGCAAGAGCACCATCGTACACATCTTTTACTCACGACTCGCAAGCCACCGCTCAGCATCAAGTGCCGCAGCGCATCCCGATCCCGCAGCGGTAATTGCCTGGCGATATGCCGAGTCCATCACGTCTCCACACGCAAAAACCCCAGGAATATTCGTACGTGTCGACTTTCCTTCGGTAACAATATATCCCTTCTCATCAAGCGTAATGGCACCGGAAAAAAGATCGACGTTTGGTTTGTGGCCAATGGCAACGAACACTCCATCAGTTTTGTATTCAGAAACCTCACCCGTTCCCACATGCTTCAAGCGTACACCCTCAACCTTTTCACTACCCAAAATTTCATCAAGAACAGTATCAGTAATAAAAGAAATTTTAGGATTCTTCCGTGCACGTTCAAGCATGATCTTCGAAGCCTTAAACTCAGAACTTCGATGCACAATGGTTACCTTCGTTGCGAAGCGAGTTAAAAACGTAGCTTCTTCCATGGCGCTATCTCCCCCACCTACAACAATCAATTCTTTTCCTCGGAAGAAAAATCCATCACACGTTGCACACGCAGAAACACCTTTTGCCATCAATCGCTCTTCTCCAGGAACACCCAACCATTTTGCCGTTGCTCCGGTTGCAATAATGACACTCTCCGCAAACACTTCTTTTCCACTTGCAGATTGTACTTTATACGGATGTGAGGAGAAATCGACCGAAGTGACAACATTGGAAATAATCTCTGATCCAAATCGTTCTGCTTGTGCACGGAGCTTCTCCATGAGCTCTGTACCCAAAATTCCATTGACCTCACCTGGCCAATTCTCTACCTCAGAAGTCTGCGTAAGCTGCCCTCCCGGTTGCAAACCCGCAAAAAGAACAGGCTTTAAATTTGCACGTGCTGCATAAAGCGCAGCAGTATATCCCGCAGGACCCGAACCAATAATAACCACCGATGCTTCATTCATAGTTGGGAGCATCGTACAAAAGAATGGAAAAAAAATCACCCCACAGATGTGGGGTGATTTTTATCCTTGAATAATTGCCGCAAGACGCTCTTTCACCATCTCTTTCGGCATGGCGCCAGAGAATCTTCCAATCTCAGTACCTCCTTTAAGCACGACAAAAGTAGGAATGGAAAGCACATTGAAGCGCATCGCAAGATCAGGAGCTTCGTCAACATTTACTTTAGCAAATGTGACATCAGAGAGCTCTTTCGCAAGTTCCTCAAAAATCGGAGCCATAGTTCGGCAAGGACCGCACCAGGAAGCCCAAAAGTCCACAAGAACAGGGTGTGAGAACTTCGTGACCTCTGCATCAAAGTTTTGTACCGTCAATTCCATCATAGAAAGAAATGTTAGCGTTCAGAACCTACCACAAGGGTACGAGCCTGCAATTCTTCGTGATATGCCTCGATGATATCCCCCACCTCAACCTTCGTTTTACCCACGAAAGAGACACCACACTCCTGTCCCGCGAGAACATCTTTCACGGAGGTTTTACCGACTTGAATTGCATCGATTTTCCCTTCGCCCATAATAGAGCCCTCACGCATAATGCGCACGGTAGCTCCGGGGATAATTTTTCCTTTCCGAACTTTCACCCCAAGAACAACGCCTTTATCCGTTTTTCTGAAAAGCGCGAGCACCTCACCACTTCCAAGTTCAGAATAAACCTTTTCAGAAGGAAGAAGCTTCTTCAAATGCTCAACAACACTTTCAAAGAGCTTATAGATAATTGCATGCTCTTCTACACGAATATTTTTTGTACGCACTAAGTCCTCAACACCCATTCCCATTTTTACGTTAAACGCCATCACGATCGCATTTCCTGCTTCAGCGCGAAGAGCATCGGCGTCCGAAACGTTTCCAAGACCCTTTCCAATAATTTTAACCGCAACGTGAGGATTCTGGATCTTCTCAATCATACCTATGACCGCCTCAAGAGAACCAAGCACGTCAGCCTTGATAAGCAAGTTAAGCGTTGGCTTCTCGCCATCTTCACTATCCTGAGAAGGCTTATTCGCAACAGAGGAGATCTGCTCAACGCCAGAACGACGAGAAGTACTCTCCCTAAGCTCTTCAAGGGCCGATGCATTGCGCGCCGCTTCGACAATATCCCCCACAGAAGGAGCAGCCTTAAATCCCAAAATTTTAACCGGCGTAGAAGGAGGGGCTTCTTTGAGAATCGAGCCATCATACGCGCGCATTGCACGCACCCGACCATAATTCACTCCTCGTACCCCTAAGTAATCCTGCAAACGAAGCGTTCCCGTTTGAACAATAATAGTCGCCAAAGGACCTTCATTTTTATCAACACGCGACTCAATAATCGTTCCAATCGCCTCACGAGAAGGATCAGCAACAATCTGCCCCTTCTCCATGTCAGCAACCAACAACAAAACATCCAAAAGGCCATCAATATTCTGCTGTTTCTTGGCAGAAATCGGCACGCACACCGTCTTTCCTCCCCAGTCCTCTGGAACAAGTCCGAGATCAGAAAGTTGTGTTTTAACAAAATCTTGATTCGCCTCGGGTTTATCAATCTTGTTAATAGCAACCACAAACGGAAGCTTCGCTGCTTTGATAATATCAATAGCTTCCCGCGTTTGCGGCTGTACTCCGTCATCTGCAGCAACCACTAAAATAGCAATATCAGCTACCTTTGCGCCACGAGAGCGCATAACCGTAAACGCTTCGTGGCCAGGGGTATCAATAAACGTCAGCTGTCGATCATTGCGAACAACTTGATAGGCGCCAATATGCTGCGTAATACCGCCCGCTTCACCAGAAACAACATTCGCAGAACGCACCGCATCAAGAAGCGACGTTTTTCCATGGTCAACGTGACCCATAACCACGATAACAGGAGGCCGTGCCGCAGCATCCCCCGAAGCACGTTCAGATTCTTTCACTTCTTCCAAACGGGTATTCGCCTCATTATCTACCACATCTTCCTTCTGGTCATCCGCGCGATCAGCAAGAAAACCGAGATCCTCAGCAATGATGGATGCAGAATCAAAATCAATACGTTCGTTCAAAGACGCCAAAATACCATTACGCATGAGCTCCTGCATAACCTTAGCAACCGGAAGGTTAAGCAATGTAGCAAAATCACGCACCGTAATAAGAGGAGGAATAGCGACTCGCTCAGCCTCACCCGACTGTACACGTGCCTTTCGCTCTGCACGAGTTTTCTGCTCCTCCATCTTCTTTTGAAGATAAAGTCGCTTTTTATGATCATTCCAGGCCTTGATGATTTTACCAACATCACGATCAGGAATTTTAATAGCTTTTCCACCAATATCAAAACCAAGTTCAGGTAAACGTGAACGAAGTTCTTCGGTAGGGACCCGCAATTGACGGGCGAGTTCTGAAATATTCATGGGGTGAAGTGTAGCGAATAAGCCTCTTTGGAGCAAGATAGCGTACTTTCTTCACCAATCTGCTATCGTATTTGCATCTATGCCCTTCCTCCTCATCGATAAACCCGCGGGAAAAACAAGTCACGATGTAGTAGCAAGAGTCCGTCGAATAACGGGAGAAAAACGGGTGGGACACTCGGGAACGCTGGATCCATTTGCAACCGGGCTCCTCATTATTGGAGTAGGACGAGAGCACACCAAACACCTCTCAACATTCCTCGGCATGGACAAAGCCTACATTGCCGATATCGCGCTCGGCGCTACCACCGAAACACTCGACCCTGAATCACCCGAAAAAATCGTTCCAAAACAGGGAGAACAAAGCATTTCTCTAGAAGAACTCCGCCAAGCACTGTATGAGCTGACCGGCCCCCAAGAACAAACTCCACCCATGTACTCAGCGATAAAAGTGCAAGGGAAAAAACTATATGATCTTGCCCGTGCTGGTAAAACGATTGAAGTACAGCCAAGAAAAGTCACTGTATATGAGTGGAAGTCGTTATTCGAACCCAATCCTCTCGATTCCCCTACCCCCCGCACCCCATACTCCTTCCCCCTCCCAGTCACACTTTCCTTCAAAGTAACCGTTTCATCGGGCACCTATATCCGCGCACTCGCTCGAGATCTGGGAAAATTGTGTGGCACGGGTGGATATCTCCGTTACCTACGCCGAACGGCAATCGGCCCCCATACCATTGAGGAGGCAACTCCTCTTCATGAGCTCACTCAAGAAAACTGGCTTGACTTCGCAAAAAACGATTTGTATCGTGGTGGAGAGCAAAGCTGACGCTCCTGACGCGCATCCAGCCGATACTGCAAGCGCATATTTCTATGCTTCTTACCATTCTTCTTACCTGCGCCGGCATTCTTGTCGGCGTTCTTGCAGGATATTTTGCACGTGCATTTCTCGCAAAAAGAAATATTTCCTCCGCAGAAGCCCGTGCGCAACGCATTCTTGATGATGCAAAAAGCAAGGAAGCTCTTGCATTAGAACAAGCGAAGGCGCACGAACAGCGCTTATTATTAGAGGCTAAAGAAAGAGCGTTGGAAATTGTCGCAGAGGCACAAAAAGAGCTGCAAGAAAAAATGAAATCTCTAGATCTTGCCCAGGAACGTCTTTCAGAACGGGAACGTCGTTTTGATGAGACGCTTATTGATGTTGAAAAACGCAAAGAGAGCCTTGAACAAGCAAAACTCGCCGTCATAACCGCGCAACAAGCCGTAGAGCTCACAAAAATCGAAGCGGAACAAAGATTGGCAGAAATTGCAGGGCTCAATAAAGAACAAGCATTGTCCATGCTCTTGGGGAAAATCGAGCGAGATCATCAAGATGCCCTATTGGAACGAGTGCGGAAAATGGATCTCATAACCGAAGAGGAAATAGAGAATAAAGCACGCAAAGTGCTCTCTCTCGCAATCCAGCGCTTTGCAAGTAGTCATGTAGCAGATGCAACGATCACCTACGTTGAACTTCCTTCTGAAGACATGAAAGGACGCATTATTGGAAAGGAAGGACGCAACATCAAAGCCATTGAGCATCAAACCGGATGCGAACTCATTATCGACGATACTCCCGGGGTTATTTCTATCAGCGGTTTTTCTCCGGTTCGGCGTCAGGTAGCAAAACGCGCACTAGAACTCCTCATGAAAGATGGGCGTATTCAACCTGCGCGCATTGAAGAAGCTATCAAAGAAGCAAAAAACGATCTTGCAAAAGAAATGAAAAAAGCAGGAGAAGATGCGCTTTATGAACTCGGCATCCCTGTCCCAAGCATTGATCCAAAACTCATTGCCATTTTGGGACGCCTCAAATTCCGTACCAGTTACGGACAAAACGTTCTTCAGCACTCTCTCGAAGTTGCACGCATTGCAGGCATGATCGGCGAGGAACTTGGCCTCGATCCCTTCCCGCTCAAAAAAGGTGGGCTCTTCCACGACATCGGAAAAGCCGTAGATCACGACATGCAAGGGGCGCATCCACAAATTGGCTACAATATCATGAAAAAGTTCGGCTTCCCCGAAGATCTTTGCTATCAATCGATTGCCCACCATGAAGATCGCCCTCGTACGCTTGAAGGCGTTATTGTAAAAGCTGCAGATGCAATTTCTGGAGCTCGGCCAGGTGCCCGCCGAAATAGCGTGGAAGAATATATCCAGCGACTCCAAAATCTTGAAGCAGTGGCGTCAGGATTTGAAGGAGTAGAAAAAGCATATGCCATTCAAGCTGGACGCGAGGTACGTGTATTCGTCGAACCAGGAATGGTGGATGATTACAAGGCATACGAAATGGCAAAAAATATTGCACACAAAATTGAAAAGGAGCTGACGTACCCAGGGGAAGTAAAAATTACCGTAATCAGAGAAAAGCGCGTGATTGAATTCGCGAGATAAAAGCTTGACAGAGAGAAAATACTTGGCTAATATCAGCCCATTCTTTCCTCTCTTTCTATGAATAAAGCAGAACTCGCACTGAAGCTTGCAGACCGCATGAGTATTCCCAAAAAAGTCGCGGAAGACTTCATTGAATACTTTGAAGAATTGGTAACGCGTTCTCTGCAAGATGGAGATGAGGTAACCATTGCAGGATTTGGAACCTTCTCTGCACGTACCCGCACCGCTCGCATGGGAGTAAATCCTCGTAAGCCACAAGAAAAAATACAAGTTCCAGAAGTACGGGTACCGAAATTCAAAGCAGGAAAAGCGCTAAAAGACGCACTGAAAAAGAAAATCACCGCATAATGCGGTGATTTTCTTTTACGAGATTCTGCAGCCTTCTTAAGTGATACTCACGTACGTCCCTACCAAGTGCCCTACAATAAAGAAAAATCCAACCGCCATGATAAGAAGCGCAAGATTGAAGATCGCCTTTGCGTCTTTATCATCATTAACAAAACCTAAAAAGATATATGCGGCGAAACCAAAAATAAGGAGCGCCGGAAGACCCATCATCACGATCCCAATAAGAAGAAGCATGGACATATTGCTCTATAGTATATACCACGAAAAATAAAATTAGCTCTCTACGAGCTAATTTTATGGTGCGATGTGAGGGATTCGAACCCCCGGCCTTCTGGTTCGAAGCCAGACGCTCTATCCAGCTGAGCTAACACCGCCTCTTGAGGACGGATACAGTATAATCTCACCGTTGACGATGGTCAACAATTTTGGCATACTATCCATCGTTCCAAATGGATCGGTAGCTCAGCGGTAGAGCAGTTGACTCTTAATCAATTGGTCGTGGGTTCGATCCCCACCCGGTCCACCACATAAATCCGACCTGCAAGGTCGGATTTATGTTAGCAAAATATCTTTTTTACCAATTCTTTGCCTGCAGCCCTGCTTCAGCTGCAGAAATCTGCGCCTCTTGTTTGCTCGTGCCCGTACCCTCTGCAATAAGCTCTTTTCCTAAATAGACTCCCATACGAAAATGCTTTTCATGATCAGGCCCCGTTTCCTCTAACACTTTATATGTAGGAGTAAGTCCCAACTTAGACTGCGCAGCTTCTTGAAAGCGACTCTTCGGATCAATATACAAACGTTTTTCTAAAATCTCAGGAAGCTTCACGAGAACGTGCTTGGTAACAAATTCCTTAGCAGTCTCCCAGCCGTAATCCAAATACAAAGCGCCAATAATCGCCTCAGTAGCATTCGCGAGAATATAACGACGTGCCTTGGTATTCGCATCCTTCTCCTCACCCCGAGAAAGATAGAGGTATTTCTCTACTCCCAATTCTTTCGCGACATCAGCGAGACTATCGCCGTTTACTAAAGCGGAACGCCACGTCGTGAGCTCTCCTTCAGGATTACCATAGTGAGCATACAAATGCTCGGTAACCACGAGCTCCAAAACCGCATCACCTAAAAACTCTAGACGCTCATTATGTCCCAAAGGAAAATTTGGGTGCTCATTTAAATACGAGCGGTGTACAACCGCTTGCTCCAAATGCCCTTCCGGCAAATAAGAAACCCCCAACAAGGCAGCCAATGCGGCAATATCTCGCTCCATACTTACTTTTGTAAACCTGAAGATTCTTCTGGACCACCTTCCTTTTTATCGAGCTGCTCCTGAACATCTATCGTCTTTTCAACACCTTGCGCAATACGATCTTTATAAAGAGCACCGAGCACACCATTAACAAACTTTCCCGATGCCTCACCCCCAAAAACTTTTCCGAGCTCTATGGATTCATTGATCGCAACACGCGAAGGAATACTCTCATCGTATAAAAGCTCATACGCGCCTAATCGCAAAACGTTGCGATCAATAGCGGTCATGGCTTCGACCGACCAGTTAGGAGAAAAAGCATTAAGCTTTTCATCAATATCCGCGATTCGCTCCACCACGCCGTGTACTTGTTTTGCAACATAGCCGTCGTCGTCGAGCGACTTGCCGAACTCCTGCTGAACAAACGAAAGGATCTCAGATAAACGCGCAGTATCTTGGCCTCGAAAGTCCCATTCATACAGGGCTTGCATTGCCATAGTCCGCGCTAAGTGACGATTAGACATAGAAAAAGGATAAGGAACAACTCTCAGAGAATACTGGATGAGAAGGAAAAACAAAAGTCGCTTTGGTGAAAAGCGACTTTTGTGTCTTTACTCAGCAGCTTCAGCTTTCTTTGCAGTCTTGCGAGGTGCGCGCTTTGCCGCAGGCTTCTTTGCCTTTGCAGCTTCCGTAGAAGAAGCCTCAATAGCTTTTGAAGCAACCGTCTTCTTGGTCGCCTTTGCAACAACTTTTTCAGCTTTTGCGACGGACGCACCGCGAACATTGCGGCCCTTATAAAAACCACAAGCTTTACATGCACGGTGAGGAAGAATAGGAGCACCACAGTTGGCACATCCTACGTTTGCGGTAGCCTTGAGCGCATGGTGCGCGCGGCGACGACGAACTTTAGAACGAGAGTTACGAAATGAGGGCAATGGCATACAAAGATAAAAGAATGCGCAAATAGTAGCGAAATTGGCGAGGTACGTCAAGAAAAGAAACAGGGGCCGCCCACTCGAGCAACCCCTGCGGCATAAAATATCCCGCTATTCGAGAATTTATGCCTTTTTAGACTTCATTTTCTGCTTCGGCTGTTCTTCCCCCTCTTCTACCTCTGCAACGAGCTCGGCAAGCGAGTCCCCACCCCCTACCAAGGTAGCAGTAGCCACACAATCATCAGCAGTCTTAAACCGCATGACCTTTACGCCCTGCGTAGCGCGTCCCAACTCAGAAACCGAGGTCGCAGGAGTACGAATCACCTGTCCGGCAACAGAAACTGCGAGCAAATCACGCACATCATCCTTTGCCATCACCGTACCCATAACGAGCTTCCCGGTCTTTGCAGTAATTTGGGCAGTTTTAATGCCCATACCCCCTCTTCCCTGCAAGGTGTATTCATCAAGAGGCGTACGCTTACCATAACCATTCTCCATAACGATGAGTAACTGCTTCTTTTGCACCAAATCTTCCGGGGTAATGACATCCATACCAATAACCTCATCTTCCCCTTTGAGCTTAATACCTCGAACGCCCGCAGCAACACGGCCCATGGCACGAACATCATCTTCTGCAAAACGAATCGACATGCCATTCGCCGTCACAAGCGCAATGTGATCCTTTCCAGTAGACGTACGCACCCAACGCAAGTTATCTCCATCATTAAGCTTAATAGCGATGATGCCCGAGCTTCGAACGTTATCAAAGTCGCTAATCTCGGTCTTCTTAATCGTGCCGCGATTGGTCACCATGACGATAAACTTTGCCTTCTCTTTTTTGAGATCTCCCGAGAGTACGGTTGTTACCTTCTCTCCCGGACCAAGGTTCAAGAAGTTCACGATTGCCTGACCTTTCGCCGTACGCGATGCTTCAGGAATTTCATATGCCTTCAGCTTGAAAACGCGTCCTCGCGAGGTAAAGAACATCATATCCTGGTGAGTAGAAGTGGAGTACACCGACTCAACAGAATCTTCTTCCTTGGTAGTAAGACCCATCACTCCCTTTCCACCGCGGTGCTGCTGAGCAAACGCGTCAGGAGAAACGCGCTTGATGTAACCATCCTTGGTCATGAGAACAATCGTCTGCACGTCAGGAATAAGGTCTTCCATCGAGAATTCCTTTACCCCAGACTTCACGATCTTTGTACGACGTTCATCGCCATACTGTGCCATAACCTCTTCAACCTCCTTCTTGACCACCGCAATGAGCTTCTTCTCCGAAGCGAGAATTTCTTCAAGTGCACGCATGATCGCCATCTTCTCATTGTATTCCTGCTCAATCTTCAGTCGCTCGAGGTTCGCAAGTTGCTGAAGACGCATTTCCAAGATGGCGATCGCTTGACGTTCGCTCATCTTAAATTTCTTCATGAGATTCTCACGAGCAGCTTCCTTATCGGTCGACTTTTTGATAATCGCAATGACCTCATCAATGTTCGTAAGCGC
The DNA here is from genome assembly GCA_044350705.1 of Kapaibacterium sp. (SeqCode). Taxonomy (GTDB): domain Bacteria; phylum Patescibacteriota; class Patescibacteriia; order UBA9934; family UBA9934; genus JAGORL01. Next base: position 40,875 of record JBILHA010000001.1, on the reverse strand, counting down.
GATAGTAAGACCCTCCAAAATATGCAAACGATCTTTGATCTTCTCAAGATCAAACTCGGTACGACGACGAACAACATCCTTACGATGTTTTACATGCTCTTCAAGAACTTGCTTGAGGTTAAGAATGCGTGGCTGGATACCATCAACAAGTGCAAGAACGTTATAGTGGAACGTGGTTTGCAGCGGAGTGAGTTGATAAAGTTGGTTAAGCACCTTGCGAGGATATGCATCCTTCTTAAGCTCAATGACGATACGAACACCTTCTTTGTTCGACTCATCGCGAAGATCACGAATACCATCCATCTTCTTCTCTCGAACAAGGTCAGCAATCTTTTCAAGAAGGGATGCCTTATTCACCATGTACGGAACTTCAGTCACGACAATCATGTGCATGTCCTTCTTTCCTTCAACAATATCCGCCTTTGCACGTACGACCACCCCTCCTCGACCCGTCGCATAGGCAGTCTTGAGATCATTCGCGCCATAGACAATACCTCCCGTAGGAAAATCTGGACCAGGAATGTGCTCAAGAAGGCCTTCAAGAGAAATCTCAGGATCATCAAGAAGCGCCAGAACAGCAGAACATACCTCCTTCACGTTATGTGGAGGAATATTGGTTGCCATACCCACCGCAATACCGAGCATGCCGTTCACCAAAAGGTTCGGAAGCTTGGAGGGAAGAACCGTTGGCTCATCATGACTTCCGTCATAGTTCGGACGAAAATCCACCGTTTTCTTTTCAATATCAATGAGCATTTGCTCAGCAATTGAAGAAAGCTTTGCTTCGGTATAACGGTAGGCAGCCGCAGAGTCTCCATCCATGGAACCGAAGTTTCCTTGTCCGTGAACAAGAGGATATCGATACGAAAAGTCCTGTGCCATGCGAACCATAGAATCGTACACCGACTGATCTCCGTGCGGATGATATTTACCCAGCACTTCACCGACAATCGTTGCGGACTTACGGAATTTTGCATTGGAACGAAGCCCAAGCATCCACATCGCATATAAAATACGTCGATGTACCGGCTTCATTCCATCGCGTACATCAGGAAGGGCGCGAGAAACAATAACCGACATGGCATAGTCTAAATATGCGCGACGCATCTCGTCGGTAATACTTTGTTGAAGAATGGTACCCATCGGAAGAAGATCTGAACCGGATTGAAGGTCTTGAGCCATACCACGTTTTATTGTTGATCAGGTGAAGATTGACGCTGTTCTTGTAATGTCTCTTTTACCTCCTCAGCAAAAAGCCGAGAACGCTCAGTAACTTCATGAGAGACAGCGCTCGTATAATTTTGTCTCATCGTAAGAAAAATCTGTACCGCGAAAACAACCGCGAGAAAACACACTACTCCAAAAATGATCCAAATTTTCTGAGCAGTACTCACGCGCTTCATAAAGGCCGTTATATCTGGAGAATAGCCATGCGCATATCCTCCTCAGGCAACTGTGGACGGGTAATTTTCAGCTTTGCCGTCTCTTCAGTAGGACAGGCAATTTCACGCTTAACGACATCAGCAGAGCCATAATTTCCCGTTCCCATATAGGAAGGAATGACCATGCGAGGCTCTACCTGAGCAATAACTGCCGCGGCTTCCTGTGCAGAAAGGACCCCATTTCCCCCCACAGGAACGAGGAGAATATCAACGGTTCCAAGAGCATCCACCTCCTTTGCTGAAAGTTGACGATCAAGCGCACCGAGAAATCCGATATGCATACCTTCCGCATCAATACGATAGACCGCATGAGGTGTGCCATCTTTTTTTGGCGCATCAATTCCGATCACAAAAATTCCCTGTACCTCATACTCTCCAGCATGCTTCACGACAAAAATCTTTCTCCCCTCCTCAGGGTGCTCGGAAGAAAAAGCGGAAAGATTCTCGGTATCTTTACCTTCATGCGACTGAACAAGAATTGACGCCGTGCCGCCCTTGAGCTTCACATCATCCTGCGCCTTAAAAGGATTTGTCACCACGGTTACCTCCCCTTGTCCAGACTTTGCAACAAGAGAAAAACATCCCAAACCATTCCAGGAAATCTGCATACGGTCCGAAGAGTATCACAGCGTAAGCATGTCGTCATCCGATTGTTCCTCAAGCTGTGTGGCGAATGAAGAGAGCGCTTCTCGCACCTCTTTTTCCCCAGGGTCACGAGAAACAATAGACCACCCTTCCTCAAACGCCGCTGCCTTACCCAAGATTTCTCCTGAAAGCTCTGGACTCCGACTTGCCATGTTGCGCATTTCACCAATAAGCCGCTGAATCTCATCACGCTTTTCAGTCCATTGCTTCACCAATTCATCAAAGCTCTCCTGACGAGCATGTGCACGCTCATCACATTGACGATTAATCACGTCATGAGCCTCAAGAATTGCCCGCTCAACACGATAACGCTCCTCAGAGGTCAGCTGAGTTTCAAAAAGCTTACTGTTGGCGTAATCAGTAAGATGCACGCCATGAGCCGTAACCGCACGAATTTTTTCAGCGATCTCAGGATCTATTTTTGAAAACGCAGCTTCCTCTAAACGCTTCTCTTCATCAGTAGCGCACAACGCTTCATAAGCTTTACGATACGGATACTCTTTTTTTCCTATTTCAATAAGCGCCTGTTGAATTTGTCGCTCAGTAGCATGCTCATTCTGTAAAAGCTCTTCATATAAACGATGAGCTTCTTCAGTAATTTCTCGAGGAGTAAGCGGAACGAGTTTTGCAATAGAGAGACGGTACTCTTCAAGAAGATAATGATGGGGATGAGACATAGACGTACCCAAGAATACAAAACCCTTCCCTCCTCGTCTGTAGCACCTGTCTATAAAACAAAAAAGTATTGATTTCTTCGCTAATATCCGCTACCATGTTGCCGCAAACGCGCACACGGAGACCGCATGTTCGCAAATTTCTTCGCACTCGTCCTCGGCATGAGCGTGACCGGAACTTTGGGGAGCTTTGCGCTCCTCTGTGGCATGGTCGGCCTCATATTTCCTACAGGCCGTCGTATCGCACAAGCAGTTCCCGGCCTCTGGGGCACCCTTCTTCTGAGAATCGGGCATCTGGCCATCCTCAAAAGAAAGCTCACCCTTCCCGCTGAGCATCCTCCTCCTTACGAGGGAGTCACCGTCCTCATCTGCAACCATCCCGCCTTCGCGGACACTCCCGCACTCATGGGAGTACTCGCGCAGTGGGGATTACACCCCTCCATCGTGAGCAAAAGAGAAAATCTCCGCGGAGTGATGGGGATCTTCGTAGGAGGACCGCTCTACCTCATGGGTCGCGGGGTTTTCATTAGCCGGGAAGAGGGAGAAAGAGCCAAGGTCATCCTCGGCATGAGCGTGACCGAACTTGAGGAATCGGTGCTTATCTTTCCTGATGCCCACCGCCCCTCAAAGGCGGCCATTAGGAGAGATCAAGCAAAATTCCCCAACGCGAAGCTCACCACGCTCTGCGTTCCTCGTTCAGGAGGCGTCGAATCGCTCCTCAAAGGCCTGCTCGTGCAAAACCGAAGTGTACGCATCCTCGATCTCACCTTCGGGAGCGGGCCCAAGACCTTAGAAGTCGAATGGAGCGACGTCACCGCATTATTCGCGGAGAATGGAACCATCATTCCCGCCGAAAAAATGAGGGCAACGCTCCTCGACCTCTGGCGGAAAAAAGAGGAAAAAAACCTCCAAATCCGTCCGTAGCCCTGCCCACCATCGACAGCCCTCCCCCGGAGCGCATGTCGTTTCCGGGCAGGGTCTGTTATTTTCTTGCCTTTTTTCTCGAGTTCCCTTACAATTGCCCCGGTTCACTTTTATTCTTAGCGCCTTTTCGCATTGCAGCCCGCCTTTGGCGGAAGTGCCGCGGAAAGGAACTTTTTATGGCAAAAACAGCAGTTAACGAGCTCGAAAAGCTCATGGGCCAAGATGAATTCTTGCCCGTTCCTAAGAAGGGCGAAATCGTAAAAGGAAAAGTACTTTCCACGACAGGTCGCCAAATCACTATAGACATCGCAGGCTTGATGGTCGGCGTTGTACGCGGTCGCGAACTCCGCAATGAATCCGAATTTGCCAAAGATCTCTCCATAGGAGATGAAGTGGAAGCAACGGTCATTGAAGAGGAAAACGAAAACGGCGAAGTGGAACTCTCTTTCCGTTCCTCCGGCGCAAAGCGTGCATGGCAGGACATCTCCTCACTCTCTTCCTCCGGTGAAGTAATCATCGTAAAGGTAGCTGATGCAAACAAGGGTGGTCTTATTGTGAAGCTTGGAAATGTGCAGGGATTCTTGCCAGTTTCTCAGCTTGCCCCTGAACACTATCCTCGCGTTGCAGGAGGCGACAAACAAAAGATTTTCGATAAGCTCAAGAGCTTTGTCGGAATCGATCTCCGCGTACGCGTCCTCGACATGCAGGAAGATGATGGAAAACTCATCGTTTCCGAAAAGGCAGTCTGGGAAGAGGAGCAAAAGAGCGTCATCGCTCAATGCCATGTAGGGGACGTCATTGCAGGTGAAGTTTCTGCAGTTGCAGACTTCGGCGCATTCGTGAAGTTCTTCCCTACCGGCACCACCGTTCCTCTCGAAGGATTGGTACACATCTCTGAAATCGCGTGGCAGCGCATTGACCATCCAAAGGATGTCATCAAGCTCGGTGATAACGTACAAGCAGAAATCATCGGCATTGAAGGAAGCAAGATCTTCCTTTCCATGAAGAAGCTTACGGACGATCCTTGGAAGACCGTCACCAAGCGCTTCAAGGCAGGAGACTGGGTAGAAGGAAAGATCATCAAAGTAAACCCATTCGGTTTCTTCGTAGAACTTGATACCGATATCCAGGGACTTGCACACGTTTCTGAACTTTCCGACAAGCCCGTGGAAGATCCTTCCACGATAGGCTCCGTAGGAGACGTCATGAAATTCCGCATTGTTTCTATCGAACCGAACGAACATCGCCTTGGCCTTTCTCTCCGCGAAGAAAAGGAGACAAAAAAGAAGGCTGATAAAGCAGAAAAGTCCGAAGAAAAGAAGGCGTAAGCCAAAAAAATAATCGACCCTTACAACGGGTCGATTATTTTTTGTTGCAAAAGCCCTTTCTTTCTGCCAAGATACCCGCATGAAGCCTATGAAACCTCTCTCTCGAAATATCATTACCTTCCTCCTTGTTCTGGTCGCAGTGAGCGTCCTCTTTTCAGTCATTACAGCAAAGCCGCAAAACGTTTCCCATGTACCTGTTTCGTCTCTTGTGCAAGAGATTCAAAACGGAAATGTCACGGCAATGACCGTAGAAGAAGACACGCTCACCGGCGTAGGAGCAAATGGCACAACCTACATCACAAAAAAGGAGCCTTCTCAAGCAGTGACCGAGCTCTTAACGGATTATGGAGTATCTGGGGAAAAACTCTCTGGATTAAGTATTGAGATAAAAGAACCTTCTGCAGGTGTCATTTTGCTGCAAAGCATTCTCCCCACACTCATTCTGGTAATCGGTGTAGGTTTTGTACTCTTCCTTCTCTACCGTCAAATGCAAGGAGCAAACGGAAAAGCCCTTACCTTTGGACAATCTAATGCTCGCGAAGTAAACAATAAAAAGAATAAAATTACGTTTGCGGAAGTGGCAGGAAATCCTGAAGCAAAAGAAGAGCTCACAGAAATTGTGGAGTTCTTAAAAACACCAAAGAAATTTGCGGACTTAGGAGCAAAAATTCCAAAAGGCGTACTCCTCATGGGTCCTCCAGGAACGGGTAAAACGCTCATCTCTCGTGCAGTTGCAGGAGAAGCAAACGTCCCCTTCTTTCACATCTCAGGCTCTGAATTCGTAGAAATGTTCGTAGGTGTGGGTGCATCACGAGTACGTGACTTATTTACTAAGGCAAAAAAAGCTGCACCTTGTATCGTCTTTATCGACGAAATTGATGCCGTAGGACGTCAGCGCGGCACAGGCGTAGGAGGCGGACACGACGAACGTGAACAGACACTCAACCAAATCCTCGTAGAAATGGACGGCTTTGAACCAAACCTCGGTATTATCGTCATCGCAGCCACCAACCGTCCAGACGTACTTGATCCTGCACTTTTGCGTCCAGGTCGCTTTGATCGCCGCGTGGTACTTGATCGCCCTGACCTCAAAGACCGCCGAGCGATCCTCGATATCCACGCAAAAGAAAAGCCACTCGCGGAAGGGGTCGATCTTCAGCGCATCGCTGAACGAACCGTCGGCATGTCAGGCGCAGATCTTGCGAACGTCATGAACGAGGCAGCGATTCTCGCCGCACGTCGCAACCAAAAAGAAATCAATCAAATTGATCTCCTCGACGCCATCGAAAAAGTCATGCTTGGCCCAGAGCGCAAGAGCCACATCCTCTCCAAAGAGGAACGCGTGCTCACCGCATATCACGAGGCAGGACACGCCATCGTAGGTCACCTCCTTCCCCACTGCGATGATGTACACAAAATCTCCATCATTTCCCGTGGCCGAGCAGCAGGCTACACCATGAGTATTCCTCAGGAAGATCGTAAAATGCATTCTCGCCAAGAATTCCTTGATGACCTTGCAATGACCCTGGGAGGATATGTAACGGAAAAAGAAATCTTTGGAGATCTAACGACAGGCGCAAGCAATGACCTACAAAAAGCAACGCACCTCGCCCGCCAACTCGTCACCCAATATGGCATGAGCGACCTTCTCGGCCCTCGTACCTACGGAGAACGCGAAGACATGATTTTCCTCGGAAAACAAATTCATGAAAATCGAGATTACTCAGAAAAAGTAGCTGAATCCATTGACGCAGAAATAAACCGCATCCTGCATGCTGCGCTTGAAACCGCAACACGCATCGTCCGCGAACAACGAAAAGCAATGGATGAAATCGTAAACGTTCTCCTTGAAAAAGAAACGATCGAAAAAGAAGAGTTCGAAAAACTCGTGGGCGCAAAGAAAAAAGCTCCACTCATGACACCAAAAACAGCCTAATAAAAGAAAAAACCTCTCATGATCCATGAGAGGTTTTTCTTCGGCGAAAGAAAAAATGATGCTAGGAAACAATGTTATACTTTACCTATTACTTGGAGGAATATGCCTGGAAAAAAAAGAGAGGAGAAATCATTTTTTAGACCCCTGATCGGAAATGCGGTATCCCACGCATGGCATCATCGGGAGCTTTGGCCGATTGCAGCCATTGCCGGACTCGCAGGAATAGGAGCAGCCGTCAACGACGTGCTCACGCAAGCACGTCTCTCCTCTACCCTTCCAGGAACCGATCCGCTCACGCTACTTACCAGTATTTCTTTTACCCGAGAAATGCTTGCAAGTATCGTATTACAGGGCCCATATGCCATAATCATTACAACGATTACCGGGATCCTTCTCATCCTGATAGGAGCCGGGATGCTCGCCTGGTGTCAACACATCATCTTACGCGCAAGTCATCATACAATGACAAGCAAAGCTTCCCTAAGCATGAATGAGCTTGCAAAAGACGCTGCACATCCACGCTTACTTCGTATTTTAACCATTGATGCATTTATAAAAATACTCATCATCAACCTCCTCATCGTAACAAGCATCCTCGTTTCAAATCTCCAGCCCACACAATTTTTCTTTGATGCCCTGTTTGGAACTATTTTTTCAGCATTCACCATCATTATTGCTTTCGCGCTGAATATTTGGGGCATGTTTGCGCTGATAGGTGTTGTGAAAAAAAATACTTCCATAGTACATGCGCTAGAGGCTGCTTGGAAAACGATGAAAACCCATCCTGTGGCCTGCGCGGAGCTCTCTCTCGTGCTCTTCGCGGTTACATTCGCCATTTCCATCCTTGCAATTGTGGGACTTATCCTAATCGGCAGCTTGAGTATTCCCTTCTTTAGTCTCATGATTTCTCAAGGAACACTCACCGGCATAACCATCATAACGTTCTGTACCGTGCTTCTTGGCGCAACATGGGCCGTTGCAGCTGCAGGCTTTTCAACACTCGTGACCTATCTCAGCTGGAACGCTCTCGACGAAACTTTTACAACGACAAAAAAACCTCAAACCGCGCGAAGCTCTACCCATGCCAAACGTACCCTTAAGCACCTGTTTGGATAACCCATGTCTCCACTTCCTTCCATAAAAGAATTACTCGCACGTCGCAATCAAAATACGACCCAATCTTCTGTTCCCTCAGAAAAAACACAGGATACCGCGTCTACCTCTCAACAAAACACCCTTTCCCCAACGACTCCTTCTTCTCCCAATACAGCCCCCCCCGCACGAGTCTCATTCTCTTCATCAACCCTACAAACGCCTGCAGGAAAAATGAGCCTGAGCGAAAATGAAGAAATCACTGAAAAGCTCCAAGAAAAAATGACTGCAATTGCCCGAAGAGAATCAGAAGATGAAACCGGACGTAAAGCACGTGCGTTAGGACTACCCACAATTGAATTGAAGGGCTTCCCCATTAGTCCTGATGCACTCCAGCTTATTCCTGAAGCACAGGCACGTGCATTAGGCATGGTCGCCTTCCTCTTTAATGGATCAGAACTCCGAGTTGCAGCAAAAGAACCAGAAAAACCTCAAATAGAAGAGGTGCTTTTTCAACTCACCGAACGCCACAAAGCAAATGGCAAACTCTACATGATCAGCGAAGAGAGCTTCACACATGCCATGAAGCTCTACGAAGCGCTGCCGAAAATCACCGCCATCGTAAAGGGCGTAGAAATCACCGAAGCAGACCTCAAAAAATACCAAGACTCCATGAGTGAAGCATCAACCGTCGCATCACTTCTCTCCCAGGCAAATGTCACCGACATGATTACCGTCGTTATTGCAGCAGCAATAAAATTCGGATCTTCAGATATTCACGTAGAAGCTGAAGAAAAGGGAATTATCGTTCGGCTTCGTATTGACGGTATGTTACAAGAAATTGCTCGCATTGACCGAGATCAATGGAAAAAAATCATCAACCGCATCAAGCTCATCGCAAGCGTAAAAATGAATATCACCAACCAAGCCCAAGACGGACGCTTTACTATCTTTCAACAAAACAAAAAAATCGATGTACGCGTTTCTACTATTCCAACCGCATTTGGAGAATCCGTGGTCATGCGCCTTCTCAACCCTGACGCAATCTCTCTTTCGTTTGACGCGCTCGGCTTCCGTCCTGCAGCCCTCAAAAAGATCCTTCGCGAAGTGGAGCGACCAAACGGCATGGTAATTACCACCGGTCCAACCGGATCAGGTAAAACAACGACGCTCTACGCAATATTAAGCAAACTCAACACCTCTGATGTAAAAATCATCACCCTGGAAGATCCGGTCGAATACAAACTCGAAGGCATCAATCAAAGCCAAATCGATGCGAGCAAAGACTATACCTTTGCAAAGGGATTACGCTCCATTCTCCGCCAAGACCCCGATATTGTCATGGTGGGAGAAATCCGTGACCTAGAAACTGCAGAAACCGCCATTCAGGCCGCACTGACTGGGCACATGCTGCTCTCAACCATCCATACCAATGATGCCGCCGGTGCGATTCCCCGCTTCCTTTCTATGGGCGTTGCCCCTCACCTTCTTGCACCTGCAATCAATGCCATCATGGGACAACGCCTAGTACGCAAACTATGCATATGCAAACAACAGATAACGCTTCCGACTGAACTCGCAGAAATTGCAAAAACAAAACTAGCTGAAATTCCGCAAAACTCCGGAGAAGAGCAATTAACATTCGAAAAAATCACCTGGTATGGTCCAAAAGGTTGCACCATATGCAACAACAGTGGATATAAAGGGCGAGTTGGTGTATACGAAGTACTCATAAAAGACGCCACCCTTGAACAAGCCATTCTCAAAAGCAACGGAGCGCTCTCAGAATACGAAATGCGCGACATTGCAAAAGTACAGGGCATGGTAACCATGGCGCAAGACGGTCTCCTCAAAGCGAGCGAAGGACTCACCTCAGTAGAGGAGGTACAACGCATCGTAGGGTTATAAAAAACATGACGACATTCTCCGCTCGTCATGTTTTTTTGTTTATGCTAGGATGCTCTCATCTATGCGCACGGCTCGCTTTTTCGTTCCGGAGGAATGGATTGCTTTGAGCGCAGAGGCCTTCTCTATTCCAGCAGGTCCTCTCCATAAACAAATCGTCCAGGTACTTCGCATGAAGCCCGACGATCATCTTTCGTTACTTCCCAATAATGGCACCGAGATTGAATGTCACATTACGGATATTACGAGAAGTGCGGTAACTGGAGTAATTACAGGATCGCGCATTATTCCTCCGCTCAAACCTGAAGTCACCGTATGCGCAGCGATCACGAAAAAGGATACCTTTGAATGGATGCTTCAAAAATGTACCGAACTTGGCGTAGCGCATGTTATCCCGCTCCATACCGATCGCACCATTAAAAAAACGCCGGGAATAAACAAACGATGGAATGAAATCGTAAAAGAGGCTTCAGAACAATCCGGACGAGCAACGATCCCTACCATTGAAGAACCCATCACCTTCGCGAAAGCAATGGGAAAAACGGCATCCATGGCACGAATTATTTTCCACGAGGAAGGAGAGGAATCAAAACTTCCTCCTCTTCAAAAAACCATGCCACTTGCACTCTTTATCGGTCCTGAGGGAGGTTTTACCCCACAAGAAATCGCGCTTGCAAAAGACAGCAAAACACATATCATAAAAATCGGCAGCCTGGTCATGCGAGCAGAAACCGCCGCCATCGTTGCATGCGCAAAATTTCTAACATGATCAAATAACCTCTTTCAAGCGACTTTCCGATAAGGAAAAGCATGCTCACATATCTCTTGAGCGACCGCTCGTACCTGCGCAGAAAAACGAGCCATCTCTTGACAGTACTTTGCAACCTCTTGAGGAAGGGGGATCCTGGCACGAGGCGGGGTGGGGTAATGATCAATTGCCTGAACAATGACATCAGCCTTATGACCATCATAAAGCTTTCCTAAATTCTGAGTAACATCAAGCGTTACGGAAACAAAAGCCCCTGTTTTTGGATGTTTAATTTCAATCCAACCGTCGATACCATGAAAAATATCAAGGGGGGTATCAACGGAAGAAAAAAAGCGTAGATCGTCTATATCAATATCATCAATCTCAAAGGACTCCGTGACAATATCAGTAATGTGCTTAAACAACTCCTGCAAAAAAGGCTTAGAAGGAACGAGAGGATCCTCAGCCTGATGCTCTCTACAAAATTGCATGGCAGTATCAAAAGGAAGATAGCCATTCTCTTCAAATTTTCTTTGTAGAGCAATCAAATCCTGCTTAAATCGGGCTACCCTAGCAATCTCCGACTGACGATCCTTCCCGGAAAGAACTTGAAATGGAGATCCTAACATATCTCGCTCTGCAAGACCACCACTATACCCACGCTCACGAAAGCCTCCATGTTCAATCACCATAAATCACTATTTCTCGCTCATCAGCATGAAGATGAGAAAAATGAAGAGTTATCGTTGCCTGTAATACATCTTGCTCAAAAATATTCGGCCATTCAGCAATAATCACCGTACTTCCATTGCGATATTCATCAAGCTCCAAGGCGCGCACCTCTTCTGGCGAAGTAAAGCGATAAAAATCAATGTGTACGACACGAGTTATAGTAGCATGCTGCACTACAGGATATTCATGCAATACCGCAAAAGTAGGTGACTTCACGCGCGACGTACTCCCAAGCGCCGCAACAAGCCCCTGAGTAAACGTTGTCTTTCCCGCGCCAACATCACCAACAAGCGCAATAACCTCCCCGCCTCGAAGCGTCTTCGCAAAATCAGCAGCAATACGCTGCGTCTCTTCTTTCGACTGCGTAAGAAATGTTTGCGACATAGCTAAACAATATCTAAATTCGGATCTACAGAAACATCTTTTGGATCTCGCCCTGCGCCTTGCAAAAACCGGAAATATCCCGCTACCGCAATCATCGCCGCATTATCCATAGAAAAACGAAACTCCGGCATAAAAAAAGGCACTGCTAACTTCGCACAACTTTCTTGCAATCGTTCGCGAAGCGCCACGTTCGCAGCAACTCCCCCAGCAAGCACTACCGACGCCGGACGATATTTCTGCACAGCGGCACATGTTTTCTTATTCAAAATATCAACAACCGCCTCCTGAAAAGAAGCCGCAATGTCAGCACGTACACCATCAGTTAAACCTTTCGCATCAGCCAATTTACGAAGTTCATACAATACGGACGTCTTCACGCCGGAAAAACTAAACAAAAAGTCTCCACTCTTTTCCATGGCACGAGGAAATGCAAACGCATCTTTCCTTCCCTGCTCCGCAAGCGCGGCAACACGCGGCCCACCGGGATATCCAAGTTCAAGCATTTTTGCCACTTTATCAAATGCCTCGCCCGCCGCATCATCGAGCGTTTCACCTAAGCGTTCAAATTCCCCATGACCCTTCATAAGAACAAGCTCGGTATGCCCTCCAGAAACAATAAGGGCAAGAATAGGAAATGCAGGAACATAGCCATCATCGCGAATCCACGAAGCATAAATATGCCCTTCTAGGTGACACACCGGCACCAAAGGCACTCCCAAACTCCATGCCAAACCCTTTGCCGCACCCACACCCACGCGCAATGCTGGCGCAAGCCCAGGCCCTGCAGTAACCGCAACAGCATCGAGCTCATCAAGCAATCCTTCCGTCTTTGCCCGATGAAGCATCGGCATGAGAAGTTCAACATGTTCACGCGCCGCAATATCCGGAACAACACCCCCATACACCGCATGAATATCAACTTGCGAACGGACAAGCGATGCACGCAAAGTCACGCGCTCTCCATCCCCTTCAACAAGCGCAAGGGCAGTTTCATCACAACTCGTTTCAATGGCAAGAATTTTTACCATAATTAAAAATATGCTAGCATGAATTTGCAAAAAAGAGAACGTCCTCACATTGCATCATTCCCCCGCTCCCTTTACTCCCCCAACTCCCCTCACTCCCTATGTACTCAGAACAATCCTTCAATCTCGAAAACGTAACCGGTATATCTCAAAAACAGCTCGAGGTACACCTCAAGCTGTATGCAGGCTATGTAAAAAATACGAACGCAATGCTTGCGAAAATTGCTGAGTACAAAAAAGATTCCGAAACACACGCAATAGCACTGTCTGAAATCACTCGTCGGTTCGGATTCGAATTCAACGGAATGCGTCTCCACGAACTCTACTTCGAATCTCTCGGAGGAAATGGAGAAATCGCAAGCAGTGCGCTCGCAGATGCAATTACCCGTCGCTGGGGTTCTGTTGACGCCTGGAAAGCAGAATTTCAAGCCATGGGCGTCATGCGAGGCATCGGATGGGTACTTCTCGTACACGATCCAAAAGCAAATACGCTCCACAATGTCTGGGTAAGCGATCACGAACTTGGCCACCTCGGCGGCCTCCCCGTACTTCTTGCAATGGACGTCTGGGAACACGCCTTCATGGTAGATTACCTTCCCGCACAACGCAGTGAGTACATCAACGCATTTTTCCAAAACCTCAATTGGGAAATTATTACGAAGCGCTTCAAATAAAAAAACAAAAAGACCTCTCATGATGAGAGGTCTTTTTGTGGTGACTCCACCGGGAGTCGAACCCGGCTTACAGGCTTGAAAAGCCCGTGTCCTAACCGATAGACGATGGAGCCAAGCTGAAGTCACATCGTATAAAATCTGTGTCTCCGGCTACTTCGGTACATAAAGTTTCACCGAAGGCCGGATCCGGCCGTCCGCCTACAAAATCCTTGCGGACGTTGCCGGACTAACCGATAGACGATGGAGCCCCTTGCGGGCACCAAGATACCAGATCTCACAAAATGAGGCAAGAGTACTCTACCATCACATCAGAAAAAGCCTACGAATAAGAAGGATCACGAATAACCTGAGCAAATGTAACAAATGATTTGAAATTTAAAAGGAAGACGGCACAGGAACCCCATGCTTTTTCAAAGCTACCGCTCTAAATAGCCTCCCTTATACATTTCTAAAATAACAAGAAGAGCGGCAAGAATAGTTGGCCCAAGAATAAATCCAATCGGTCCAAAAAATTCCAATCCCCCCAAAATGGAAAGAAGAATAAGGAGTGCATGCATATGCGTTCTTCCTCCTACAATAAATGGCTGGAGAAGATTATCGACAAGACCAACAGCAACCCCCGCCCATAGAGCAAGACCAATCGCCGATCCCGTTTCGCCAGTAATAAAAAGATAAAGAACTGCCGGAATCATAATCACCGACGTTCCAAGCATAGGAACCTGTGCAGCGATAAGCACACACGCCGCCCAAATAAATGCTCCCGGTACACCGAAAATCGTAAATCCAATTGCCGCTAAAATACTTTGTATGGCAGCGATAATGAGAGAACCGAATACTACTCCGCGCACCGTGTCAACAATACGCTTCGTAATATTCTTATCGAGCGAATCTTTAAGCGGACTAAGCGCCATTGCCTCTTTAAGAATCTGTTCTCGCTCAGACAAAAAGAAATACAAGCAAATAAAGAAAATAAACGTCTTAAACACGAGTTCAGCTCCTGAAGAAAAAAGACGCGCACCATGCGTCCGTGCCCAATCCGAAGCCGTTTGTGCCAAAGAAGTAAGATCAAAAGAAGTAAAAAGCTCACGGACCTGCACGGGAAGAAAAGAGAAAAAAGGATGGGTTCCCCGAGCAATCTCTTGAATATGCTCAGGATTTTCCAAAACCCACTGCACAAGCTCACTTCCCTGACGGACGAGCAAAACACCCGCCGCAGTGAGTGGGCCTACCAAAAGCAGAAATACGCCCAAAAGAACGATAACGGTAGAAATGCGACGACTGTGCAAACGAACACGCAACCACTTTTCAAGAGGAGTAACAAGAATGGCAATCATCGCCGCAGTAAGAACGGTAAGCAAAAATGGTTCCACGAGACGATAAAAAAGATACAGAACAACGCCCGCAAGAAGCAAAAAGAACCAGCGAGCAAGAAGATCTTTAGAAAAAGTATGGGATGAGTTGGCCATATAAAAAGAGCATAACAAATCTTAAGGAGAAGAGAGAACGCGAGAGAGATCGCCACTCCACTCATCATACTTTACACGATCCGCCATCTCCATAAGTGCTGCAAAAGGAATAACCCTCGATGCATTGGCGCCAACAGGATGTCCCCATGCCTCAACCTCTTCAATCCAAGAGGTTGGACCCGTACTTGCCGAATGTTCCGCATATGATTTCGCAAGAAGCTCATCAAATAAAGCCACATAAACAGAATCCGGATTCAATCTAACCCACGTACCCCCTCCGGTTAATCCTGCATACGCCTGACGAATATGCGGCTTATCAGCGCTCGGCTGCACATGATCACGCGCAGAAAAAACAAGCATAACCGGCAAATCAGGCAACACTTGCGCTATGTCGCCAAGAACGCTCAGCGATTCCCTTCCCTGCCACCACAGATGAGCCTCTTCAGGGGTCGCGAGATCTTCCGGCCACTGCGCTGCAGTAAAAAGCTCATTCTCTCGAAGAGCCTCAAGGAGCTCCGGAGAATACACTTTCTTTCCAAACATTCCTGGAACTTGAGGACCAAAAAGAATGTCATCATCCGAACGCGCAACGCCATCCTTATTTACATCAAAATACGGCCGGTCATCCTGTGCATCCCATGCAATATCTTCATACGAAAGAAGAATGCCATTATCACGATAGTGCACCGCGGGGACATACTGAGTATTCAAAATCACCTTTCCGCGAAGATAGTGACCGAGCTCGAGGGAAGAAAGAAGAGGCTCGGTAGGACTCTCTCTTGAAACAACAAAGTCTAACGAAAAACGATCTCCGAACTGCGCAATCGTCTGAAAGAGCAAAATGCCTGGATGTGAAAACGCATAGGCGCCTACAATGTCAGTATCAAGATCTACCGTAGTACGATCCTGAATATATCTTCCATCAACATCAGTTTTTTGCCCTGAAACATAAAGAAAAACTTCACGAAGAGTAGCGGCAGAGTTGACTCCCCCATAATCAGCTTCTCCATCGCTCCCCAAATCAGTTTCCCGATCTTTACGACCCGGCAAAAGCACAGAAACCTGAGCAAATCCGAAATCAGAAAGTCCCTGAAGCTCCTGAAAAGCCTTCTGATCAGGAGTAAAGAAAGAAGGAATGTACACCACTAAAGGAGCGCCCGTGTCATAACGCGGTTCAGGAGGCAGACGAATGCGCACCGCAACATTCCCCACCTCCTCTACAGAAAGCAGCGTGTAGACGACCCCACCCGCACCTTCACGATGCGCTGTTCCGGTAAGTGCCTGAGTCCAAACAGGAACCTCTTGACCTACCAAGCGCTGAACGACAAATAAAAGGAAAAGAACCGCAATAGCAAAGAGAACACTCGAACCAATAATGACTCTCCACGGCAGTCCCCACATATGAAGAAAGTATACACTCCGTACGCTCATAAAATAAAAAATCCCCGGAGTAAAATACTCGGGGATCTTTTATTACTCGCGTGGGCGAGCTTGGGAGACGCTGATCTTGCGACCACCGCAGTCTGCACCGTCAAACATCTTGACAGCGTTTTCCTGCTCTTCGACCGTAGAAAGTTCTACGAAGCCGAAACCGCGCTTGCGGCCAGTCTCCTTCTCGATAGGAAGGAAGACGGAAACCACATTACCGGCTGGCGCAAAGAAAGCCTTTACATCGTCTTCAGTCATGGCGTATGGAAGGCCACCAACGAAAACGCGTGTATTCTCTGGCATAATTTTGCATTACTTCTCCGTCGCTTGCCTCTGCACCGGCACAATGTCACGGTCTCGAACGTAGCCTGCGGATGATTAGTACCTGTATACTAGCAGAAATGCGCTAAAAAAGCAAATAGCAGTCCGTCCCCACCCTCTCTCGTGGAAGAAGAAAAATTCACGTAAAATAAAAACGAACTATGGCATTCGCGCAATCATCTCCCCTGCTTCATCAAGAGGCAGAGTATCCCTGGAGCATCCATAAGGAAGGACAGCTCGCAGTAGACGTTGCAGAAACGCCTACAGAGATCATTGTCCGCGCTGCCATTGCGGGAATAACCGAAAAAGAATTAGATATTCATATCACCGACGATATGATTTCTATTCGAGGCACACGTCACGGAGAAAATCTTCCCGCACAGGCTACGATGCACTACAGCGAATGCTTCTGGGGATCCTTTTCTCGAGCGATTATCCTCCCCTGCCGCATTAAAACCGACGAAACCGAAGCGGCACTCAAAAACGGCATCCTCACCATTCAAGCCCCAAAGGCCCGAGAACGGGTAAAACTCACCGTAGCAAAAGGAATGTAATGTATGGAAAAGGAACAGCAAAAGGCCGAAAAACAAAATTCCTCGCAAAAAATACCTCGCGGTGTTGTCATAACGCTCGTGATCACTCTCGTCATTGCAGGAATGCTTGGGGCAAGCGCAGCAGTAGCCCAAAGAGCCTACGCTGACCGTATTTATGGTGGAATATCTATTGCCGGCATTGACGTAGGAGGAATGACCGTCACTGAAGCAACGGAAAAAATTCAACGTGCAGTGAATAATTTTCTCGATACCGGAATCACAACTTCTCTCTACGGAAAAACCGAAACCGTAGCACTCATGCCCCGTGGAGCAAGCGATCCAGATCTCGTGTACGAACTAGCGGAAGTAGATGTAGGAAAACTCGTAAGCAACGCCTACGCGCTTGGTCGCTCAGGAAATGACATGCAAAAGTATTTCACACCTCTTTGGTTTGCAACATTTGGAAAAACAGACATAAAACCAGAAATCACCTTCTCTGAAACAAGAATCGCAGACGCTATTCGAGAAGCATACCCTGAAGCAGAATCCCCCGGCACTCCTACCGATTTTGTCATCAGCATTTCCGAAGAAGGAAAAGCCCAAGTTGAAGTCGTTGATGCAGTCATCGGATCAACGATTGATATACAAAGCGCCTTTGAGACACTCAAAAAAGACGCTCAGGATCTCTCCCTGCAAACACTGAATCTTCAACTTATCGAACGCTCTTCGTTGATTTCTGCAGAAGAAGCAAAAGACCTTATCCCAGAGGCAGTTACCGCCGTGGAAAAAGCTCCTTACACGCTTACCTTCTCGAACGATCAGGGGGAGAGCTTTTCATACGAAATAACAAATAAAAACCTCGCAATCTGGCTGAAACCTGAAAAAAATGAACAGGGACAACCTACACTCTCTCTGGAGGCAGAGGCGATGACCGCCTTTCTCACGGAAATCCATACGGATATTGATATTGCCCCCCAAGATGCAAAATTCACGGTAGAAGGTGAGCGCGTTACAGAGTTCGTTCCAAGCCGCGACGGACTTGTCGTTAATGACGATCAGCTTTTTACAGACCTGCGCAAAGCATTCGCAAAAGAAGACACAAGCACAGAACCCGTTACGATCGCCGTGGTCCGCAAAGCGCCCGAGATACCCATCGAAAGCATTAACACCTATGGCATAAAAGAAATACTTGGAACGGGATATTCCAGCTTCGCAGGATCCCCCTCCAACCGTCGCGCAAATATTCGTCATGGAGCCGAAAAATTGAATGGCCTCCTCATTCCTCCCGGAGAAACGCTCTCATTAGTTGAAAAACTAAAACCTTTTACGGTATCAGACGGATATCTCCCTGAGCTCGTCATTAAAGGAGATGAGATTATTCCAGAAGTTGGCGGTGGACTCTGCCAAATTGGAACCACTACATTTCGTGCAGCAATGAATTCAGGCCTTCACATCGCTGAGCGCAGAAACCACTCTCTCGTAGTTTCCTACTATAATGATCCATCAAATGGTCTCCCGGGAACAGACGCGACCCTCTACGACCCTTCACCTGACCTAAAAATTAAAAACGATACTCAACACTACGTCATGCTCGTTACAGAAGTAAAAGAAGATACCGGAGAACTCTTCTTCTCTTTCTGGGGAACATCAGATGGGCGCAAAGGATCCTACACTCCGCCAGAAGTACTCAGCTGGACCGGATATGGAGCAACAATTATAAAAGAAACCACTTCCCTCGCCCCCGGCGTAAGACGTTGCCAAAATGCATATCAGGGAGCTACCACCACATTCGATTACAACATTCTCTGGGCAGATGGAACCACAACAACCGAAACCTTCAATTCAAGCTACCGCTCACTTCCTCAAATTTGTCTCGTCGGCGTCGCATCCAGTGACAGTGTCTCGGAAAATGAAACAACAACAGACGTACCCGCAGAACCAGTTATTGAATAAAAAAGAAAAGAACTCTCAAACAAATGAGAATTCTTTTCTTTCAAAAGATTTTTTTATTTTCAACGAGTTTCGGCACGCGACGCCACTTGGATCAGTATAGATAAAAAATAACAGAGAAATGAAAATAAGAAGCGAAAAAACGTTTTTTATTTCGAGGGATTTTTTGCTCCGAAGAGGGAGGATTGCCGAGGCGTACTTACCGGTACGACGAGGCAACCGGACCGATGAGGGCAAAAAAGCACCGAAATAAAAAACGTTTTTCAGAGGGAGCTGCGGTCAAGAAGATACATCTCCTGTAACACACCAGACGGATCCAGTGAGCACGGGTGATTATGTATCCCCATGCTTGTCGTGACCGCAGTTCCCTCCAAAAAACGCCCAGGAAAAGGCTAAAAAGCCATCCGTGACAATGAATAATACCAAAGAAAGGAGGGGGGCGTCAACAGTGCAGTAACCCTGAAAAAAGAGCACTTTTTCTACTTCTGAAGCTTCTCTTCTCCCTTCTTAATAACCTTGTCAACCAATCCGTATTTTTGGGCCTCCTTAGCGGTCATGAATCGATCGCGCTCAGTATCCTCAGCTACCTTAGCAAAAGGCTGATGGGTATGCTCAGCTAAAATAGTATTAAGACTATCCTTCATCTGCATAATGCGTCGAGCATGGATATTAATATCCGTTGCCTGACCCGAGATACCACTTCCCAAAACCTGATGGATCATGATTTCCGAATTCGGAAGAGCAAAACGCTTTCCTTCAGTTCCTGCAGCAAGAAGTACCGCACCCATGGAAGCTGCCATACCCACACAGATGGTAGAGACATCAGGCTGAATATGCTGCATGGTGTCATAAATTGCTAATCCTGCGGTCACGGAACCTCCCGGAGAATTAATGTACAACTTAATATCACGCTCTTTATCTTGGCTTTCAAGAAAAAGGAGCTGGGCAATCACCGCATTTGCCACGCCATCATCAATCGCACTTCCTAAAAAAATAATGCGATCTTTTAAAAGACGGGAGTAAATATCATACGCACGTTCACCGTATGAAGTTTTTTCAATGACCGTAGGAATGAGATATGACATATATACCTATATTAGCAGACTCACCTAGAGAGTGCAAAACCAGATTTCCCTCAAAAATCACCCGTCTTCAAGAATCTCTCCTTATTAAAAACTGACAATCATGAAATCGAAAAACTTTTTTTCTTCGGAAAATGCTCAAGAAAATCTACACTGTGAGTAACGCAAAGAATCGTAGCTCCCTGCGCTAAGAACTCACCAAACACCTCCTGTACAAGAAGCCTCCCTTCAGCATCAAGCCCGGCATCAATTTCATCAATAAGCGCAATACGAGGTCGTGCAAGAAGAAGCAGCGCAAGCTCGGCCCGCTTCTTCTCTCCCCCAGAGAAGCCATCAAAAAGTGAACGCTCGATGAAGTCCTCTGAAATATGGAGCCGATGAAATACTTCTCGGATAAGACGATATAAAGAAGCGATGTCAGGACGTGTTCCCGTCTGGGCGGTAAGCATTTCACGAGCTACCGTCAGAAAAGAAACTCCAGGCAGCGCAGGAGGCTCCTGAAACGTCAACATCATGCCACGACGAAAACGCTCTTCAAGCGAAAGCCCCGCTAAAGATCCATGCGCGTCAAAAACCTCCCCCGTAGTGGCAATATCGGGGAAACCTGCAATCGCTTGAAGAAGGGTGCTCTTCCCTGCTCCATTTGGACCCGTAATACACAAAAGCTCTCCAGGCTCTACAGAGAAAGAAACCTCAGAAAAGATCAGACGATCACCACGTTTTCCAGAAAAAGATTTACAACGAAGCATAGAGAGCTATGGCGCGCTGAAGCGCAACTGCCGACACTGTGACACATCCTTCACGCATCCGTCCAATCTCTTCTCCTTGCAAATACTCCTTTTGCAAAGGGGCAAGTTCAGAAATCGATTTACCAAGAATATATTCACACAAAAGCGATGAGGCACCCACACAAAGCGCACATCCGGTACCAGAAAACCCCGCATCCGCTATCCGCTTTCCCTCCCCAATACGTATACCAATATCAACTGCATCAGCACAAAAAGGATTTGCAGCATGACCAACAAAAGGAAAATCTAATACCTCTCGTCGAAAACGAGGATACTGTGCATGATCTTGCAAAAGAGAAAGCATAAAGATGCTCAAAAGGTATACCAATAATTTTTACACGTTCTCACGTATCACTTCCTGAAGAAGAGATAAGAATACCCTACACGCTTCCTCAGAAGTATCCTTCCCCATACTCACACGAAGGACCCCTTGAGGATTCAAGCAACGCGCCAAAGGAGCCGCACAGTGAAAACCCGCCCGGAGAGCGATGCCGCGCTGACTCAACTCCTGAGCAACGTCATGAGAATGTCTCCCCTCTATCGCAAAAGCAATAACTCCGCGTCGCTCTCGCTCCGGCGGAGGACCGTACAAAGTAACAGACGCAAAAGAGCTCAAACCTTCCCAAAGCATCTTCGTGAGCATTTGCTCTTTTTGCTTGATTGTCTGTAAAGAAGGAGAAAGCACGGTACACGCAGCAGCAAACCCTACCGCACCGGTAACATTTGGCGTTCCTGCCTCATACTTACGAACACCTTCTGCAAAAACCGGACATCCGTCATCAAGTACCTCTTCAATCATGCCTCCTCCTAATAAAAATGGCTGCAGTACCTCCTGAAGACGCGCGGAAAGGTACAAACTTCCAATCCCCAGAGGACCATACATTTTGTGTGCGCTCATCGCATACGCATCAACACCGAAGGCAACAACATCAATCTGCATATGCCCCGCCGCCTGAGCGCCGTCAACACAGACAAACGCACCCATTTCTCGAGCCCCTTGAACGATCTCCTCCAACGGAACAACGGTGCCTAAAACATTGGAAACATGGGTAACCGCCACTACCTTCGTACGAGGGGAAAGCATGGCTCGATAGGCAGCTACGTCAAACTCTCCTTCACGAGTGAGAGGAACAAACCGCAGCACGCATTTTCGCTGCTCTGCAACAGCACGCCAAGGAAGTAAATGCGCATGGTGCTCGAGAAGGGAAAGGATAATCTCATCTCCTTCTTGAAGGGTTTCCGCCAAACCTCTTGCAAGCATATTAAGACCCTCAGTCGTCCCCTTGGTAAAAACGATATGATCCGCAGGAGCTCCCAAAAAACGTGCAACGACCTCGCGAGATTGTTCATATGCTTCGGTAGCGCGCTCCGCAGCAGCATGTAACCCCCGAAAAGGATTTCCTCTGCCCGCCTGTTCAAACGCAATCATGGCCTGAAGCGATTCAGGTGCAATACGTGTCGTTGCTGCATGATCAAGATAAATTTCCATATGACGTAGAGGTCAGAAAAGCCTCCACCAAACAATGCTCAGCAGCCGCAGGAGAAAGACCTCGAGAAAGAAAATATCGAAGCTGTTTTTCAGAAATGCGCACAATGCTCGCCGCATGCGTTGCAACAACTTCTTCATGGAGAAGAGAAAGCTCGGGAAGAAAAGATGCTTGCCGGTAATTCCCCAGAGCCAATCCTCGAATTTCCTCATGTACCACGCTCGTTGCATGAGAAGCATGCGTGAATTGCCGTACCACAGCTTTACTCCCTTCTTTGAGCACAAGAAATATTCGAATATCACTCTGGGTCTGCTCCGCG
Organism: Kapaibacterium sp. (SeqCode); assembly: GCA_044350705.1. Classification (GTDB taxonomy): domain Bacteria; phylum Patescibacteriota; class Patescibacteriia; order UBA9934; family UBA9934; genus JAGORL01. The sequence goes on along the minus strand of JBILHA010000001.1, from coordinate 17,992 downwards.
GCTAAAAACGATGAAACATCTAAAGAAAGAGAAGCGTTCTGCTCTACTACGAGCATCATACGTAAACGAAATCTTGTTGCCTTTTCGTGTACACGATAGTGGTAAGTAAACGTTTGCTGCTCCCCCTCAGGAATAACTAAACGATGCTCAATCTCTTGAGAGTGCAGAACAAGAATTTCCTCTCGAATGTCATCCCGCGAAAGTGGAGAAAGAATTTTCGTCATACCTTTCGCAGAGAAGCCTGCTTCATTTCAAGTTCAATGAGCTTCATAAGCTCAACCGCATATTCCAAAGGAAGCTTTTTTACGAGGGGATCAACAAAACCTGAAATCATCGTATGCAGCGCATCTTCGGACGACATGCCTCGTGCAGCCAAATACGCCAGAGCACGCTCATCAACTTTTCCCACCCGCGCCTCATGCATAATCTCTGCACGTTGCTGCTCAGAAGTGATGACCGGAATAGCATGGGTGCGAGAGGCATTATCCAGCATAAGGCCATCGCAAGTCACATGAACAGAAGCGCCTTGTGCAGCTTTCGCAATCTTCGCCAAGCCCCGATACGTAGAAACCCCTCCGCCGATAGCAATACTCTTCGCGCAAACAACAGCAGATGTCTGCCTTCCAACCAACGCAACCTTATGACCCGTATCCTGTATCTGCCCAGGACCCGCAAAAGAAAATCCCTCATACCTGCTACGCGATCGATCGCCCCGCAAAACACTCATCGGGTAGAGCATGGTAACCGCACTTCCCATATTGCCATTTAACCAAATAATTTCTCCCTCTTCATCAACCAAGGCGCGCTTAGTATTGAGGTTGTACGTATTTTTACTCCAATTCTCAATGCTGGAATACTGCACTTTCGCACCCTTTTCCACAAAAATTTCCACACATCCGGCATGAAGTGCCGCATCGTCATATTTAGGGGCAGAGCATCCTTCAATGTAATGCACCTCGCTTCCTTCCGCGGCGATGATCAGCGTATGCTCAAATTGACCTCCTCGTGCTGCGTTCATGCGGAAATAAGCTGAGAGTGGAATATCTACTTTCACTCCAGGGGGAACGTAAATAAAAGTACCTCCACTCCAAACCGCCGCATGAAGCATGGCAAAAGGATGGTCATGAACGGGAACACATCGACTCATGAAATACGTTTGCACAAGATCAGGATATTTCTGCACCGCAACATCCATATTCTCAAAAATAACCCCTTGTGCGGAAAGTTCCTCGCGGAGCCGGTGATACACCATTTCAGAATCGTATTGGGCGCCAACACCCCCAAGTCCTGCTCGTTCCGCCTCAGGAATGCCCAACTTTTCAAACGTATCGCGAATCTCATCCGGTACCTTTTCCCAAGAAAGCTCTTCTTGCGCATCGGGACGAACAAAATACCGGATACTATTCAAATCAAGCCCTGCAAGCGAAGGGCCCCAATCAGGAAGGGTAGCTTGCATAAAAAAAGAAAATGCCTGCAACCGTTTTTCACGCATCCACTGAGGCTCTCGTTTTACAGAAGAAATTTCCTCAACGAGGGAACGCGTCAAACCCTGCGCCGCAATATACCGAGGCGCGTGGAGAGTCTGAGCATCAAGAATATCCTGAAACGACATGCCCAGATACTACTCAATTTCTTACAAAATGACCATGTTAAAAACTGGCCATAAAAGACCAGTCTTATACCGCAACATTCTCTTCTACAGCCACCAAATACGTCTTTTCCGCAAATCCTCCCCGCTCATGCCGACGAGCCTCAGCCATGGCAAATACTTCATTAGGGTCAATACCTCGAGCCCGCATCATCCAAGCCATAACCTCAAAGATATCCGCGCATTCTTCAACAAGCGCCATGCCATCGGCATAGTGCGCTTCCCACGCCTCTTCAATGAGACGCTTTTTGAGCTCTCCCACAAACTCATCATCGGTAAGAACGCGAACAACCGGAACAGCCCCATGAGTGCGGATGAGGTCCGGAATCTTGTCCCGGACAAGTTTTCCGTATTCTGTGCGCATACAAGAACAGTGTAACACATGCCATGCTATACCTCCGTCAAAAACCGCTTCAAAAAAGTCTTTCGATGGACAGGAAGAATGCCGTGGGCCTGAATGGCCGCATAATGCTCTTTCGTTCCATAGCCCTTGTGCTTGGCAAAGAAATAGGAGGGGTATTGCTCGTGAAGACGCTCCATAAGCGAATCACGATATTCCTTTGCGATAATAGAAGCAGCAGCAATAGAAAAAATCTGCGCATCTCCATCCACAACAGCCTTTTGCCTCCATGAAACCTCAGGGACCGTCTTATTGCCATCAATAAAATAAAACGTATCCGGAGGACACCCTGCCGCCTTCTGTGCCAGCCTCATGGCTTCAAACGTAGCCTGAAGAATATTGATTTCATCAATAACATCAGCCTCCACTAACCCTACCCCTACAAAAAGGGCATGCTCCCGAATAAGTTCTGCGCCAAGCGTACGCTGAGCACGTGTCATGAGCTTGCTATCCCGAATACGCACTCGGCGATCCAAGGCCTCGAGTTCAGAAAAGCTATCCCACGAAAAAACCACACACGCCGCAACCACGGGTCCAGCTACACACCCTCTTCCCACCTCATCAATCCCAGCGATACTGCCTCCTCGAGATCGCTCAGGAGTATGCAATAAAAGAGACTCCGTCATACCATTTGCTCATTTTTTAGGTATACAGTATCATTTCCCCCGTTCGGTGATAATTATCGGGATGTAGCTCAGTAGGCTTAGAGCGCGTGGTTTGGGACCACGAGGTCGCAGGTTCGAGCCCTGTCGTCCCGACCAAAAAAGAATTAGGATTTTCCCTAATTCTTTTTTGTTTCGCTGCGTATTTTCCCAAAAAAGATACCCTTTGCATTTCTTGACGCTCCCCCTCATCCGTATTACCATAAGCAGGCCCAATTTTGGGCGTGTAGCTCAGGTGGTTAGAGCGCAGTCCTGATAAGACTGAGGTCCCTGGTTCGAGTCCAGGCACGCCCACCAGTGATTTCCAGCGATGAGTGAAAATTTGCTACTAAGTTTGCAAAATGCAAGGAGAAAGAACGGCGCAGGCCGATACGTACCCAAAATGTACGTTGAGGCCGAGCCCAGTTCTTTCAACACAGCAGTTTGCAAACTTGGGTAGCAAATTTGTAAGCCGAGGTAGCTCAGTGGTAGAGCAGAGGTCTGAAGAACCTCGTGTCGCCAGTTCGATCCTGGCTCTCGGCACCAAAAAATCTCCTTGTAAAAGGAGATTTTTTTATTTTTCAAGGCACTTCGCAAAGAATATCGTATCCCCCCATTCCATTACTATCCCAGGTACAAACCTCTTGAGCTCCAATCTCGTACCGTTCCCCGGCGATACGAATATCCGTAATAACATCAGCGGGACTTCCCTCAGAGGAAAAGACAAGGTAAGAATCCGAAGAAAAAACACCATTAATACGAATACGATCTCCCGACTTCATACAAAGGCTTCCCACCCCCCGAGCACGAGAACTCTGAAAAAACTCTTGCTGCTTTCCCCATCTATCCCATAGCCACGCATCCTCATTTGCCACCCAAAGGGTCCACAAGCCCTCCTGGCGGCCTGCATAGACCTCAGAAGAGACTCCAGCGGAAATACGTGTATCTTGTCGCCCTTCGGAACATAAAACCTCATGACCCTTGATATACCCCTCTTCCCCTCTTGGATCCCCTAAAGAAAGCCTATCCCAATAAGCATCATGAATATAAGCCCTCCCCTCAGCAAGGGAATTCACTCCGCGTACCGCAATATCGTACATCGCCGCTCGTCTTCCGAACCGGTCCTCAAGATATCCTCCCTCTCTTTCTAAAAAGAGTCTAAGGGTCTGCGCGGAAGCAGGAATTGCTACGGTGGCATAAAGGACATCCCATTCACCTCCCTTAACTAATCTATGCCGAAGAGACTGAGGAGAAATCATGCCTATGTGAATCCCTTGGGCATTATAAAGAGACCCGTAAATTTGAGATGCAGCAGGAGAACGATACCCTGCATCTTCCTCAATCCAAGAAAAGGCCGCAATAACAAGATACTTTCCCGCATACCCAGAAACGGGAATATCTTGGAATACAGAATGGGAGCCCCCCGACTCGCTATCAAAAATAATCATCCCCTCCTCCTCTCTGATCTCGACATCTCCCCTGCTTCTCCATCCCTCCCAAGAAACAAGATTTCCACTCAATGCAGCATAGCCAAACAAGGGAAAAGAAAAAGAAAGAAATGCAAGCAGAGGGAAAAGAAAAAGGAAACGGAAAAACATATGCACCTGTACTACTAAGATCAAAGCAAAACAGCAACACACTTTTCAACAGAAAACAAAAAAGAGCAATAAATGCTCTTTTTGTTAACAACTTTTGCAATAAACAACTCTGTGATTACAGCGTCCACCTCAATGGTAACCCATAGGTCCCAAAGAGGATTTTTAGTCTCTATATACTCCGAAGAACATATAAAGTCGACAAATTCCTTTGAAAGGAGGTGATCCATCCACAGCTTCCGCTACGGATGCCTTGTTACGACTTCGTCCCTATTGCTGAGCCCACCTTCCGCCGCCGAGCGGCGACGTTCGGGTGTTCCCAACTCTCTTGACGTGACGGGCGGTGAGTACAAGACCTGAGAACGTATTCAAGGTGGCGTGATGATCCACCTTTACTAGCGATTCCGGCTTCATGGAGTCGAATTGCAGACTCCAATCCGAACTGAGATTGGTTTTATGGGATTTGCTCCGTCTCGCGACTTGGCCACCCTTTGTACCAACCATTGTATCATGCGTGTTGCCCTGGACGTAAGGGCCATGCTGATTTGACGTCGTCCCTTCCTTCCTCCTCCTTGCGGAGGCAGTCTTCTGTGAAAATACAACACAGAACAGGGGTTGCGCTCGTTATTCCACTTAAGGGTACACCTCACGGCACGAGCTGACGACAACCATGCAGCACCTACATAGCACCCTCGAAGGCGAGTTCATTTCTGAACCTTGCAGCTACATTTCAAGCCCAGGTGAGGTTTCTCGCGTTGCATCGAATTAAACCGCATGATCCACCGCTTGTGCAGGTCCCCGTCTATTCCTTTGAGTTTTAGTCTTGCGACCGTACTTCCCAGGCGGGTCACTTAACGCGTTAGCTTGTTTCAACGACTCTGGAAGGGTCGAAACTTCCAAAATCTAGTGACCATCGTTTACGGCGTGGACTACAGGGGTATCTAATCCCTTTCGCTCCCCACGCTTTCGTTCTTGAGTGTCAGTAACGTTCCAGCAAACTGCCTTCGCCTTTGGTGTTCTACCCGATATTAACGCATTTTACCGCTACACCGGGTATTCCGTTTGCCTCTCCCGTACTCGAGTTTTACAGTATCACCTGCAGCCTCCATGTTGAGCATGAAGATTTAACAAATGACTTACAAAACAACCTACGAACGCTTTACGCCCAATAAATCCGGATAATGCTCGGGGTCTCTGTATTACCGCTGCTGCTGGCACAGAGTTAGCAACCCCTTATTCTTCAGGTACCGTCAAAATTCGTCCCTGATAAAAGTCGTTTACAACCCGAAGGCCTTCTTCCGACACGCGGCGTCGCTCGTTCACACTTTCGTGCATTGACGAATATTCTCGACTGCAGCCACCCGTAGGTGTTTGGACAGTGTCTCAGTTCCAATGAGCCAGGTCGCGCTCTCGCGCCTGGTACCCGTCATAGCCTTGGTGGTCTATTACACCGCCAACTAGCTGATGGGCCATAGGCCTCTCCTGAACCGAAATTCTTTCAATGAGAATGGCATAAGCCCCCTCATCAATATCGCGTATTAGCTACCGTTTCCAGTAGTTATTCACGAGTTCAGGGTAAGTTACCAATGTGTTACGCTCCCGTTTGCCACTAATGTATCAAAGTATTGCTACAAAAATACATCCGTTCGACTTGCATGCCTTAGACACGCCGCCAGCATTCATCCTGAGCCAGGATCAAACTCTCAGTAAGAAATCTTTCCGAAGAAAGACTCTGTTATAGTGCATCTTTCGATGCGATTGGGGACGCTGTAATCACACAATTGTTTATGTGATTGCATCGTTGTTAGGATATGAAATTGTGAAGGGTCGAGTCGCTAGAAATTCCCTTCAGCGACGAGCGGCAGTGTATAAGACCCTGAAAAACCTGTCAAGTCTTTTCACGAGAGTTTTTTTCCCTATTTCTGGGGATAACTTTATTCTTCTCGGGAAGACCGCTTGAACGCCTGTGCAGAACGCCAAGTAGCAATTTTTTTATGGTTTCCCGAGAGCAATTCAGCAGGCACGCGTAATTCCTCTGAAGTTCGCTTTTTTTCTCCAGGGAAAGGCTCAACGATATAGCGCTCTGGCTTGGTATATTGCGGGTATTCAAGCCATCCCGATGATGCATGTGACTCTTCGGCGAGTGTTTCTTGATTTCCCAAAACGCCAGGAATATTTCGCGCGATTGCATCCGTCATAACAAGAGCAGGCAACTCTCCGCCAGTAAGCACATAAGGGCCAATGGAAAACACCTCATCAACAAACGCTTCTTCTACACGATGATCAATGCCTTCATATCGTCCACACAAAAAAAGAACTTGATCATACAGCGCCAATCGCGCAGCATCTGCCTGTGTAAAAGGCTTCCCATATGCTGCAGTGAGCACAACGTGGGTTTTTGGCACGACTCGTGAAAAAAGCTTCTTACGCAAACGTATCTTCCGAAGTGCGGCGTCAAAAGGCTGTACAGTCATGATCATGCCCGGGCCTCCCCCATATGGAGTGTCGTCAACCTTGTGATGTTTTTTATCAGCCGAATAATCACGCAATTGATGCGCACGAATCTGTATAAGTTTATTTTTCTGCGCACGCCCAAGCATTGCCGCATGAGCGTATGGGGTAACAACTTCCGGAAAAATAGTGAGAATATCAATATGAAGCATAAAAAAGTCCGCGTTACCTTATGGTAACACGGACTTCCTAAGGGAAAACTAGAACGTGAGACTATCAACCGCGAGATCATCTCCACCCACGGAAGGAGCAACAACAGGTGCGGCACCTATTTCTTCTCCGCGACGCTTGCCTGTATCCGGCGCATCAATACGGAAACTAATACGCATATTATGCTTCGCTCCAAGCGTTGCAAGAAGCGTACGAATAGCAATTGCGGTCTTCCCAGCCTTACCAATAACGTACCCGATATCATCCTGTGCAGTATGCACAGTAATGAGAATGCCCTGATCATCGACCTTGCGTTCGGTGCGAACCTCTTCGGGCTTGTTTACGAGATTCTTTACAATGTACTCAACAAACTCCTGATCAAATTCCATACAGTAGGTTGGCGGTAAGTAAGTGCGTCCGGTGCCGCCATTCACCTCCGGTCGCATCAGTCCCTAGTATACAAATCAGGAAGAAAACGCAAAGTCCCCCATGTGGGGGACTTTTGCAAGAGAGGAATTACTCCGCCTTTGAAGCTTTTTCAGCAATTTTCTTCGCACGCTTGGCAGTGATGCGCGTATGCTTCACCTTCTCACCCTGCATAATCCCAAGATCAACAAAAAGATTGTGAACCGTAGGAGATGGCTGCGCACCCTTGGAAAGCCAGTATGCAATGCGCTCTTTATTGAGAACAGCATCTTGCTTTTCAAGGCGAGGATTCAAGTTTCCTACAATTTCAATTGCAGGAGACCATGGATCACGCTGCTTATCTTGAACAACGATACGGAAGTAAGGTTGCTTCTTTTTTCCGGTACGGGAGAGACGAAATACGATCATAAAGGGGTTATTTTTGCGACTACTCTACGTGAAGATAAAATATTTGTCAATACATGGTAGGGCAAAATAAGAGATTATGCGTATTTTCCCTTTATTACCGGTCGATCTTCACAAAAACGATAAAAAAGCTGCTGTTTTTCAAGAGGAAGATCACATCGGTACACGTTATTCAATCGAGATGGAGTAAACATATTCATCTGAGCGGCATACACAAGTGCTGCAAGACGATTCGTGCCTTCAAGAACCGCTATATCCCCTCCACAAGAAAGAAGAAAGTAAGCTGCCCCAGAAGAAAGATCATTCGCTTTTGCCGCAAGACTTGGAATACCTTCAAGATGATGCGGAGGAATTCCAGATTTATGATGAATAATTCCTCGCACCACATCTTCAAAGGTAGTAAAACGCGCACCATCAGGACGATACCCCTTCCATCCCGCCCATCCTCCCAGAAACCATGTTTTCGCCCTCATGCCTGGCTGCTCAACTGTTTCCATTTGCCACTCCTTGTTTTCAAGTCCTAAATCAGCAATATAAGTTTTACGCCATTCACAGGAAGCTTCATAAATCGCTTGATCATTTCCCCTCTCTTCCTCACGTAAAAAGCCTCTTTCAGTCAAAAGATTTTCATAGCGGTTTCCTTCTTGACGTATCCATGTTTCAAACATTTGAGAAGTAGTCAGTATTTTTTTCGGTCCGACTTCTCGAGATTCGATCGACATAAAATTTTATAAAAGCTTAGACCGAATCGCCATAAACAAAGGAATTTCGTTACGAGAACGATTTTCTGTACGTGCTCGTTCACCTGATTCGCTGCGGCGGTCCGAAGTCCATTCTTCAAGCCCATCAATCACAAAACCCGCAGATACTAAAGCGGTCACGTAATCTTGCATGGGACGATGATAGGAAAATGTCCGTTCACTTCTCTCCCCCTTTCCTGGATGAGCCAAGATAGGAATCTCATGCTGAATCATATAGCCATCAACGCGACGGTACTGCATCTTTTTTCCTTCGTCATAACCCCAAGACGTTTGACGAGGGGTGCGAAGAACAGGATGATTGATCACAAGAACAAAAGAAGATCCGGGTCGCAGCACCTTCGCAGCATCACGAAATACTGCAACCATGTCATCAATATTTTGAATCGCCAAAATACACGTCGCTCCATCAAAACTTTTCTCAGGATAGTAGCGCGCAAAATCTTTCGCATTCGCAACACGAAATGTCGCACCATGAATACGCTTTTCCTGTGCTTGGCGAATAAGCGTCGAGGAAATATCGATACCAAAAATATCCGCACCCTTCTTCGCTACCTCTTTGGCAAAAGAACCTTCTCCACACGCAATATCCAAATAAACCCTTCCCTTCTTTGGAGCCAAAAGAGAAAGTGTTTTCGGAAAAACAATCGTCGTCTGATAGGTATCTTCATCTTTTAAATGCTTGCCGTACCACTTGGCAACAGGCTCCCAACTAGTCTTCTCGTCACGACGAGAGGATTGGGAACGAGGAGTATTCTTTCGAGGATAAGGCATAGAAATACCGCAACGATATCACGGCTTCCACGCAAAAGAAAGGTCGTTATATTCCCGAGTGTCGTACATGCGAATGCCCGTTTCGTGCCACAGTCCGAACCACCGAAGCCCAACATCGAGCGCCATTTTGGAACAAATAGTGCAATACGGCGCACCCGCAAACACATGCTCTCCCTCCTCATCAACTGCCGCAAAATAGAGTGCCGCTCCTTCTATCTTTGCCGGATGGTGACGAAGGGCATCAAAAATAGCTCGCCACTCTGCATGAATACAACAAGTCTTATCACTTTTAAAATCGGTGTGTAACTCACCTTTCCGGTCACATCGTCGTTGAAGCTCATCTCTCGCCGGAGGCCCATTCCACCCTCGTCCAATAACTTCTCCCGACACTGCGACCACGATACTCCCGCAAAGACGTCGAGCGCACGTCGCCTTTTTTGCCTCCTCTACCGCCTCATAAAAATACCGTTCGTGATCCATACTTATCGTCGCGCCGAATCTCCCTGAACGTAATCCTCGAGCTTCACCGACAACAGCTGGCTCATCCCATCGCCCCCCATCGTCACCCCATACAATGCATCTGCCTTTTCCATCGTTGCACGATTATGCGTGATCACTAAGAACTGCGTTCGCTGTCGAAGTTCTGCGAGAATATTTGCAAATCGAACCGTATTCGCTTCATCAAGCGCAGCATCAACCTCATCAAGCACCACAAATGGCGAAGGATTCGTTGCCATAACTGCACACAAAAGCGCAATCGCGGTAAGAGCCCGCTCGCCTCCGGAAAGAAGCTGAAGGCCCTTCTGCGTCTTTCCAGGAGGTGCGGCAATAATCTCCACCCCAGACCAAGCCGCCTCAGGAACAAGAGACGCGCGCTCCTCCTGTTCTTCTCCTTCCGCCGCAGGAGCCTTTTCTCTTTTCACCCGCTGCAAAGAACAAGTTCCTCCACCAAAAAGAACCGCAAAGTACTTCTGGAATTCAGTATTCATGGTAGCAAAAGCAGTTTCAGCAGTTTCCTGAATTTCTGTATCAAGCGCAGAAACCACTTCTCGCGTTGAAGAAATTGCCTGACGAAGATCAGCAACCTGACCCGTTAAAAACGTATAACGCTCAGAAACTTCTGCATGTTCTTTGACAACCTCAGGATCAATACTTCCAATGACTTCTAATTGATGGCGAAGTCTGCGCACCTCTTCATGAGCACGAGAAATATCCTGTTCACGGATCTCCGGAGCTTGTCGCTGAACACGATCAACGAGTTCAGGAGAAAGCAAGTCCCGCATTTCACGCAAAAGACCCTCAGCCTCTGCGTCAAAGCGTGCACGAGCAATTTCTCTCGCATGAAGCTCCTGCTCAGCGCGCAATAATTCCGTATGCGCCTCACGCGCTGCACGCTGCAATACAAATACTTCCTGATTCGGTGAAGCAGAATTGCTTTGTACCGCATTAAGTATCTCTTCAGCTTCTTTGACCTTACTTTCCGCACGCACAATCTGCTCTTCTGCATCAGCAACTTGAGCTAGCAACAGAGGATCTGGCTCCCAGGCTTCAGGAGCAGGCTTCACGAGGCGCTTATGAAGCATTACTACACGTTCACGGATATCATGCGTTTTTGTAACAAGCGCAGAAAGCTCATCAAGAGATTGCACTTTCTCGAGTTCGTTCACTAAATGATCGTGCGCTTCTTTTACTGCTATCACTTCCGCAACAATGTCATGCAGAGGAAGTGGCGCCCAAGATGATTGTGCGCGAACACGCGCAAGAGCAATTTCCTGTTCAGCAACCGCATGCGCTTTTCGAGCACCATGAAGCTCTTCAAGGGCTCGCTTATATGCTTGCTGACTTTCTTGACGCTTTGCATCATGCACGGATTGTGAAGCTCTATGCTCATGCTCTAAACGCGAAAGCTGCTCATCAATTTCAGCTCCTTTTCTCTTCATTTCATCAACCCGCTGTTTCACTCGTCCATACTCACCCTCACCTTTTACACGCTCATCAATAACCTTCCACCACAAGGTTCCGTAATACTGCATGGCCGCATGCGTAAAATGCGCCTCAACAATCGCCCGTTCATCAAGCTTTTTAACCTGTCTCCGCAGCAGCGCTAATCGAGGCTCGAGCTCTCCCAACAACATTTCTACTTCTGCTAAATTTTGTGATGCGCGATCAAGCTTAAGCACCGCCTGATGACGCTTCATTTGAAAACCTCGCACTCCGGTTGCATCATCAAAAAACTGTTTTCGATCTTCCGGAGAAGCGACAATAATTTGATCAATCATTCCCTGACCAATCACCGCATATGATCGCTGTCCCACGCCAGCCTCCGCTAAAAACAATTGAATATCTTGAAGCCGCGTTTCTTCTCCGTTCAAAAGATACGCACTCTCTCCATCACGATACAAACGACGCGCAATAGTCATCTCGGCAACATCGCCCAATGCTCCATCAGTATTCTCAAAAGTTAAAACAACCTCCGCAAATCCTGATCGAGCTTTTCCAGAAGAGCCTGAAAAAATAATATCTTGCGCCTCCTTTCCACGAAGATGCTTTAATGATTGCTCTCCCAAACACCAACGAATTGCGTCCGCAAGATTCGATTTTCCCGATCCATTAGGACCCACGATGACCGTGAGCGGTTTATGATCAGGGGTGGGCCTAGGAAAATGGAGGGTCGTTTTCGCGGCAAACGTTTTAAATCCCTGAATATCGATACGGGAGAGGTACATAGACTGGGGCCATCATAGCTCGTCTTTTTCGTTCTTGACGAGAGTGCTTCGGGATAGTACGTTTCCCCCTTCCCTATGACGCATCCGGTCTACGAACGCATCGCTCAATCTCTTCTCGCTTCAAAACACGTCCTCCTCATGACCGATGAACGTATCGATGGGGATACGCTGGGCTCTACCCTGGGATTATTCCATGTTCTTGTGCAACTGAAGATAAAAGTGTCAGTTTTCTCACCAAAACCCCTTCCTGCCGCTCTCGCTTTTATCCCGGGCGTAGAACACATTATTCGAGACGCGAAAATCTTTCAGGATAAAACGATTGATCTCATCATCGTGTGCGATAATTCCGATGGCGCCTACCTTCCTCCCGTTCTCTCAAAGATGATCTATAAAGTTCCAGTCATTTGCATGGATCATCATGCGACAAATCCCCATTACGGAGACATGAACCTCATCGAGCCTCACGCGCCTTCTACCGCAGATGTAGCATACCGCTTTGTAAGAACCTTGGGACTACCAATTTCACAAGCGGCGGCACAGTGCTTCTTAACCGGAATGTGCACCGATACCATTCTCTTTTCCACACAGCACACCAACGACACCGTCATGCGGCTTGCAAGTGAGCTCATCGCACGAGGAGCACGCCTCAAACCTATCGTACAAAATACGATGATGAACAAATCCCTTGCTTCACTCAAACTTTGGGGAATTGCGCTCTCTCGCCTCTCGTTTGATCCAGATCTTGAAGCAACCGTAACCGGAATCACCGAGAAAGATATACAAGACGCCGGAGCAACCGAAGATGACATCAAATCGCTGTCAGAATATCTCAACGAAGTGCTCGACACTTCACATGAAACCGTCCTCGTATATTACGAAAAAGCTGATGGATCGCTCAAGGGGAGCCTCAGAAGTAGAACTCGCGACGTCGCCACGCTCGCAGAAAAAAGATTTGGCGGAGGAGGACATAAACTTGCAGCAGGCTTCAAAATCTCACATGCGCGTTTTGAAGAAACAGAACCGGGGGTATGGAAAGTAGTAAAAAAGGCTAAAGATAGCTAAAAATATCCCTTTCCCACATCCCTATCTTCTCCTCCCCGAAGAGATAGCTATACTCATTACATCCGCAAGCCATTTCCCGTTGATGCGGATACACCGATGCAGTACTTAAAGAGTCGGCTTTTCCAGAGAGAAGCCGACGTCAACAAATAAGCCAATCCCTAACGTAGCTCCTCGACGACAGAAGAGGAACGAAGTAGGGATTGTTTTTTTGTTAAAAATGTGCTAATATTTCTTGTTCTGAGATCTCGAAAAACCTTCTGATAAAGGATCTGCAATGAACTTCTTCAATGAGCCAAGTGCATGGGTGGGATATCTCGTTTTCTTCCCTCTCCTCTTCTTGGCAATCAGGCATTGGGGAGGAAAAATTCCCCTCATCGGGAAGGGCGTGGCCTGGAGCATAAACAAACTGCTCTGGGTCTGGTTCCTGCCCATCACCCTGCCATGGTCAGCCGTCAAGGCGATGGCAAAAAAGCAAGGGAAAAAAGCGAAAGTCGCCTCTCACAAGGCGGCAAAAAGACTTCTCAAAACCCTGCTCCAACGAGCAGGGCGAGGAGTCAAAAAACTCCTCGAGAGATCCTCGCGCCCAGCTCCGCCTGCGCCCCCGCCCCCTCCCCCGTAGCCCGGTGGTCGTCTCCACGACCGCCGGGCGTCCCTTTTTTTATAGACATCCCCCGGGTTGCAAACCCTTTTTTCCTGGTGTACCATCTCTTTCGTTACAAGTCGTTCATATCGGAGCAAGAAACAAGCAATACGGAACGAAATATATTGCGCTAAGTTTTGACTCAAAACGTCGAACGCATGAAACTGCAGATATTCTGGCAAGTTTCGACGAACGACGCCGATTGGATCGTCAAGACGTACCTCATAGTACGTCGTCGATACAATCAAGGAGTGAGTCGAAAGTTGACGAATATATGCAGTTTCATCAATGCGGGTATCGTATAACGGTTATTATCCGAGTTTTCCAAACTTGTGACGAGGGTTCGACTCCCTCTACCCGCTCCACAAAAATCACCTTCTTTGCGAAGGTGATTTTTGCTTCTTAAACAGCTGCTCTATTCCTGAATAAACGTAGTCCTAGGATCTACAAATCCATTCTTAAACGAAAGCACAACATCCAATTTCGGATTTCTTCTCTTCTTTTTCAAAGCAACAAGCGCGTACTTTTGCACATCTTTATCCATACATGCCGCACGCACCGCATTTACCACTTGCTGAGAAACGGGGGAACCATTCTCCTCGGAATACAGCAATCCCAACTCATCACGAGCTTTGTCGTAGGTCAACGTAAAAGTAAGCTCGCCGGTAAACTGCTTTCCCTCGGATGTACGAAGCTCAACCATGTTTCCTACGTTATAAATAAACAGGGGTGACAAAGCCCGTACGGCATCAGCAACATTATTAGGAATTCTTTCTTTTCCGCCCACCATGGTTTGTAAACTAAACGCTTCTCCCGGGGAAAAGCCCCCGGGTTCATCGACCATCAGCACGCCACGTTCACGCTTCACGGACGTACCTTCTACACGAACTTCTTGCGTATTTAACCAAATATTCACTGCAGCCTGCACATCAGGGGCTCTAAATCCAATAGCCACCGCGTTCTCCGCACCATTACGAAGAAGCGCTTCACGAGCCGACTGAGGAAGCTGAGCAAGCTTATCAACTTTATCGAATTCAGGGCTTGAAGCAGTTCCCAAAATAAGCACTGTTGGATCGCCCTTAAGGGTTTCGGCAACTGGCACGTTCTCATTCGTGGGAAGAACAAGAGGCTCACGATTTACCGCGCCTTTTTTTCCTGTTATCTTCTCTGCATAACCCTCAAAAAGCGCATCGAGTTTTGAACGGAATCCCGTTGCAGCAATGCCCGCATCACCAACAATAACCTCTCCATTGGTATTACGAATCATGCGTCCATCCTGTCCATACACCACAATCTTTCTTGTAGCAGGATCTCCTTCTGCAGAAGCAAAATCAACATCAGTAACACGCGCATTGATCTGCTCAATGAGATTTCCTCGTCCATTACGCGGCTTAAGATCGCTAATAAGCGAGTAACGAGGACGAGCACTCAAATCTCCATCACAGATCACATAAATCTTTGTGATGTCTCGCACTCGAGGATTATCTCCTTGGAACAAACTTCCAATGTATTCAATAAGCGTATCAGCCGAGTTACCCTTCCCCCAGATAACAATCGTGTCACCAGGAGAAACCTGTTCACGAGTCCTATCAGCAAACGCCTGAAAACCCTCAAGAGTGGTGCAAATCTTCGGGAAAGTTGCATCTTTCGTTTGTTGCATCACCCTTTCTGCACGACTGCCTTGAAGCTTAAAACCATATCCTGGTTCACCTAAACCGGTAGAACCCCAAATAGCGTCGGTCTTAATACGAACCTCACGCTTGCCGTTTGGTTCTGTTATCTCAAGCGTAACAATCTTTCGAAGGAAATTTCCGTGCTCATCTTTTGGTCCATGAGGATCCAGATCGGGCTCCATGTCAACAAATTTTGTTTGAAGAGCAACACGCTTCGTCAGAAGTGCTGCTTGCATGGCAAGAACAATTTGGAGCTCTTCATTCGTAGGATAACGCGCCGAAGAAAGATCATCTGGAGTGATTAAATAATCTACCGTCGCATTAATACTGCCACCCCGCGTATCTTTGCCCCCACTGCGCTCTCCAGGATACCAACGCAACGGACTCCCATACGATCGAATCGTCTTGATTTCATCAGTACCAGGAGCATCAGGAAGCTGGCGAGCCGCCGATCCACGCTTATTTGCACTATTTAATTCCCATGCAGCTCCTCGAGGGATCGCAAAAGGTCCCCCGGGCTGTTCTCCCGCATCGATAACCAGCACTTCACTCATGAGTGCAGCATTATTTCTTACCCCCTCTCCAAGCGCCGCCAGACCATTTGGTCCAAGACCTATCTGCAGAAGAGGAACATAATCCCCATCCTTCAACTGCGAGGTCGTTTCTCGAGAAATCCTTTCAAAATGGTGCCGCAAAAATTCGCTCGTAACTCCTGGATCTCCAAAGACACATGCGACTAAATACGGATTAAAAAGCGACATGAGCTCAACGGACTGAAGATAGTTTTTCTCTCTATCAGTAAGAACGCGCTGCGCTTCAAGCTGTCTAAGCCGTTGTTCAAACGATCGACGAGGATTTTTTTGAGGATCCTTTTCTGTAGAATCCAAAATCTCCCTCACTTTCTCACCCACAGATCCTCCATCTGCACGCAAAGATTCCACGAGAGGATAAATAGTCTCTACAAACCGATCGCGAACAAAGTTAAATCCCTCTTTATTTTTTCCTTTCTCGGGACTCTCAAATTTTGCTTGAAGCTGCTCTGCTTCACGTACGCGAATTTCTTCCGCAAATCGTGCATCAAAAATATCTGGCCGATTTGCAGCGACGTATTTCTTATAGAGTTCAAGGAGCTGAACTTTAACAGCACGCTCTCGCTCACTTTCACCAGGCAATGCCGAGATATTTTCAAGTACCATCTCAGGATTAGCGGCAGAAAAACTTTCACGAATCTTTACCGTACGTTCAAGAGCTTTTACTTCAAAAATCCCTTCCAAGCATGCAAATGCCTTATCTCGAACTTCCGTAATAGTCTTTACATAATCAAAATCTCCTACGGTAGGACGTACAGGAAATCCATCGATATAAATACGGATCGTTTCTGGATCGGCCTTTTGCGCGATCATCTTTTGCACTTCATCACGAAAACCTGCCAACTCAGCAGCATAGACAAGCTTTACAACTTCTAGCCCAATCTTTCTTTGATCTTCACGATTAGAGGCAATGAGAGGCTGCATCAATTCCAGAACACGCCCAACATCTCTCCTCCCTCGGGTCAGAAGCGGTATCGCCTCCCTCAAAACATCGCTCTTTCTTTTCGCCGCAACAGCATCTCGAAGACCCCCAGCTAATGCAATATCAGCCAACTCTTTTCCCTCAAATCGAGCAAGAATCTGAGCAATATTTTCCGGCGAATCATTTTCTACAATTCCCTTATAAACATCTTTCCGCAAATTGACCCTCGTAATAAAAACTTGCAAAGCCTTAACCGATCGTTCAACTTTCTCTGTCTTGCCAGTATCGCCTTCATTAGCAAGAAGGATCTTTATTCTTTCAAAAATAGCCTCATCTTTTGTTTGTAAATATTTCTTAAAATTGACTTTAATTTCTTCAGAAAAAAGCGAAGAATTGAGAATCTCTAGCAAGGGCCTGAGAACATTCGCTGATTCTTCACTTAATGTTCTTCCTCCAAGTTCTGCACGACGAATATTAGGATCTTCGGGACGAGAAATATAAACATAATTCCCGCTTCGATCAGTAAGATAACTACCTCCACCAAACGAGGGCTCTACCAAAGCCTGCAATACTCGCTCATTTGTAATAAATCCCCTGGCGACAAAATTATACGCAGTATCAAAAGCGGCAAGCTCTCTATCTGCACGTGCCCTTTCCTGAACAGCAACATTCGCCTGTCGATTCATCTCATACAATGGCTCAATTTGCTCCTCTCGCAAACGCTTTCCAAGTATCTCTTCACGGCGAATATTAGGATCTCCGGGACGATTGGTGAAAACTAAATTCCCGCTTCGATCAGTAAGATAACCACCTCCTCCAAACGAGGGCTCTGAAAGCGCACGGAAAACGTCTTGAGAAAAAGCGTAGCCCCGAAGTACAAGATTTATTGCAAAATTAAAGCCTTCAATCTCAGACTCAGCCCTTACTCTCTCTCGAGCAGCTTTGCTCTGTTCTCTCACGATTTCTAAAAGAGGCTCAATTTGCTCCTCTCGCAAACGCTTTCCAAGTATCTCTTCACGGCGAATATTAGGATCTCCGGGACGATTGGTGAAAACTAAATTCCCGCTTCGA